>JBBQEF010000363.1:0-5227 GCA_038320445.1 Mycobacteriales bacterium
GGTCGCCCGCCTCCTCGCCGAGCGCGTCGTTGATCGCGTGGAAGCCGTCGAGGTCGATCGCGCAGATGCCGACCCGCGTGGCACCGCCGGGCGCGTAGGCCCGGTGCAGCCACTGATCGGTCAGTGCCTGGCCGGGCAGGCGGGTGAGCTGGTCGCGCGCCGAGGCGTGCTGCAGCCGGGCGCGCAGGCGATGCCGCTCCGAGATGTCCTCGACGAAGGCCATGAGGTGCGACGGCGTGCCGTCGGGGTGCCGCGCCAGCGACGCGACCATGTGCACCCAGATCACGCCGGAGTCCGGCCGGACCATGCGCAGCCCGAACCGCATCGTCCCCGGATCGGACCGCAGGATGCGTGCGTGGCGCTCGATGATGTCGGGCAGGTCGTCGGGATGGACGAAGTCCGACATCGGCAGCGGCTGCTCGAGCCGCTCGATCCCCAGCATCCGGCACATCTCCGGGTTGAGGTCGACGACGTGACCGTCCAGCGTCGCGACGAGCATGCCGATCGCGCCCTGGTCGTGGAAGGCCCGGTAGTGCCGATCGCCGACCACGGCGGGCTCGGCCGCGTCGAGGGCCGCGAGAGGGTGGCGGCGGGCGCGGTCGGGCCCGAGCGCGCACGCGAAGCCCGCCGCGATCTCGTCGAGCGCCTGCTCCAGCCGGGCGGCTCCGACGGGGCCGGTGACCTTCAGGGCCGCCGGCGCTTCGGCCCGCAGCAACCGGAGCGTGCCCAGCAGCACCTCGCCCACCGCGGGCAACGGGACCCCGGGCTCACCGCAGAGGCCGGTGACCAGGAGTTCCGCCCCGAGATTCCGCGCGGCCGAGGGCCGGAACGGCTCCGCATGCAGCACGGCCTGCAGCCGCCGCAGCAGGGTGGCGAGCTGCTCGGTCGGCGACCGGGGCGACGGCGGGGCCAGAGCGGCCCAGCGGGAGGCGAGGAGACCGATCGGGCCGTCCCGCAGACCCGAGTGGTCGGTGGACTCGTCGGCGATTCGGGGGAAGATCTGGGCCGCCTGGCGGTAGAGGGGATCAGGACGACGTCGCGGTGCTACCACAGCACCACCTTCCGTAGCCCGTTAAGGTCAATCCGCCGCCTGATCGGACCAAGTTTCCGCGCACCACGGAGTTCGCGCCATGAGTTCCCCCGTGTTGGCCCCCCGGGAACCCGACTGTCACCCGTCCGGGTCATGGGAGCGGGAGCAGCCGGGCCACGTCGTCCGTCCGGGTACCCGACGCGCTCAACCGCCCGGACCGGGTGGCCTCGGCCCAGCTCAGCCTGCCCGTCACCAGCGACAGCCAGGTGCGCGCATCGGCCTCGACGACGTTGGGCGGGTTGCCCCGGCCGTGGCGGGGTCCGGCGACGCACTGCACGGCGCCGTAGGGCGGCACCCGCACCTCGACGCTGTGCCCCGGCGCGGCCGACGCGAGCGCAGCCAGGCTCTCCTTGACCGCTGCACGCAGCACGGACCGTTCCGGTGCCGGCCCACCACCGGCGAGCCAGGCCGTCACCTCGTCACCGCCCATCAGGACACCCATCCTTTCGCGGAGATCAGCCGAACAGCGCGGGCAGGGTCGCCTCCCACGCGGAGCGCAGCTCGTCGAGAGGCAGGTCGGCGACACCGGTGATCGACAGCTCGGGGCCGCCGGTGGTACCCAGCGCACAGGCGGGGACGCCGACCGCCGCCGCGGCGGCCAGCACCGCGTCGGCGTCGGCGGGGGCGACGGCGATCAGGACCCGGCCCGCCGACTCCGAGAACAGGGCGACGAACGGGTCGAGCGTCGGCACCGTCGTGACGGCGGCCCCGCGCCCGCCGACGAGGCAGGCCTCGACGAGCGCCTGCGCGAGCCCGCCGTCGGAGAGGTCGTGCGAGCCGCTCAGCAGCCCGTCCGCGGACGCAGCGGCCAGCACCCCGGCCAGGCGCTGCTCGCCGGCGAGGTCCACCACCGGGGGGCGGCCACCGAGGTGGCCGTGCGCGACGTGCGCCCACTCGCTGCCGCCCATCTCGTCGCGGGGGTCGCCGAGCAGCAGCACCGTGTCGCCGTCGCGGGTGAAACCGCTGCGGACGCGCGTGCTCACGTCGTCGATCACGCCGAGGACGCCGACCACCGGGGTGGGCAGGATCGCGCGGTCGCCGGTCTGGTTGTAGAAGCTGACGTTGCCGCCGGTGACCGGGATGCCGAGCGCGGCGCAGCCGTCGGCGAGGCCGCGGACGGCCTGCTGGAACTGCCACATCACGTGCGGGTCCTCCGGCGAGCCGAAGTTCAGGCAGTTCGTGACGGCGGCCGGAACGGCACCGGACGTGGCGACGTTGCGGTAGGCCTCGGCCAGGGCGAGCTGCGCGCCGGCGTAGGGGTCCAGCGCGACGAAGCGGGCGTTGCAGTCCGTCGCGACGGCGACACCGCGGCCGGTCTCCTCGTCGATGCGGATCATGCCGGCGTCGGCGGGCTGGGCGGAGGTCGTGTTGCCGCGGACGTAGCGGTCGTACTGGTCGGTGACCCAGGCGCGGCTGCAGAGGTTGGGGCTCGCGGCCATGCGCAGGATCTCCTCGCGCAGCTCGCTGGGTGCAGCCGGGCGCGGCAGGTGGTCGGGGGTGTCGGCGACCAGCGCGTCGTGGCGGCCGGACCGCTGCACGGGCCGCCGGTAGACCGGCCCGTCGTGGGCGACGGTACGCGGCGGCACGTCCACCACGGTCTCCCCGCGCCAGGTGATCACGAGGTGGTCGCCGTCGGTGACCTCCCCGATGACCGACGCGAGCACCTCCCACTTCGCGCACACGGCCATGAACGCGGCGACGTTCTCCGGCGCCACGACCGCGCACATGCGCTCCTGCGACTCGCTCGACAGGATCTCGGCCGGGGTCATTCCGGTGGCGCGCAGCGGCACGGCGTCGAGGTCGACGTGCATGCCGCCGTCACCGGCGCTGGCCAGCTCGGACGTCGCGCAGGACAGGCCTGCGCCGCCGAGGTCCTGTATGCCCACGACGATCCCGGAGCGGATCAGCTCCAGGCAGCACTCGATGAGCACCTTCTCGGTGAACGGGTCGCCCACCTGCACGGCCGGGAGCTTCTTGTGGCCACCGCCGCCCTCGTCGCCCGTGAAGGTCTCGCTGGCCAGCACCGACACGCCGCCGATGCCGTCGAGGCCGGTACGCGCGCCGAACAGGACGATCTGGTTGCCGGTTCCCGATGCGAACGCCAGGTGCAGGTCCTCCACGCGCATCGCGCCGATGCACAGGGCGTTGAGCAGCGGGTTCCCGGCGTAGCTGGGGTCGAACACGAGCTCGCCGCCGATGTTGGGCAGGCCCAGCGAGTTGCCGTAGCCCCCGACCCCGGCCACGACGCCCGGGAGCACACGCCTCGTGTCGGGAGCGTCGGCCGGGCCGAACCGGAGGGGGTCGGCGACCGCGACCGGGCGGGCGCCCATCGCCATGATGTCGCGGACGATGCCCCCCACGCCCGTCGCGGCGCCCTGGTAGGGCTCGACGTAGGACGGGTGGTTGTGCGACTCGACCTTGAACGTGACGGCCCAGCCCCCGCCGATGTCGACGACGCCGGCGTTCTCGCCGATGCCGGCGAGCATCGTCTCGCGCATCTTCGGCGTGGTCGTCTCACCGAAATAGCCCAGGTGCACCTTCGAGGACTTGTACGAGCAGTGCTCGCTCCACATCACCGAGTACATGGCCAGCTCGGCGTCGGTGGGGCGGCGCCCGAGGATCTCCCGGATGCGGGCGTACTCGTCGCCGGACAGGCCCAGCTCCCGGTAGGGCTGCGGCTGGTCGGGGGTGGCGGTGGCGTTCTCGACGGTGTCGGTGGGGGCAACGGTCGTCACGACCGCCCAGCCTACGTTTCGGCGCCGGCGGTGCCGCAGCCGAGCCACAGCACGGTGACATCGCGGCGACGGGACCGGAGCAGTGGCACCGTGCTGCGGCCGGGGGCGGGCTACGTGGAGCCACCCGACGGCAGCTGCACCACGCTCACGAAGAAGTGGTCGATCTGCTTGATCGCCTCGATGAAGCCGTCGAAGTCGACGGGCTTCGTGACGTAGGCGTTGGCGTGCAGCTGGTAGCTGCGCAGCACGTCCTTCTCGGCCTGCGAGGTGGTCAGGACGATCACCGGGATGTGGGCGAGCTTCGGGTCGGCCTTGACCTCCTCCAGCACCTCGCGCCCGTCGCGGCGGGGCAGGTTGAGGTCGAGCAGGATCAGGTCCGGGCGCGGGGAGGCGCCGTACGGGTCCTCGTTGCGGAGGTAGGCCAGCGCGGCGGCGCCGTCGGTGACGACGTCGAGGCGGTTGTGCAGGTACTCGTCGAAGGCCTCGCGCGTCATCAGGACGTCCCCCGGGTCGTCCTCGACCAGCAGCACGTTGACGATGCGCGGCTCGGGGTCGGTCATGGGCTCTCCTCCGGTGCGGGCAGCGTGACGGCGACGGCCGTGCCCGGGCCGTCGACGGGGCGTAGCCCGATCCGGCCGCCGTGAAACTCGACGATCTTCTGGGCGAGCGTGAGCCCGATGCCCGTGCCCGGATAGACGTCGCGGCCGTGCAGCCGCTGGAACAGCACGAAGACCTTGTCGGCGTACTCGGGCTCGATGCCGATGCCGTTGTCGGCGACCGTGATCTCCCAGCCGTCCTCGACGCGCTCCGCCGAGACCGTCACCACCGGCGACACCCCGTCGCGGTGGAACTTCAGGCCGTTGCCGACGAGGTTGACCAGCATCTGCCGCAGGAGGGTGACGTCACCGGTGACCGTCGGCAGCTCACCGATCACGATCTCCCCGGCGACGTCGGCACGCGTCAGCTCGACCTGCGCCGCGGCGGCCTTGGCCACCTGGGCGAGGTCCACCGCGACGAACGCCTCGGTGGTGCGCCCGACGCGGGAGAACGCCAGCAGGTCGTTGATCAGCAACTGCATCCGGGAGGCGCCGTCGACGGCGAACTCGATGTACTGGTCGGCGCGCTCGTCGAGCTGCCCGCCGTAACGGCGCTGCAACAGCTGGCAGAAGCTCCCCACCTTGCGCAGTGGCTCCTGCAGGTCGTGGCTCGCGACGTACGCGAACTGCTCGAGATCGCGATTGGAGCGCTCGAGGTCACGGGCCTGCTCGTCGAGGCGCCGGTTGCTCGCCTGCACGGCGTCGAGGTCCGCCAGGATGTGCAGGCGCATCGCCTCGACGTCCTCACCCAGCGTCGTGATCTCCCGCGGACCCGTGGCACGGACCGGCTGCTGGACATCGCCCGA
>JBBQEF010000364.1:0-5216 GCA_038320445.1 Mycobacteriales bacterium
GTCACGGGCAACGGCCCGGTCACGGGCGCCGGCACTGCGTCGACGGGCCGCCGGACCGTTCCGGTCCCCGCGCGCACTGCGAACCGCGGACCCAGCGCTGCCGAGCTCGCACGCGGCCGGCAGCAGGTGATCGCCGATGCCGAGGAGCGTGGGCGCAAGGTCGCTGCGGCCCAGCAGCGCGAGCGGCAGAAGGTCGCAGCGGAGTTCGCGGCCGCCGCCCGGCGGGCGCAGACGACCTGGATCGCGCGCGGCCGCCCCGATCGGATGATCATGGTGCGCGGCAGCGGCATCGACACCGTCGTGAACGGTCGGCTGCAGCGACACACGCTCCGGTCCCCGGGCAACCTTGCCCTGAGCTCGCTCCTCCCGTACCTGCCGTCGGACTGGCTGTCGGTGAACGGCGGCACGGCTCGCCTCAACGCCGTGCTGAACCTCAGCGTCGGCGTGACGGTCGACGTCGGCGCCCCGGTCACACGCCTGGTCCTCACCGGGGGTCCGGTGGCACCTGCCGCCGCCTCGGTCTACACCGGCGGCGGGCGCCTCGCGCTGCGCGGCGTCACCGTCACCTCGGCCGACTCCGCCACGAGTGCGGCCATGCCGGTGGGCCCCGGGCGCCCGTTCATCCAGGTGTCCCGCGGTGGTCGCCTCGACGCCGTGGACGCCACGATCGGCGACCTCGGCACGAAGGTCGAGCGCGTCGGCAACCCCGGCGTGACGTTCAACGGCGGAAGCGGTGGATCGCTGGTGCGCACGAACCTGGCCCGCAACAGCGTGGGGCTGCGGCTGAACCGCTCCGAGGGCGTGCGGCTGGAGGACGTGACGGTCACGAAGTCCGACTCCGACGGCCTCGTGCTGACCGGCGACGTCGGGACGGCGCTGATCGGCATCCGGGCCGAGGGCAACGGCGGCAACGGGGTCATGGTGTCGGGTGCGAGCTCGCCGCGCCCGATCACCGGCATCACCACGCGCAGCAACCACTCGTTCGGCGTCGCCGTGCTCGGCCAGGTCGGGCCGCGGATCTCCGGCATCACCACGACGGCCGACGGCGAGGGCGGGCTGGAGATCAGCCATTCCACCGGGGTCACCGTCACGGGCGTCACCTCGACCGACCAGCCGATCGGTCTGTACACCCACGTCAGCAGCTCCGGAGTCGGGTTGGACGGGGTCACGGTGACCGGAGGGCGACGGGGTGTCGTGGTCGAGAAGACGACCAGGGACCTGCGCCTGACCGGCTCACGGATCGACCGGACGGAATTGGGCATGTCGGTGGGCGCCCACCGCATCGGGATCCGCGACGTCACCGTCACGAACTCGAAGACCGCGGTGGCGATCCAACGCGGTGCGGGCGACGTCACCATCGACCGGCTGACGGTCATTGGCGGCAAGGACGGCCTCGTCGCCAACCCTGACACGACGGGCGTGGTCGTCCGCAACCTGACCGCGGACGGCCTAACGAACACTGCCGTGCGGGCGCTGAGCCCGGGCGCCCAGATACTCGGCGGCCGGATCGACGGGAGCTCGACGGGTATCGACGTCCAGGCGCCCACGACCGTCTCCGGGGTCGCGATCAACCGGGCGGACACGGGCATCCGCGCCCGCACGCCCGATCAGGTCCGCGCCTACCAGGTCGACATCGCGGCGGTCGCCGTCGGGATCGACGTCGCGGCCGGTACCCCGTTCCTGCTCACCGACTCCCGCGTGCACGCGCTCGAGTCGATCCGCGGGATCTCCGTGTTCAGCGGCGCCAACGACCTGAGCCTGCCGCCGTTGTCGGTGCTCGGGGCGATCGGAGCACCGTTGGTCCTCCTGGCCGTGGCGCTGGAGCTGATCGCCGCCCTGCGCCAGCGGCGGCGGCGGGGTGGCCAGGGCGGACCGCCGGGGCCGGGCGCGGCGCCTGTCGAGCTCACGGTCCCGGTGCGCGTCGCGGTCCGCACGGGATGATGACGGGACCGGGGGCCGGGCTACGGGCAGGCGCACTGTTGGCTGCTGCCCTGGTGCTGGTCGGCTGCAGCCGGGCCGAACCGCCGCCCCTGGTCCCCCGGGACGTCGCCGCCACCGCAGCGGTCGATCCCGCAGCGCCCTGCACGCGGGAGGCACCGGCGGGTGCTGCGGACACCGCGCCCGCACCGGCCGGCACCGCGGCCGTGTTCGACCGAGCGGCCGGCAAGATCGTCCTGAGCGCGGGCACGGGGGTCACGCTCCCGGCGTTGAGCCGGATCGTGGCCGACCCCTCCGCGCTGCGCGAGACGGCACCGGGGGAGTGGCTGCTCGGGGCGGACCTGGAGATCGGGCCGGGCGCCTCGCTGGGCGTCGCCGCGCCCGCGGTGCGCAGGCTGGCCCTGAGCAGCGCACCCGGGCGCTTCGTCGCGGTGCGCGTGCTGGGCGGGAAGCTGTCGGTGACCGGGACGTGCGTCACGTCGTGGGACCCGGCGTCGGGGAAGGCCGACACCGCGTACGCCGACGGGCGCAGCTTCCTCCTGGCCCGCAACGGCGCCTCGATGACCGTCGATCGCTCCGAGCTGCACTTCCTCGGGTTCGGCGCGGTGGAGTCCTACGGACTCTCCTGGCGCACCGTCGGCACCACGGGCGGTGTCACCGACAGCATCATCTCGAACCTGTACTACGGGGTGTACAGCTACGAGGTGGGCGGCCTGGTGGTGACGGGCAACGAGGTGTTCGCCAGCACCGTCTACGGCATCGACCCGCACACCGGCTCGCACAACATGACGATCGCGCACAACGTGGTGCACGACACCGGCAAGCACGGGATCATCCTCGCCGAGGACTGCGTCGACAGCGTGATCTCCGACAACGTCGTCTACGCCAGCGGGCAGCACGGCATCGTGCTCTACCAGCGGTCGGACCGCAACGTCGTCGAGCGCAACGAGTCGTTCCGCAACGGCTCGCAGGGCATCAACGTCAACGAATCGTCCGGCAACGCGATCCGGGACAACCGGGTCTACGACAACACCGAGTCCGGAATCGTGGTCGCCCAGAACTCGCAGGACAACGTCCTGGAGCGCAACGACGTGCGTTCCAACCAGCAGGACGGTGTGCGTCTGGTCAGCCGCGCGGGCCGGACCACGGTGCGCGACAACGTGATCGGGCAGAACGTGCGCTACGGCGTCTACGTCGACGTCACCGATCCGTTCACGCTCACCGGCAACACGATCTACCGCAGCCGGTACGGTGTCTCGGCGTCCAGCGCCGTGGACGTGTCCGCGCGGGACAACACGATGTTCGGCAACATGGACGGGGACGTCCAGGTGCCCAGGTGACGCCCTACCGGGCCCGCCAGTACCCCGTCGCGTAGACGGCCCGGCGGTCGAGGCCGCGCTCGTCGAGAAGGTGCTTGCGCAGGTCCTTGACGCAGCCGGACTCGCCCGACAGCCACGCCTGGCCGTGCCCGGCCGGGAACTGCGCGGTGCGGACGGCATCGGCCAGCGGGACGCCGGGCCGGGCGGCTCCACGGTGCACCCAGGTGACGGTGGCCGGCAGCTCCTGCTCCTCGTCCGCATCGGCCACCTCCAGGAACGCGAGCGCGGGAACACCGTCCGGGAGGGCGTCGAGCACCGTGGCGACGGCGGGCAACGCCGTCTCGTCACCGATCACCACGTGGAACTCGGCGGACGGATCCGGGACGTAGCGCCCGCCGGGCTCGGAGACCCCGACCCACGAGCCGGGCCGGGCGTCACGGGCCCAGGCGGCGGCGGGGCCGTGGCCCGCGTGCAGCACGAAGTCGACGTCCAGCTCGGCGGTCGCGGGGTCGAAGCGCCGCACGGTGTACGTGCGGATCGCGGGCCGGGCCTCGCCCGCGGGCCACACCGGCCCACCGGACATCGCCCGCGGCACGGCGGGCCGGTCCTGGCCCGGCACCGGGAAGAACATCTTGATCCGCCGGTCGGGACCGTCCCCGCCGAACCCGGCGAGCTCGTCGCCGCCCAGCGTCACGCGGATCATCCGCGGGGTGATCCGTTCGCTGCGCCGGACCTGGAGCAGGCGGGGTGCTGTCGTACTCATCGTCGTATTCTGCGGCTCCGCCGCCCGTGCGCGAAAATCGTCGCTCTGGCAACGCTATTCGCGCACGAGGCCGTGCCACACCAGGTCCATCAGGTACTCGGTGGCCTGCTCGCTGGTGACGCTCCGGTTGCTGCCGCGCCAGATCGCCAGCCGCTCGCACGCCCCGACGATCACCTGGGCCCAGCCCTCCAGCTGCTGCGGGTCGGCGTCGGGGCTCTGGACCGCGAGCAGAGCGGCGATGAAGTCGGTCTGCTGGGCGCGGATGCCCTCCAGGGCCTCGCCCGCCACGGTCGACTCCTCGTAGAGCAGCTTCCAGGCCGCCTCGCGGCGTTCCAGGTGGTCGAAGAAGGCCCAGGTGCCGCGGCGCAGCATGTCCTCGGGCCCGTCGGCCGATGCGGCGGCGGTGCTGGTGACCTCCAGCAGCTCGGCGCGGGCGCGGGCGATGCAGGCCAGCAGGAGGCCGTCCTTGGAGCCGAAGTGCGTGTAGAGCACGGGCTTCGTCACGCCGACGCGCTCGGCGACCGCGTCCATCGAGGCGTTCTGGAACCCGCGCTCGGAGAACACGGCCACCGCGGCGTCCAGGATCTGCTGCTCGCGTTCGACGCGCCCGATCCGGCGGCGGGGGGTCCTGGTGTCCACGTGATCACCCTACCGTAGGTAACTTACTGGTGGTAACCAGCGGCGGGGGAGTCATGGACGTGCACGTCGCGGTCGTCGGCAGCGGGTTCGCCGGGCTGGGCGCGGCCGTGCGGCTGTCCGAGGCCGGCCGCACCGACGTCGTGGTGCTGGAGAAGGGGGAGAGAGCCCAGCGGCACCTGGCGCGACACCACCTACCCGGGCTGCACGCGGGACCGCCGCCGCACGCGCCGGATCGACCAGGCCGACCACGAGCAGGTGGCGTGACTACTGCGACGGCTGGGGCACCGCACAGTTGATCTTCGGGTTGACCCCGACGTAGTTGAGCGGCCCGACCACGATGGTGACGAGCACCGTGCCGAACTCGGCGCAGCTGACGGCGGAGTCGCCGCCGAAGTAGCCGCGCTGGTAGGCGGCGAACGCTCCGATGAGCAGCCAGAGCACGACGAGCACTGCGCCGATGCGCATGGCGACCTCCACTGTGGGCGTTGGGGGCAGAAGCTAGCGCGGATCGTCCGCTCGTACCGTGTGGGGGTGCCCGCGGTCTACTCCATCCCCCT
>JBBQEF010000365.1:0-5207 GCA_038320445.1 Mycobacteriales bacterium
GTACCCGCCGCCGCCGCCGCCGGTGAGCCGCTCGTCGATCTTGGTTCGCTGCAGCAGCTTGTCGATCACCGTCCGCAGCACCCGGGCGATGATGTAACCGATCAGCAGCACCAGCACAGCGCCGATCAACTGCGGCAGATAGTTCACGAACGTGGTGAACGCACTCTGCAGGCTCTGCAGAACGTTGAAGTCGTTACCGCCGCTATCGGCCTGGGCGAGGACAAGTGACATGGACACTGTTTCCCTTCAATTCTGGTGATGACCTGGCGACATCGTGACACCGCCAGAAGCGGGTTGCCCGCACCTCCGGCAGCTCCGGCGAATGCTCGCGTGAACAGCCGAGGCCAACCTGCGTGAGTTCGATCCACTTGCCGTTCAGTGCCCGGTAACTGCTGGTCGCGCCTACCGAGGCGGGGTACCCCATCGCACTGCCCGTCAATCCAACGGTTTTGACGAGCGCTTGCGACGGCCCGTGAGACCGCAGGCGCATCCGGTTGTGCGGTCTAGGCTGCGGACTTCAGGTGCATTCTGGAGCTGCTGCGACTCGCGCGACATCCGGAGAGACGAAAAGATCCGAATGGCGTAGTCCGGGTTCAGCTGATATCGCGTCAAGGCTGCTGTCCGAAGGTATATACCCCGCGTGGTGTGACATCAAACCTATAGCTACGACACAGGATTGTTCATCGCGTACGGGCTCGTTGACGCAACGTGTAGCGACGGCGAGATGAATGGCTGACGGGATCCCGTTCGGGCCACACAGCACTGTGGTGGGCTCCAGGGTGACGCTGTGGCGTCATCTGTGCCGCGCCTTCTCCTGTGTCGGTGGCCGTGTCCGTGTCCGTGGGTTATCGGGTGCGGCGGGCGCTGCCGGCGGTGTCGAGGCGAAGCAGCACGTCGGCGGCGAGCGCGGGCAGGTTGAGGGCTTGGACGAGCCGGGGGATGGCGTCGTTGCCGATGCGGTGGCGCAGCGCGGAGATGTCGGCGCGGTCATCGGCGGTGACCCGCACGTACAGGTGGGGGTGTTGGCGTGGCCCGGTGAGCCGGGCCGTCGCGGACTGCACCCCGGGGTAGTCGGTGATCTCCTGGGCAAGCGGTTCCGCGGCTGTGTCGCTGTTGATACGGGTGGTGCCGATGTGGGTGTCGGCGGCGAGTTGCCAGTCGCTGCCGGCGGGCCGACGGATGGTCTGGGCGATCAACCAGCGCAGTGCCAACAAGCCCACGACGACAGCGGCGGCGGCGCCGACCCACGGTCCCCACCCGGGAACGTTCGGGTTCACCGGGAGCAGCGGCACGTCAGCGCGGACCGGGATCGGGAGCAGCACGGCGAGGATGCCGGCGCCGGCCAGCACCACGAAGACCCCCACGGCCAGGGCGATCAGCCCGAGCAGGGTCAGCACGGCACGGTTGAGCCGGGCGGGTCGGTTGGGGTTCATCGTGCGCTCCGGTCCGGGGTGATCGTGACCCGCACCCGCGCGGGCCGGGCCAGGTTGATGTCGTCCAGCCGGGTCGCGACCCGCTCCCTCACCTGCTCGGCCAGCCCGGTCCGGTCCCGCAGCGCGGTGCGGGCGTTGACCTGCACTGTGCGGGCGCCCACCGTGACGTCGGCATCGGTGATGCCGTCCGCGGTGCGGGCGTGGGTGGTCAGGTCCCGGGCCAGGCTGTGGCGGGCCACCCCGGCGTCGGTGTGGTCGTTGCTCGACGCCAGGGCCAGCACCTGCGGGGTACCGGGAAGCAGCGCGCACGCCAGCAACATCACCCCGAGCAGCGCCAGCACCGCACCGCCGGCGAGGACGGCCGGGTTGTTCAGGGTCGTGGTCGCGGCGAACTGGCCCACCGTGGTGAACGGGATCAACGGTGGCGTGCCGGCGATCAGCTGGATGCACGAGACGGCGGCCAGGGCGGCGGCGGCGAGCACGACCAGGGCGGTGATCGTGGCCGGTATCGTCCGGCGCGGTCGGCGGATCATCGGATCACCCGCCCCGGGCTGCTGGGGCGGTGCAGGGCGGCCACGACGACGTCGACCACGCCGACCGTCTTCCCGGTCAGCTCCCCGATCCGGTCGATCAAGCGGTGCCGGACCCGATCGGTGACGGTGTGCACCGGTGCCGGGTACGTCACCGACAACCGCACCCGCAGCGACACCACCTCGCCCGCCACCGTGGCCTCCACCCGAGGGGCCCGGTCGGCGTCCTCCCCGGTGACCGCCACCCCCAGCACGCGCCGCGCCGCGCCGCCCACACCGGGTTCGTCCCGGGTGATCCGGGCCGCCATGGCCTCGATGACCCGGTCCTCGATCGTCGTTGCGCCACGATCCTCGGGTGGGTCGAGCAGGTGGTGGCGGCCCACCGCGGGCAGGCCCGGGTCGGTGACCGGCTCGCCGTGGCCGCTCCCCGCCGCCGCATCGGGAGTGTTCGTGGTGATAGTCATCGTGGGCTGCGGTCCCGGCCGGCGCCGAAGGCGGAGAGGTCCAGCCGGCCGTCGGCGAATCGGCCGATCAGGGCACCGATCGCCCCGAGCAGCGCAACAATCGCGAGCGCGCCGAACCCGCCGAACGCGGCGGCCAGCCCGAGGACCAGGCCCACGGCCAAACCGATCATGGTCGAACTCATCGCGGTAGCTCCTTCTCCGGCGCCGCGAGGGGCGTCGCCAACGGTGGACGGGCAGGGACCGGGTCGATCCCGGCACGGGCACCCGGGGCCGGGTTCGGCAGCACCGGACCCGCTGCCGGCACGGGCGGCGGTGACGGCGGCGGCGGCAGGGCCGGGCTGGTGACGTCCGCGCCGCCGCCGATCTGCACCGGTTCACCAGGCAGTGCGAGATCCTCGATGGTGACCGTCACCGCCACCCCGGGAACCGACAGCCCGACCGCGGCCCGGACCTGGTCGGCGATCTCGGTGACAGTGGCCGGGTAGCGGCCTACCACCCCCACCACGACTTCTGTGGGCGACACGGTCACCCCGGCCACCCGCCGGCCGGGCAGATAGGTGGTGGCCTGACCGAACCGGCCGCCGTGTAGGGCGGCGACCGCGGGACAGGCCCGCACCGCGGCGGCGATCAGGTCGACCACCTCCACCGGCGCGGCCAGGGGCAGCAGCACAGGATCGAGAGGCGGTACAGGATCGAGCGGCAGTGAAGGATCGAGGGTGCCGGTCGGCACCACAGGATCGGCGGGTCCGAGCGGGTTGAGCGGGTCGCTCACCTGACGCGGGGAGGCTCGGAGGGCTCGGTGTCGCTGCTCTCGTCCTCAGGCAGGTGCAGGTCGTTGACGTTGATGTTGACCTCCACGACCTGCAGCCCGGTCATCTGCTCGACTGCGCCCACGACGTTGCGCCGGATCGACTGGGCCAGCTGCCCGATCGGAACCCCGTACTCGACCACGATCTCCAGATCGATCGCCGCCTGCTTTTCCCCGACCTCCACGGTGACCCCGCGCGAGGTGCTCGCCCGCCCACCCGGGATGCGCTCGGTGATCGCGCCGAAGGTGCGCGACGCGCCGCCGCCGAAGTCATGGACCCCGCTCACCTCGCGGGCAGCCCGACCGGCGATCTTCTGCACCACGGTGTCGGCGACGGTGGTGCGGCCCGCGCTGCCGGCCAACCCCTCACCGCCACCCATCCCGCGCGGCGGGGTCGCGACGACCCCGCCCGGCGCGGTGGTCGGCCGCGGTGTGGTCTCACTGGCACTGGTCATCAGCTTGGCGCTCCTTCATTCAACGGTGGTCCCGGCTCGGGCTGTCAGGTGGACCGGACCAACCCCATGAGCGCCTGACAGCGCCTCGGGTCCGGTACGACTGATGGACACCCCCGCGGCGAAGACCTCACGCACCACCGCGTGTGACCTGCACCACGATCCAGCGGCCCGGCTCGAAGACGCGGCCTATTCGAAGACGTCGTCGATGATGACGGTGACGTGGACGGGTTCGAGATCGGTCAGCTCCCGCACCCGCGACACCACCTCGGCCCGCACCTGGGCGCCAAGCCGGCGCAGGTCGATGCCGTAGTCGGCGGCCAGGGTGATCTCGATCGCGGTGCTGCGCCCGGCCACGCCGGCGCTCACCTCGGCACCACCGAGGTCGGTCCCAGCGCCGGCGGCGCCGGCACGGTCGGCCAGGTGCTTGCTCAGCGCGACGCGAACCCCGGGCACGGCTTGCGCGGTCTCCCGCGCCGCGACCACCACCACCCGCGCCGCGATCCGGGTACGGCCCTGCCCGGAATCGAGCACCCCGTAGTCGCGGTGCTCGACCGCGCCCCGGATCCGGCGCATCGCGTTCTCCACGATGCTCTCCGGAGCGGTCACCTGCTGCCCGGCCAGTTCTCGCACCGGGGCCCACAACCGGTCGTACTCGCCCAGCGCCGCCTGGCAGTGCAGACACTGCTGCTGGTGGTCGTCACGCTCCCCTGCTCGGCCGGCCGCCACCTGCGCCAGCACGTCCTCCACCAGCCGCCCGCACGGCAACCGTTCCCCGCGCCGGCTGATGTCCCGGTCGCCGTTCACGCCCAGCTCCGCAGGGACTCGAACAGGCTCAGCCGGGCCCGGTGCAGGCGTCCACGCACGGCGTCCTCCGAGATGTTGACGACCGCAGCGACCTCCCGGTAGCTCAAGCCTTCCAACTGGTGTAGCACGATCACCGCGCGCTGGTCATCCGGCAACGCGGCGATCGCCTCCATCGTGGCCCGCGCCCGCGCTGCCGCGATCACCGCCTCCTCCGCGCCCGCCGCCTGCGGGGGATCGTCGTCGAGCACCGGGCGCGTCCAGCGCCGACCGCGGGTCTTGTTCAGGCACCGGTTGACCACAATCCGGTACAACCACGTGGTGAACGAGCTCGCCCCGGTGAACCCGGCCAACGCAGTCCACACCTGAATCACCACATCCTGGGCGACATCCTCCGCGTCATGAGAATTGCCCAGCATGCGCAGCGCAATCCGGTAGATCCGACCCCGATGGCGGCGCACCAACACCTCGTAGGCTTCCACATCGCCCCCGCGCGCCTTCTCCACCAACCACCCGTCGACATCGGCGTCGAGCCGGTCGGCGCCCCCGTCCTCGGCATGCTGGGGGTGCTCGTCCCCCATCGGCAGGCCGCCCAACTCACCCACCACGGAGACGCTCCGTCAACGCCACGTCATCGGCCCTGCTGATTCTCGAGTTCACTGAGGCGGCTGACGGTAGCGCGCCCCGACCCCGGGCGCCCGCCCTACAGCCCGGCA
>JBBQEF010000366.1:0-5186 GCA_038320445.1 Mycobacteriales bacterium
ACGTCGTGACCCATCTCCACCAGGCGCTTCGCCCGCTCGATGGCCAACTCGGCGACCGTGGTGTGGTCGCCCGGCGGGCGGTCGAACGTGGAGGCGATGACCTCACCCTTCACCGACCGCTGCATGTCGGTGACCTCCTCGGGGCGCTCGTCCACGAGGACGACCATGAGGTGGCATTCCGGGTTGTTGGTGGTGATCGCGTTGGCGATCGACTGCATGATCATGGTCTTGCCGGCCTTGGGGGGCGACACGATCAGCGCGCGCTGCCCCTTGCCGATGGGCATGACCAGGTCGATCACGCGCGTGGTGAGCTTCGAGGGCTCGGTCTCCAGGCGCAGGCGCTCGTTGGGGTAGAGCGGCGTGAGCTTGGTGAACTCCGGGCGGTCGCGGGACGCCTCGGGATCCTGGCCGTTGATCGAGTCGACACGCACGAGCGGGTTGAACTTCTGCCGCGACTGCTCGCCCTCGCGGGGCTCGCGCACCGCGCCGGTGATCGCGTCGCCGCGGCGCAGGCCGTACTTGCGCACGACCGAGAGCGACACGTAGACGTCGGTGGGGCCGGACAGGTAACCGGTGGTGCGGACGAACGCGTAGTTGTCCAGCACGTCGATGATGCCGGCGACCGGCAGCAGGACGTCGCCGTCGCGCACCTCGGTGTCGACATTGCCCTGACCGCCCTGGCTCCCGCCGCTGGGCCGGTCGTTGCGGTCGCGGCCGCGGCGCCGGTCACGGAAGCGCCGGCCGCGGCGGCCGCGGCCGTCACCGTCGTCGTCCCCGTCGTCGTCGGGCCGGTTGTCGCGCGGGCCGCGGCTGTCATTGCGGTTCTCGGCGCGGTTGCTCTCGGCGACGCGGTTGCTCTCGGCGGCGCGATTGCTCTCGGCGGCGCGGCTGTTGTCGGCGGCGCGGCTGTTGTCGCCACCGCCGTTGCGCCCGTTGCCCCGGTTCGTGTCGTCCCGGCCCTCCGTGCGGTTGCGACGGGCCTCGCCGCGCTGGGGGCGGTCGGTGTCGTTCTCGCCGGTGGTCGGCACGGCCTGCTCGGGCGCGGCCTGCTCGGCGTTCTGCTCGGTCCGGCCCTGCTCGGTCCGGCCCTGCTCGGGGCCGTTCGGCTCGCTCTGCTCACCACGGTTGCGGCGCTGCCGGGACCGGCGTCCACCCGTGCTCGGAGCGTCATCGGCGATGGACGGAGCGTCGGCCACGGGTGCTGCGGCAGGTGCCTCCACCACGGGCGCCGTGTCCACGACGGCGGCGCTGTCCACGACGGCGGCGCTGTCCACGACGGCGGCGTCATCCACGACGGCGGCGCCGTTGGTGGCCGCCACCCCGTTCGAGGGCGCCGTGCCGTTGACGGCGGGCTGCGGATCGGGCGCGCCTGCCGGGCGCGTGGCAGCGCGGCGGCGACGCGTGGGGGGCGCGGGCGCCTCGGCAGCCGGAGCAGCGTCGGTGCTGGGCGCAGCGGCAGGGGCAGCCGCGCGGTCCACCTCGGGCGCACCGCTCGCAGGCAGCGACAGCTGCTTCGCCGGGGCAGCCGCGGAACCGCCGGACTGGCGTTCCTTGATGGCGGCGATGAGATCGCCCTTGCGCATCCCCGTGGTGTCGGGGATCTTCAGCTCCCCAGCCAGCTGGCGGAGCTCTGCCAACACCATTCCGGTGAGGCCCCGCTTGCGGGGGGCGGCCTCGGTGCTGACGAGATCGGTCTCGCTCAACGATTGTCCTTCCTGACCAACCGGGCCGTGCCCGGGTCAGCGGATTTCACACACTCGTCGCCGGCGGTGTGCCGGACGACATGTCGGTCAACGGATCGCGGGATGAGCGGCCGCCCCGACTGGCGGGTCGGCGATCATCGCGACGGTCGCGGGAAGAGGCCGCTCGTTCCGGAGCCGGGAGTAATGCAGACTCGGCGCGAGGGGCCACGCGGATGACGCGTGGATCGCCGTTGCAGATGCGAGGGTAGACGTATTCACTGGTCCGGGGCAACAACCCCCCGCCGCAACACGCCGAGCGGCCGAACCGTGTCTCAGCCCACGTCGACGCGGGCACCGTGCGCGTCGACGTCCAGCGGCATCGCGACGAAACCGTGGAGGTCGATGCCCGCCGGGATGCGGCCGTCCGTGGTCAGTGCGAGAACCGTCGGTCCGGCGCCGGAGATGGCGGCCGGCACGCCGTGTGCACGCAACGCGTCCACCAGATCGGCCGATCCCGGATAGGCTGGACGCCGGTAGCCCTGATGAAGGCGATCCTCGGTGGCGGGCAGCAGCAGCTCGGGGCGTTGGGTGAACGCGAGCACGGCCAGGGCGGTGCGGCTGCCGGTGAAGGCCGCGTCGACCAGCGGGACCCGGTCGGGCAGGAGCCCACGGGTGGTGCTGGTGAGCGACTCCGTTCCCGCGACGAGCGCCACCGGGTGGATGCCCGGGTGCGCGTCGAGCCGTACAGCGTGGAAGCGTTCCGCGGTATTCCCTGCGGTCTCCCAGGCGACCACGAAGCCACCCAGCAGGCTGGCCGCCGCGTTGTCGGCGTGACCCTCCATACCGGCGGTGACCTGCAGCACCGTGTCGCGATCGAGCTCCGGGTCGCGGCCGGCGAGCACCATGGCCGCGACCGCCCCCGCGACGGCCGCGGCCGCCGAGCTGCCCAGCCCGCGCGAGTGCGGGATGGCGTTGCGACAGCGCAGCCGGACCCCGGCCGGGGCGTCACCGGTGATGTTCCAGGCGGTGCGCATGGCGCGGACCACGAGGTGGGAGTCGTCGCACGGCACGCGCCCCGCGCCCTCGCCCGCCACCTCGACGGCGACGCCCCCGGACGTGACCGAGACCTCGACGTCGTCGTAGAGGGCCAGCGCCAGGCCGAGGGAGTCGAAGCCCGGGCCCAGGTTCGCCGACGACGCCGGCACGCGCACGCGGACCTCGGTGGGCCTACCCACGTGTCGACCCCCATCGGTCGTGCGCGGGGAACGTCGCCGGGGCAGCACTTTCCGCGCACGGGCGGCGGAGCCGCGCGTCGATGATCACGACAGCTCCAGCGCGCTGGCCACGGCGGCCGGGTCGATCGCGACGACGGTGGGGGTCGGCGCCGTGAGCAGCGCCGTGTCGGGATCCTTGAGGCCGTGGCCGGTGACGGTGCACACCACCAGCAAGCCGCGCGGCAGCGTGCCGTCGGCGTGCGACTGCAGCAGCCCGGCCACGCTCGCCGCCGACGCGGGCTCCACTAACACCGCCTCGGTGGCCGACAGCAGCCGGTACGCGGCCAGGATCTCGTCGTCGGTGACGGCCGCGAACCGGCCGCCCGACTCGTCACGCGCCGTGTTCGCCGCTCCCCACGACGCCGGCGCGCCGATCCGGATGGCCGTCGCGATCGTCTCCGGGTTCTTCACCGGTGCCCCGTTGACCAGCGGCGCAGCGCCCGCGGCCTGATAGCCGAACATGCGCGGCGCGGCGGTGATCAGCCCGTCGGCCAGGTACGCGGAGTAGCCGGCCCAGTAGGCGGTGATGTTGCCGGCGTTGCCGACGGGCAGGCAGTGGACGTCGGGCGCGCGGCCCAGCTCGTCGCAGATCTCGTAGGCGGCGCTGGCCTGGCCCGCGATGCGCGTGGGGTTCACGGAGTTGACCAGCGCGGCCACCGGGTAGTCGGCGGCGGTCTTGCGGGCGAGTTCCAGGCAGTCGTCGAAGTTGCCGTCGATCTGCAGGATCCGGGCCCCGTGGGCCACGGCCTGGGCCAGCTTGCCGATCGCGATCTTGCCCTGCGGCACGAGAACGGCACAGGTCAGGCCCGCGCGGGCGGCGTAGGCGGCGGCCGAGGCCGACGTGTTGCCGGTGGACGCGCAGATCACGCCCTGCTGGCCGCGCGCGAGCGCGTCGGTGACCGCCATCGTCATGCCGCGGTCCTTGAACGACCCGGTGGGGTTGGCGCCGTCGACCTTGAGGAACACCTCGCATCCCGTCATCTCCGACAGGCGCGGTGCCGGCAGCAACGGCGTACCGCCCTCACCGAGGGTGACGATCCGCCACCCGGGTTGCACCGGCATCCGCTCTCGGTAGGCCTCGATGACCCCCGGCCAGCGCACCAGCTCGCTCACCGCACTCCCTTCCGTCCCAGGTCCTCGACGCGCAGCACGCTGTCGACCGCGTGCACGATGTCGAGCCCGGCCAGCACCTCGACGGTGGCGGCCAGTGCGGATTCCGGTGCCGCGTGCGTGACGACGACGAGCCGCGCCGGGGCCCCCGGATCGGTGTCCGGGGTGCCGTCGTACGCGGTGCCACCACCGGTCTGACGCACCGCGGCGATGCTCACGCCGTGCCGGGCGAACTCGCCGGCGATCGTGGCGAGCACCCCGGAGCGGTCCGCCACGTCCAGGCTCACGTGGTAGCGCGTCGGCACCGTCCCCATCGGGCGGACGGGCAGGCTCGCGTAGGAGTTCTCGCGTGGTCCGCGGCCGCCGACCACGAGGTTGCGCGCGACCGCGACGAGGTCGCCGAGCACCGCGCTGGCCGTGGGCGCGCCGCCGGCGCCCTGGCCGTAGAACATGAGCTGACCTGCGGCCTCGGCCTCGACGAACACCGCGTTGAACGCGCCGTCGACGGCCGCGAGCGGGTGCGCCGCCGGGATCATCGCCGGGTAGACGCGCGCGGAGACCGCCTCCGGCAGGTCCGTGGTGGCCGGCGTCCGCTCGCAGATCGCCAGCAGCTTGATCACGCAGCCGAGCCCCTTCGCCGCCGCGATGTCGGCCGCGGTGACGTCACGGATGC
Source organism: Mycobacteriales bacterium (assembly GCA_038320445.1). Taxonomy (GTDB): domain Bacteria; phylum Actinomycetota; class Actinomycetes; order Mycobacteriales; family Pseudonocardiaceae; genus Pseudonocardia. The sequence continues at coordinate 4,740 of JBBQEF010000366.1, forward strand.
CCTCGCAGTGGACGTCGGCGGCCGTCACGCGCGTGTGGAACGACAGCGTGGCGAGGATCGCCGCCTTCGACGCGGCGTCGTAGCCGTCGACGTCGGCACTCGGGTCGGCCTCGGCGTAGCCGAGGCGCGTGGCCTCGTCGAGCGCGTCGGCGTAGCTCGCGCCGGACTCGGCCATCGCCGAGAGGATGAAGTTCGTGGTGCCGTTGACGATGCCCGCCACGCGCGTGATCCGGTCGCCGGCCAGCGACTCGCGCAGGGGCCGCAGCAGCGGGATCGCCCCGGCGACCGACGCCTCGTAGTAGAGGTCCGCACCTGACGCGTCGGCCGCCTCGGCCAGCAGCGCGCCGTCCTCGGCGAGCAGCGCCTTGTTGGCCGTCACCACCGACTTGCCGGCCTTGAGCGCCTCCAGCAGCAGCGTGCGCGCGGGCTCGATGCCGCCGATCACCT
>JBBQEF010000367.1:0-5172 GCA_038320445.1 Mycobacteriales bacterium
CCACGTCGAGCTGCACTGCTCCGCGTGCGACCGGCCCATGCAAGCGCCACCACCTGAGCAGCAACGGCGGTGAGCGGATAGCAGTGAGCGGGGTCGGTCGCTGACTTCGTGCCTGGACGTGGTCCACAAGGGCGGCCATCGCAGTCGTTCTTTCCGGTGGCGGCGGGCGGATCGGCTCAGACCGGGTTCGCCGGCTCGGGGGTCGGCAGCCAGCACCTGTTGCGGCAGCACCGCTATGCCCAGTCGCAGAGCGGCGATAAACCGGCATGCTCTCACCTGAGCGGTACCGCGCGCCGCGATCGAACGCACCCGCACGTCGTCGCCGTGGACGGCGGCTCGGCGTTCCCCTGGCCCACTTGTCGATCTTGTCAGGAATCGTTGGCGGTTCCCACCACTCGACGTGCGTGTCGTGCATCCCGGTCGATCGGCTCCCGCCGCACCACCTGCGGTAGCCCTGAGGCGATCCGGACGGGCGAAGACCGACAAACCCGCCCAAATCAGGAAGCTGAGAACGCAATAAGCCGTTCGCTGTAACCGAGCTTGCAACATTCGGCGTATCCGTTGCCACTAGCCGCTCCGGGTGGCGCGTTGGTCGATCCCCACGCAACCAGGTCCCTCAGATTCGCTCCGGAACCCGACGAGCGGTCACTACGGTCCCTCGACGACGCCACCGCATCGCTCCCCGCACCACCCCCTGGCCGCGACGCTCCCCGCACCGGCCGCCAGCTTGACCGCCGCAATGAGGTCTCATGCCCAGATCCCGACCCCACCGCCGCCGCCGCCCGGTCCGGGTGCGCCCAAGGTTCGTCCTCGGCGCGGCGGCCATGGCCTGCGCCGTGCTGACCGTCGTCGCCGCGCTCCTCCCGACCGTCGCCGACGCACACCCCGGCTGGTCACCCAGCGCGAACAGCTGGCCGGTCGTGGCGGGCGCGTGGCGCTGGTTCGGTGGCAATCACCGCAAGCCCGGCGGGACCAGCCCCACGACGACGCCGACCACGCCACCGACCCCGACATCGACGGCGACGTCGCCACCGACGACCGGAACGGCCGCGCCGCCGACCACACCGACAATCGCGCCGCCGATCGTCGCCCCGCCCACCGGGACGGACCCGAACCCGAACTGCACCCTGATCGTGCCGCCCGCACCGCAGTCGGCAGCCGGACTGGCCACGCCCTACCGTTTCCTGGCCACCAACCCCAGCGCCGGGGCGTGCCACGAGGCGAACACCGACCAGTCCGCGTTCGTCGAGGCCGCCATCCTCGACCCCGCCAGCGGGTCGATCTCTATCTACCGCCCACTCGTGATCGACGCCGGCACCCGGCCCGCGATCGCTCCGGTCGCGCCGCAGCTGCCCCGCAACGCCGTGGTGGCCGTCTGGTTCGGCTACCAGGCCGACGTGCTGTCCTTGCACGCCCGCCACGGCCACCGCGGCGTCGTCAACTTCCGCTTCGGCCCGGGCAGCAGCGGCTGCGTCAACGGTCTGCCGGGCTCGCCGTTCGGCCAGTTCGCCTACTGCGGCGCACCCCGATTCTTCGCCGCCGCCCACGCCGCGATCACCGCCGGCAAGCTTGCTATCCCGGACCTGGGCACCGGCCGCGACGGTCTCCCATGCCCGACCACGCGCGACTTCGGCGTGGTCGACCAGGACCAGAGCGACAACCTGCCCACGAAATACCTCGCCACCACCGACGGGCGCACCGCCCAGTTCTCCTCCGCGAACGCCGCGGCGCTGCCCGGCGCGACCGTGCTGACCAACGCCTCGGACAACGGGCTCGTCGACAACAAGCTCGATCCGGTGCTGGGCTGCACCCCGGCCACCGCGCCCGACCTCACGGCAGGCGGGAGCCCGACCCCGGCGCTCGCTCTCAACGAGTTGCAGGCCGCCGCGCACCAGGGCGCCCCGATCGCTCTGGTGCCACCGAACGACCCGATGGCCCTGGTCAACGGCACAACGAGCCTGGCCAAGACCAACCTGTACCGGGTCGGGGTCGACCAACCGCCGGTCAACCCCGCCCTCGACACCGGCGCCGCCTACTGCCTGAACCTGGCCAAGGTCGCCGTGCCGCGCCTCGCCCTCGACCAGGCGCTGACCTCAGCCGCGCCGTCCCCCGACCCCGCCGCCGCATCGGACCTGCACGGATTCCTCGTCTCCCGGCTGGACGGCTCATGGACCAACCTCGGCTGCCCGGACCTGACCCACTTCCCCACACCCACCGAAGCCGCAACAGCAGCGTCTCCGACCGCGGCACCGAGCGCGACCGCAGCACCAGTCACAACCGCCCCGGCGACACCGCCGGCGGACCCGGCCACCACCATCCCGACCGCCACGACCACTCCGACCGCGCCGACTACCCCGACCGCGCCGACACCTGCCGCGACGACCACGACCGCGCCGTAGGGCGAGGGGCTGATCACCTACCTGATCCTGGAAGAACAGAGACGCGTCGACATCCTCGACGTGCTGTTGACCGGCTGATCCAAGTCCCGACGGCGGCCCCGACAGACGCTGTATTGCCCGAGGCGATGCCCGCATCGGAAGCCAGACAGGGCGACGATGCAGGATCGCGAAGATCAACAACCGTCTCGAATCGCGAGCACACCGCGGAGTGTCTCGCGAACGATCGGATGAGGACGCTGACCCAGCCATCAAGACGAAGAGCTGCGATCCCATGGCTGCCGCGGGTTGGGCCGACGCCGCGGGGCGGTGTTCCATCGAAGTAGCTGGTTGAGTAATGGCAACCGGTAGCTGTGGATACGCGTTGGCGTTGCAAGTTGGGGAGGTCGACGCTCGGGTTCGTTCTCGCGGGCGGTCGGATCAGGTGCGGCCCGAGCTGGGTGAAGAACTGCTCGGGCGTCCTGGCCGGACAGTCCCGCCCTTGAGCTGTGTGGCGGCCTCGGTGAGCCGGTCCCAGGCCGGCGAGGACGCGCTGGCCGACGTTGCGACCAGGTGGGCGATAGTCGGGTCCGGGGCAGGCTTCGATTCGCCCTCGGATCTGTCGTGCCGATCGGCCAGCCACCGTTGGGTACGTTCGGTCAGCGCGGACAGGCGCGGGTCATTCGGGGACCAGTCGAACGCCGCGTCGTAGTCGAGGTAGAGGGCGCGGAACTCCGGATCGCCGATCGCGTCGCGTTTGTCGGCGGTCCAGATGGCTGCCTGCTCCGGCGCGACCGACTGAAGCAGGATCCAGCGGTCGCGTTCCATCTGCACCGCGCGCTGGCTCACGCCGAGCTCCAGCAGCCGGTCGAGGAAATCGGCGACCTCCGCGGAGACGAACAGCCGGTCACCAGCACGCAGCTGGGCGATCCGCTCGCGGGTGCGCAGGAGTTCCTCGGCCCGTTCCTGCAGGTTGTGGTCGATCTCGGCGATCGCCGCGGCGAACCGGTCGAGGTCGGCGGCGAGCAGTTCCTTGACACGGGCGAGCGGCACGCCAGCCTCGGCGAGCGTTTTGATCTTGACCAGGTGGATGGCGTGCTCGGCGCTGTAGCTGCGGTAGCCCGACGAGTCCCGCGGCGGCTCCTCGAGCAGGCCGCGCTGGTGGTAGTGGCGGACGGCCTTGATCGTCACGCCCGCATAGTCGGCGAGCTGGCCGATGGTGATCACATGCTTCGGTCTCCTTCGTCTGGCTCTCCAATCCAAGGAACTCATCATGTCAGCGGGCTTGCTGAGCACCCGTCGGAACTCGGGTGTGTATCCGACCGGCGAGGTCGGCCCCGACGATCGTGCCGCTCTCATCCCGGCTGAAGTATCCGCGCAGCCCCTGCATCGCACCGCTGGTGATGATGAAGTTGTCCCCGTCACCGGCCAGCAGGCCGAGGTCGCCCGGCGGCATGTCTGCGGGCAGTTCGACCTCCGAGACCGCACGGATATCCGGTTTGATGAACGCCTCCGCGGTCAGCCCCGCCCCATTGCTGGCGATGCTGACGATCAGAATGTCGGTTTCGTAGCATCCGACGATCTCTCGGGCGCGTGCCTCATCATACGGGATCGGCTCGGGGTCTTTATCGATCAGCCCCAGGTAGTGCTCGAGCCCCCAACGGAGCACGGCCCGGTTGAAGGGGATACCGCCCGGGTCGGCGTTCGACACCGACACCACGGCAAAGTTCCGGTCGGGCACGATGAGCAACTCCGCGAACTGGCCGTTCGCCGACCCGGCGTGCCCCACGAGACAAACGCCATCCACAGCGCGCAGGAACCAGCAGATGCCGAAGGCCTCGCCGAATGAGCTGCCCCGCAACTCGACCGTTTGCTCACGCATCCGGTGCAGCACCTCGGCGGGCAGCACCCGCTCACCACTGTCCGCGCGCCCGTCACCGAGATTGAACCGAGCCCACCGAAGCTGATCGGACACCGAGGACACGAGCCCCCCGCCGGGATTGTTGCCGCGCGTGTCATTCAACGTCCGCACCGCCAACATCGCCGCGTCCTCGCCCGTGTTGTGGCCCACGGCGTACCGCCGGGTCAAGATGTCGCGCGACAGGTAAAAACTATGCACCATGCCCAGCGGCTCGAAGATGAGCGAGGCGATGGCACGCTCAAAGGTCAGGCCGGTGACCTTCTCGATGACCCGGCCGAGCAGGTTGTATCCCGACTGGCTGTAGGAAGCTCGGGTGCCCGGCGGTGCGATCACCTCCAGGTCGACCATTTTCTCCACATAGCCGGCCAGAGCGTCGTCCCCATCGCCGGTGTCAACGGCCAACCGCCACCCGAGCCCAGATGTGTGGTTGAGCAGTTGGAACACGGTCATCTCCGCCGCGGCCTGCTCGTCGGACAGCACGAGCTCGGGAACGTATCGCCGCACCGGCGCGTCCAGCTCGATCTTCCCCTCCGCGACCAGGCGCATGACCGCCGTCGCCGTCGGGGTCTTGGACACCGAGCCCAGCACGTACATCGTGTCCGGGTCGACGGCCAGGGGGTTGTCGACGCCCGTCACGCCGTGGCACGCGTAAACCTCCTGACCGTTCGCCCATACCCCCACTGCGACGCCGGGAATACCGAACTTCGTGGCAGTCGCTTCGACAAAACCGGACAGCATGGCATCTGGCATTTCATTTCCTTTCCGCTTCTTCCGCGCAGGACGCCGAAGTAGTCGCGGCGGCCCCCACAGCGAGGCGCACTGAGTCAAGCGCGCGGCCATGCCACACATGCTCGAACCCTGCCCCTAGGTCAAGGT
>JBBQEF010000368.1:0-5169 GCA_038320445.1 Mycobacteriales bacterium
GGTAGATGTTCAGGACCGGCAGGATGATGAGGTCGGCGAAGATGAAGGCGACCACACCTCCGAAGCTGATCCCACCGGTCCACAGCACCACGGCCAGCGGCACGTTGCCGACCGAGCAGACGAAGCTGATCACCGCGACCAGTGGGCCGACCAGCGGCCCCCATGCGGCTGCCGCGACCGGATGGTCGGTCAGGAACAGCCCCTGCCAGAACGCATCCGGCACCCAGGCCCCGATCGCGCCCGCGACGACCAGGCCGCCCACCAGGTCCTTCCAGATGGCCGCCCACTCCATCACGAACACGTGCGACACCGACGTGAACCCATCGGGGGAGAACAGTCGCCGCACCAGCGGCCCGTCACCCTGCACGGACATGTCCATGGCCGCGTGGCCCTCCATCGAGCCGGCGAGCCCCTTGTCCGCCTCCTCACGCGCGGCGTCGAGGAGCCGCCTACGCAGGAACAACCGGAACAGCACCGCGAGCGCGATGATCATGACCGGCCCACCGACGAACTCGGCGACCGTGAACTGCCAGCCCATCAGCAGCGCCAGGATCACACCCAGCTCGATCACCAGGTTGGTCGAGGCGATCTCGAACGCCATGGCCGCGGTGAAGTTCGCGCCCTTGCGGAACAGCGACCGGGCCAGCGCGACCGCGGCGTACGAACACGACGAGGACGCGGCCCCCAACCCGGCGGCCAGCGCCAGCGTGCGGGGACGGTCGTCACCCAGCAGCCGCACGATCGTCGAGCGCCGTACCACCGCCTGCACGACCGCGGACAGCGCGAAACCCAGGATCAGCGCCCACAGGATCTCCCACGTCATCGATCCGGTCAGGCGCAGGGCATGGCCCACGGCATCCAGCAGGAGACTCACCTCAGTACCTAGGGGGGGTATTTCGTTGTCTACGCCCGGAGGTCCGGTACGTCAATCCAGGCGCGATGAAGGGGCCTTCCTGACGGCCACCTGACAATGTCCGCCGCAGGCTAGCCACGGGATCGTGGCCCTCGATGGGGAGGATGTGAGCCTCCTCCCACACGACCGGCGGCGACCGCCCACGCGGCACCGGAGACCGGTGCGATGGGTCGACGGCCTCGCCGGCGCGACGCTCGTCGGGGCCGTCATCGCCGTGGCCGTCGTCATCCCGGCCGCCACGGCCACGCCGCCCGCCGCGGCGACCGTCACGCCGGCACCCGCCATCGCGCTGGGCAGGCCCGTCGACGAGCAGAACTGCCTCAAGAGCGCCCGGGCTCTCGATGACGTCGGACGGGCCATCACCGCTGCCGGCGGACCGCACGGGGACGACGTCGCCGCTGCCGTCGCCTCGGCACGGACCCGGGTCGGTCGCCAGCTGGCGACATCGAGCGGCCGGCTCCGGCCGATCGTCACCGATCTCGATGCCGCACTGGGCACGCTCCTGGCCGCGGTCCGCGGCGGCACTGCGGGGACCGCCGCGCCGACGGACCGCCTGCTGGAAATCATCGACCGGCTCGACGCGAGGTGTCAGGCGACGCTCGCCCCTGCAGGCCGGGACGAGCCGACGTCATGACGACGGCGCGGGCGGTTCCCCGTCGGCAGGCCGAACGGTGGTCGACGGGAGCAGGGCCGGGCTGGTGGACACCGAGCTCGGCATCGGCGGCCGCTGCGTGACGGTCGGCGTCACCATCCCCGGGGACGCTTGACCGGTCAGCGGCACAGGCGCCGACTGCGCATCCACCCCACAGCCCGCGAGGAAGAACGCCAGACCGATTGCCGCCAGTCCACTCAGCATGGCCGCTACCTTCATGATGCCTCCACCGGCAGCTCCACGACGAAGCGCGCTCCCCCACCAGGACGGTCCTCGACCCACACCGCCCCTCCGTGTCGCGCGACGTGCTGGGTGACGAGCGCGAGCCCGAGACCACTGCCCGAATCGTCGCCCCGGCGCCCGGCTCGTTCCCCGCGCGCGAATCGCTCGAAGACGTGCCGGCGGAGCTCGGGCGGAATCCCGGGTCCAGCGTCGTCGACCTCGATACGGGCTCCTGTCGCGGCGCAGAGCACCGCCACGCGGACCGGCCCGCCGGCGTACCTCTCGGCGTTGTCCAGCAGGTTCGCCACGACGCGGTCCAATCGGCGGCGATCACCCTGCACGGCAGGCGTGGCGCTGTCGATCTCGACCACCGGGCAGGGGTGCGGGCGCACGCGGGCGACGTGGTCGACCAGCTCACCCAGGTCGACCGTCTCCACGGCGGCGTCGTCGATCTGATGGTCGCGGGAGATCTCCAGGAGATCGACGACCATCCGCTGGAAGCGCGTGACCTCCGCCAGGAGCAGCTCTACCGCGCGGCCGGCGGTGCCCGACATCTCGTCGCGACGCCGGTGCAGCACGGCCGCAGCATTGGCCATCGTCGTCAGTGGTGACCGGAGCTCGTGGCTCACGTCCCCGGCGAAGCGGGCGTCCTGCCGGACCCGGTCCTCGAGCTCGTCCGCGGTCCGGTTGAACGTCATGGCAAGCGGGGCGAGATCAGGGTCGTCCTGGGCGGGCAACCGGGCCTGAAGGTCGCCGCCCGCCACCCGGGAAGCCGCCCGGGTCAGCTCAGTGAGGGGCCGCAGTGCTCGCCGACTGGTCCACAGACCGATGGCGACACCGAGCAGGGTGCTGGCTGCCACTCCGGCGATGAGGACGGCGCTGATGAAGCGGAACGCGCGGTCGATCTGGGTGAGGGGGAACAGCTCGACGTAGGTGCTGCCGTCACTCGACACCGGCAGAGTGACGGCGAGGACCGGCACGCCCTCGACGACGAGCCGCTGGTGCGCGGGAACCCCCTGCTCGCCGAGCGCCAGGAGCGGCGCGGGCAACCGAGCGGGGTCGACCTGCCTCCCGCTGGTGAGCCACCCCTGCGCTCGCTCCAGGAGAACAGTGGAGTCGGAGTCGGTGGTCAGGCCGGTGAGCAGGTCGCCCAGTCCGCCCGAGCCCTGCATCAGCGCACTGTCGACGAGCCGGACGTTGACCTCGGCCTGGGCGGTCGCGCTCATCTCACGCTGGCGCAGCATGTACCCGGACGCGAGGTTCCAGGTCGCGGCGGCGAGGATCCCGGTGATCAGCAATGACCCCAGCCCGAAGGCGACGGCCACCCGCCACCGCAGGGACAACCTCGTCATCCGCACGCTCGTCACCGTTCGTCATGCGAACCCGCCGGCCTTGTACCCCCGACCGCGCACCGTCAGCACGCACTCCGGGTTGTCGGGATCGCGCTCCACCTTGCGCCGCAGCCTACGGATGTGGACGTCGAGCAGCCGGGTGTCGCCGAAGTAGTCGTAGCCCCACACCCGCCGCAGCAGCTCCTCGCGGGTGACCACCCGTCCCTCCGCCGTGGCCAGCTCCATCAGCAGACCGAACTCCGTGCGGGTCAGGTGGACCGGTGCGCTGCCGCGCCGGACGACCTCCTCGGCCGGGAGGATCTCGATCTCCCCGATCCGGATCGCGGGCCGTGGATGTGTGGAGGCCGGGTTGCGGCGGCGCAGCAGCGCGCGGATGCGGGCGGCGAGCTCGCTGGCCATCAGGGGCTTCGTCACGTAGTCGTCGGCGCCGGCCTCCAATCCGGCGATGACGTCGGAGGTGTCGGTCCGCGCCGAGACGATGATGATCGGCAACCCGCCACGGGTCCGCAGAATCCGACAGACCTCCAGACCGTCGATGCCCGGCAGCATGAGATCGAGCAGGACGACGTCGACCTCGGTCATGGCCAGCAGGCGCAATGCCTCCTCGCCCGACGCGGCCTCGACGACGTCGCATCCCTCGTCCGCGAGTGCGAGTCCCAGGGCCATCCGGATACGCTCGTCGTCCTCGACCATGAGCAGCCGTACGCGCGGCTCGGCGTGCCCCCTCGCGCCGACGGATGATCGGGGCAGCGGCGCGGTCATGTCCACCATTCCGACGGGGACGGGGCTCGGTGCGACCCGGGGTCGTCGGCGGCCAGGGCGAGCACGAGCCACATGGCCCCCAAGCCTGCGGCGAGGATCATGGCGTAGTGGCCCATCACCCACGCGGGCAGGACGAGGAGGACGGTGGCGAGCACCCACACCGGGACCTGATCGTCGACCGGACTGGTTACGGCGCTGCACCTCTGGTTCCAGAGGACGAACGCCTGACCGAGCTGGGGGTCGTCCGCCACGAGGCGCCGCTCGATCCTGGTGAGCCGACGGGTGTTGCGATCCACGTGCCCTGCCCTCCCGTCCGCGCCGTACCCGTCGGCGCGGTCCGCACAACCACACCACAGCCTGCCCGCGTCGGATCGGCGATTACCTGCCGAGCACCTTGCAATCCCTGGCACCGCCACCAGCCGAGGCCAACGGCGAGATCGGTGCCCCGCTGTGGCGCGCGCGTAGCCATCACGGCGTCCACGAGCTCCGTGAACAGGACTGCCGCGGGCGTCGACGCACCCTCTCACACCGCATGGCAGGGCCAGCACGCGCAGTGCAGCACACCGAGTCCGGTGACGGCTCGGCCGCGGCGCTGCGGGAACAGGACCATGTCCTCGTCGCGCAGGTCGGCGATGCGGACCTCCCCCTGGCGCAGCAGCGCATGCGAGGTCGGCACGGCGACGAAGAGCGGCTCGCTGTCGATGCGCCGGACCCGGAGGCCGGGTTCCTCCCGGTAGAGCCGGCTGAACCGATGTGCATGCACCCGTCGAGCAGCGCGTCGGCCTGCACGTTCTTGGCCGCCCGTTCCAGCCGCACCGTGACCTCGGGATGGGTCTGCAGGAACCCGTGCAGGAGCCGCGGGACCGCGCCGAAGATCGTCGATCCGAAGTACCCGACGACGATGCGGCCGACCTGTACGGTGTCGGCGAGCCGCGTGCGCTCGACGGCGTGCTCGGAGAGCCGCACTATCCGGTAAGCACGATCGAGCAGGACCTTCCCGGGCTCGGTGAGCGCCACGCCGTCGCGGTGCGGAGGAACAGCGCCACCCCGAGCTCGCGCTCCAAGCGGTTGATCCGCCGGGTCAGCGGGGGCTGGGTCATGTGCAGCCGGGTGGTCGCCACGGTGGCCACGCCCGCAGGTGGGGAGAAGCCGCTCCGGGCGCGCTACGTCATCGGTGCGGACGGCGCGTCCAGCACCGTCCGCGAGGGCCTGGGTCTCACCCTGGAGGGCTCCACCTACGCGTCGAGCTTCTTCCTCGCCGACCTCGT
>JBBQEF010000369.1:0-5166 GCA_038320445.1 Mycobacteriales bacterium
CGCGCTGCCCCGGCCGCGGGCGATCCTCGTGGTGTCGGCGCACTGGTACATCAACGCCACCGCGGTGACCTCGATGTCCCGGCCGCGCACCATCCACGACTTCTTCGGATTCCCGGACGATCTCTTCGCGGTGGCCTACCCGGCGCCGGGCGCGCCCGATGGGGCGGCGGAGGTCGCGGAGATCGCGAAACCCACGTGGGTGGGGCAGGCCGTCGACAGCGGGGGGCTCGACCACGGCACCTGGGCGGTGCTCACCCACATGTTCCCCGACGCCGACATCCCGGTCGTGCAGCTGTCGATCAACGCGATGCAGCCGTTCGACTACCATCTGGAGCTCGGCGCGAAGCTCGCCCCGCTGCGCGAGAGCGGCGTCATGGTGGTGGGCAGCGGCAACGTGGTGCACAACCTCGGCGGCATGGACGCCTCACGGGCTGAGTCGGGGTTCGACTGGGCCGAGCGCTTCGACGAGGCCGCCCGGGCCACCATGACCGGCTCGCCGGACGCCCTGCCGGCGATCCGGGGTTCCCGCGACTTCGACGCCGCGGTGCCCACGCCGGACCACTTCATCCCGTTGCTCTACCTCGCGGGCCTCGGCGCGGCCGCGAACCGGCCGGCCGATGTGCTGGTCGACGGCTACGCCTACGGCTCGCTGTCGATGACGGCGTACACGCTCGACCTCGCGCAGGCCCGGGGCCCGGTCGACGGCACGGGCGCCGCAGGCTCGGTGCCCACCGGGATCGCGCCGGAGAACACCAACATCTGACGCCCCGTGCGCGGTGAACGCTGCCAGGGCGACGTTTACCGCGCACGGGGCGTCAGCGGCCGTGCGACTCGAACCAGGCCCGGTCGATCCACGGCGGCAGGTGCGGGGGCACCGTCATCGCGGTGGTCTCGCCGCGGAACGTGACCGCGGTGCTCCCGTCGCCCTGCACCCGGACCCGGATGTCCTCCAGGTTGTGCGGCTCACCGGGATCGAGGCCGAGGGTCGTGGCCATGAAGGCGCGCATCGGCGCCGAGTGGGTGGCCGCCACCACGAGCAGGTTCTCCACCGCGTCGTCGCCCACGGAGGCGATGCCCCGCCAGAACCGGTGCGCGGCGACGTGGGGGGGTTCGAAGTAGAGCGTCGGGTTGCGCAGCCAGTACTCGATGGGGTTGCCCGCCGCGGCGACGGCGCGGTAGTCGCTGTCGAAGCGGTCGTACTCGCGGGCCCAGTCGGGCAGCTCGCCGTCCGGCAGGGCGAGCCGCTGGGTCACCGCGTCCGACGGGTCGGCCCCCGTGCCGTGCAACGAGTAGCGCAGGTTGTCGAACCACGGCTCCGGATACAGCGGGCCGAGGTCGACCCCGTCGGCCACTCCCTCGGCGAGCGCAGCGCGGAGCGACACCGCGGTGGCGATCGCGCGGGCCGTCCGGGCGTGCGGCATCCGGACGGTGGTGCCCGGCTTGATCTCGGCCGCGAGTGCGGCGCCACGGTCGCGGGCCTGTCGTTCACCGACCGGGGTGAGGCCCAGGTCACCGTCGTAGCCGACCGTCTCGCCGTGCCGCAGCAGGACGACTTCGTACTCCCTCACGCACTACCTCCGTCGCTCGATCGACGACACGTTACGGCTCGGACGCGCGCTGCGAGGCCGGCCGTTCTGGATTGCGGAAAAGGGCATTCCGGACGTGGTGCGCAGATGGCAGACACCCGACATTGCGATGTCGGTCCAATGGGGGCTTGGCCGCTCGGTGCCCGTGCGGTCGGATGGTCGGATGAGCGGGCGCCGAGGCGCTCGGAACGTTCATCCTGGGTTTCTTCGGCGTCGGATCGGCGGTGTTCGGTATCGACCGCGTCGGTCCGGTCGGCGTCGCGCTGGCGTTCGGGTTGGTGCTGCTCGCACTGGCCTACGCGATCGGCCCGATCTCCGGTTGCCACGTCAACCCGGCGGTGACGCTCGGGGTGTTCCTCAACCGCGGGATCGGTGCGGCGGAGGCCGGGGCATACGTGGCGGCCCAGATCGTCGGCGGGATTCTCGGCGCGGCGCTCATCACGGCGCTGACGGGGTTCGGCGGCGTCCTCGACCAGACCGGCGGGCTGGGGTCCAACAGCTGGGGCAAGGCGATCTCGGGACCGGGTGCGTTCGTGCTCGAGATCGTGTTGACGTTCCTGCTCGTCCTCGTGGTGCTGCGGGTGACCGCCGTGGACGCCGCCCCGGGCTTCGCCGGGCTGGCGATCGGGCTGAGCCTGGCGGTGATCCACCTCGTCGGCATCCCGCTCACCGGGACGTCGGTGAACCCCGCACGGTCGATCGGGCCTGCGCTGTTCGCCGGGGGCGCCGCACTCGCGCAGCTGTGGTTGTTCATCGTCGCACCGCTGGTCGGTGCCGCGATCGCGGCAGGGATCCACCGCGTGCTCGGCAGCGACATCGGCAAGACCGGTGAGGACCCGACCTCGGCGACACCGTAGGTCCGGCAGTACCACCTTCCCGCCGGGCTGAGCCCGGCCCACGGCGCTAGCGTCGGCGGGGGACGTCCGCACCGGGTGGGCGTGCCGAGGGAGGCAACAGTGGAGATCGGTCTGCACATCTCGGACTTCACCTATCCGAACGGGCCCGCCGGGCTCGCCGACGACCTGACGCGTGTGGTCGTGGCGGCCGAGGACGCAGGCTTCACGAAGGTCAGCGTCATGGATCACCTGTGGCAGATCGGCATGGTCGGTCCGCCCGAGCACGACATGCTCGAGGCGTACACCGCGTTGGGGTTCATCGCCGCGCGCACGTCGAAGGTCCAGCTGCTGGCGTGGGTCACCGCGGTCAGCTACCGCGACCCGGGCCTGCTGGCCAAGCTGGTGTCCACTCTGGACGTCCTGTCCAAGGGTCGGGCCTGGCTCGGGATCGGCGCCGCCTGGTACGCCGAGGAGGCCGAGGGTCTGGGCCTGCTCTTCCCGCCCACGGCCGAGCGCTTCGAGCGCCTGGAGGAGACCCTGCAGATCTGCAAGCAGATGTGGAGCGGATCCGAGGAGCCCTACGCGGGCCGGCACTACCAGCTCGGCCGCACGCTCAACGTGCCGCAGCCGCTGCGCACCCCGCCGATCCTCATCGGCGGCAGCGGCGAGAAGAAGACGCTGCGGATGGTCGCCCAGTACGCCGACGCCTGCAACCTGTTCCCCGGGCCCGAGGTCGCGCACAAGCTCGACGTGCTGCGCGGCCACTGCGAGGCCGTCGGACGCGACTACGACGAGATCGAGAAGACCGTGATGTTCCAGCTCGACCCGGGCGAGAAGGGCGAGAAGATCGACAGCATCCTCGAGGGGATGCAGGCCATGGCCGCGCTGGGCATCCAGCACGCCCATGGCGGCCTCGCGCGGGTGTGGGAGACCGAGCGGATCGCGTTGATCGGCAAGGAGATCATCCCGGCCGCGGCCGGGATGTGACCGTGGTGGGGGGATCCGCCCGGCGGCCGGATCCCCCCACCGGGCATCAGCCGTTGCGGTGCACGGAGTAGACGCAGTCCTGCGTTCCGCCGACCTCCCAGCTCCACTTGATCGTCTGGGTGTCGGTGCCCAGCCCGAACACCTCGAATCCCGGGGTGGTCGTGGAGAACTGCGGATCCTCGCACTTCCGGGTGACCTTCACGACGCGATCGCGTCCTTCGAGGCGGTCCTGCGTGTCGTCCCGCTGGAAGTTGAGGTTGGACAGGACCGGCCCGGTCTCCGCGCCGTAGGCGGGTTGGGTGCGCCCCCACGGGCCACTGTTGGACATGAGCTGGGTCGCGGTGAAGGTCCGCTTCACGATGTTGACCTGGTCCGGGCCGTTCGGCGCCGCGCTGGCGGTGCCCGTCAGTGCGGCGCCCGCGGCGAGTGCGGCCAGCATCAGGGTGCTGCCGACGGTGGCGAGATGGGCCTTCCGGTACATGGGCTGAACTGCCTTCCTGTGACGGGGGGTGACGCCATCGACGGTAGAGATCCACAGCGGCGGCCCACGATGCGCAGACCGGCCTTCCGGCGACGGTGCCGTGCGCAGATGGCGAGGGGCATTCGCACCACCGCGGCTGCGCGAGCCGGACGGGGGTGGGTAGCGTCCGGGGCGACCATCACAGCGACGAGGGAGAGCCATGAGTGACGGTTCCGGACAGAGCCGCATCGGGGTCACCGGGCTGGCGGTGATGGGGGCGAACCTGGCCCGCAACATCGCGAGCCGCGGCGTCCCGATCGCCGTGCACAACCGCACGACGGCGAAGACCAAGGAGTTCATGGCGGAGCACGGCCATGAAGGTGCGTTCACCGGTGCCGAGTCGCTGGAGGACTTCGTCGCCGCGCTGGAGCGCCCGCGCCGCATCATCGTGATGGTCAAGGCGGGCAAGCCCGTCGACGGGGTGATCGCCGACCTCACCCCGTTGCTGGACGAGGGCGACATCATCATCGACGCCGGCAACTCGCACTTCCCCGACACCGTGCGCCGCACCGCGGAGTGCGCCGCCAACGGCCTGCGGTTCATGGGGATCGGGGTGTCGGGCGGTGAGGAGGGCGCGCTGCTCGGGCCGAGCATCATGCCCGGCGGCGACCCGGCCGCGTACGCCGAGGTGGAGGGGGTCCTCACCAGCATCGCGGCGGTGGTGGACGGCACCCCGTGCTGCGTCCACGTCGGGCCGGGCGGTGCCGGGCACTACGTGAAGATGGTGCACAACGGCATCGAGTACGCCGACATCCAGCTCATCGCCGAGGCCTACGACCTGCTGACCCACGTCGCCGGCCTGGACGCGCCGGCCATCGCGTCGATCTTCGAGGACTGGAACACCGGCGACCTGGAGTCGTTCCTCATCGAGATCACCGCGAAGGTGCTGGCCAAGACCGACGAGAAGACCGGCGGCCCGCTCGTCGACGTGATCGTCGACGAGGCACAGCAGAAGGGCACCGGCACCTGGACCGCGGTCGACGCGCTGGGGCTGGGTATCCCGCTCACCGGCATCACCGAGGCCGTGTTCGCCCGCGGCCTCTCGGCGCTGCGCGACGAGCGCAAGGCCGCGTCCACGACGCTGGCCGGACCGGTCCCCGGTGTGGGGGAGAACCCCGACAGCCTCGTCGAGGACATCCGGCAGGCCCTCTACGCCAGCAAGGTCGTGGCGTACGCGCAGGGCTTCGCGCAGATGCGCGCAGCGTCGCAGGCCAACGACTGGGACCTCGACCTGGGC
>JBBQEF010000370.1:0-5157 GCA_038320445.1 Mycobacteriales bacterium
GCTGGGTGCACATCGTGCTCTACTTCGGCCTGATCATCTTCTTCACGTACTTCTACGTCGGCATCACGTTCAACCCCGACGAGCGCGCCGACGAGATGAAGAAGTTCGGCGGGTTCATTCCCGGGATCCGGCCGGGACGCCCCACCGCCGAGTACCTGAACTTCGTCCTCTCGCGCATCACCCTGCCCGGATCGCTGTACCTGGGCATCATCGCGGTTCTTCCGAACTTCTTCCTCGGCATCACCGGGAGCGGGCAGAACCAGAACTTCCCGTTCGGCGGCACCGCGGTGCTGATCATGGTGGGTGTGGGGCTCGACACGGTCAAGCAGATCGAGAGCCAGCTCATGCAGCGCAGGTACGACGGTTTCTTGCGCTAGCGTCGGGATGCAACGTCGCCAGTTCGAGCAGTGGAGGTCCGAGTGCGTCTCGTTCTTGTTGGTCCGCCGGGAGCGGGCAAGGGCACCCAGGCCGAGCGTCTGGCGGAGCGCCTGGACGTACCGCACATCTCCACCGGTGACCTGTTCCGGGCCAACCTGAGCCAGGAGACCGAGCTCGGCACCGAGGCGAAGCGGTACATGGACGCCGGCAACCTCGTGCCCGACGAGGTCACCGTCGCGATGGTGCGCGACCGGCTCACCCACGACGACGCGGCGAAGGGCTTCCTGCTCGACGGCTTCCCCCGCACGCTGAGCCAGGCCGCCTCGCTGGAGGAGATCCTCGCCGACCGGAGCGAGAAGCTGGACGCGGTCGTCGAGTTCCAGGTGCCGGAGGAGGAGCTCGTGCAGCGCCTGCTGGGCCGGGGCCGCTCCGACGACACCGAGGACGTCATCCGCAACCGGCAGCACGTGTACCGCGACGAGACCGCGCCGCTGCTCGACCACTACCGCGCCATACTGGTCACCGTCGACGCCGTGGGCGACGTCGAGGAGATCACGAGCCGGGTCACCGACGCACTGCGCGGCGTCTCGTGACGCCGACGGACGCAGCGGCACCCGTTCCGGTCGCATGACCAGCACGCGTACCGGGGTCCGGGGCCTCGTGGCCCGCTGGCGCGGCCGGGACATCGAGCTGAAGTCGCCCGCGGAGCTGGAGGCGATGCGGGCCGCGGGCGCGCTGGTGGCCCGCACGCTGGCCGCCGTCACCGAGCTGGCACGGCCCGGGACGAGCACCGGCGACCTGGACGCGCTGGCGGAGCAGACCATCAGGGACGCCGGCGCCGTCCCGTCGTTCCTGGGTTATCACGGCTACCCGGCGACGATCTGCGCCTCGGTCAACGAGCAGATCGTCCACGGCATCCCGTCGCCCGCGCAGGTACTGGCCGACGGTGACCTCGTGTCGGTCGACTGCGGCGCGATCCTCGACGGCTGGCACGGCGACGCCGCGGTGACCATCGCCGTCGGTGCGGTGTCGCAGGCAGACCTCGCCCTGTCCGCCGCGTGCGAGGCGGCACTGCACGCCGGCATCGCCGCGGTGCAGCCCGGCGGGCGGCTCTCGGACATCTCGCACGCCGTGCAGACGGCATGCGAGGAGGCCGGCAAGCGCGACGGCGTGACCTACGGCATCGTGGCCGAGTACGGCGGCCACGGCATCGGCACGTCCATGCACATGGATCCGTTCCTGCCCAACCACGGCGATCCCGGCCAGGGCCCGCGGTTGCGGCCGGGTATGGCGCTGGCGGTCGAGCCGATGCTCACCGCCGGTGATCCGGAGACGCTGGAGCTGGCCGACGGCTGGACCGTGATCACCGCGGACGGCGGCCGGGCCGTGCACTGGGAGCACACGGTGGCGATCACCGAGGACGGGCCGCGGGTCCTGACGCTGCCGGCCTAGCTCGACGCGCGATCGTCAGGGGTGTCAGGTGCCGACCAGGCGGCTCACATCCCCGTGCCACGGGCCGATGCCCACATCCCACAACTCCCCGTCCAGCAGCTCCACACGCTTGCCGATTGCCCTCACCTCCCCGGCGAGCAGGTGCTCCTCCATCGTCGGGCGATGAGGGGTGTACGAGACGGCGGTGCCGCACCCGACACCGAGCTGGATCGTTCGAGTCTCGCCCTTCGGCGGGGCCCAGGTCACACGGACGGCGTGATCGATGCCGCGCTGGTCTAAGTTCTCGGTGTGCCTGCCCCGACCACCACCACCGCCCCGATCGACGCCGCGCCTGCGGTCGAGGAGTCCACGGCATGACCTCAGAATCCGCAACGCCGCGCCCCACGACCGTGGGGGTGCCGCGCGAGACGGCCGACGGCGAGCGCCGCGTCGCCCTGGTGCCGAAGGTCATCGAGAAGCTCCGGACCCGCGGGGTCGAGGTCGTCGTCGAGTCGGGGGCCGGGCTCGGAGCCCTCATCCCCGACGCGCTCTACACCGCGGCCGGCGCCACGATCGGCGATCCGTGGGCCGTCGACGTCGTCGTGAAGGTCGGGCCGCCGACGCCCGAGGAGATCGCGACACTGCATCGCGGATGCACCTACATCGGCTTCCTGGCTCCGCTCAGCTCGCCGGAGACGGTCGCGGCGCTGCGCGCGGCGGGAGTGCAGGCCTTCGCGATGGAGTCGATCCCACGCATCTCGCGCGCGCAGTCGATGGATGCGCTGTCCTCGCAGGCGGGGGTGGCCGGCTACAAGGCAGTGCTGCTCGCTGCGGAGCGTTCGACGCGGTTCTTCCCGATGCTCACCACCGCCGCGGGCACGGTGAAGCCGGCCCAGGCGCTGATCCTCGGCGTGGGCGTCGCCGGGCTGCAGGCGCTGGCCACGGCCAAGCGGCTCGGCGCGCGCACCACCGGCTACGACGTCCGGCCCGAGGTGGCCGACCAGGTGCGCTCGCTGGGCGCGCAGTGGCTCGACCTCGGCATCGAGGCGGTCGGCGAGGGCGGCTACGCGCGCGAGCTCACCGGCGAGGAGCGTGCCGAGCAGCAGAAGCGGCTGGAGGAGGCGATCACCGGCTTCGACGTCGTGATCACCACGGCGAACGTGCCCGGCCGGAAGGCGCCCACCCTGGTCACGGCGAAGGCGGTGGAGGGGATGCGGGCCGGCAGCGTCGTGGTCGACATGGCGGGCGAGAGCGGCGGCAACTGCGAGCTCACCGAGCCCGGCGAGATCGTCGTCAAGCACGACGTGACGATCGCGTCGCCGTTGAACCTGCCCGCGACGATGCCCGAGCACGCGTCGGAGCTGTACTCCCGCAACGTGTCCTCGTTGCTGGAGTTGATGCTCGACAAGGACGGCGCGCTGGCGCCGGACTTCGACGACGAGGTCCTGACCAGGTCCTGTGTCACCAGAGAGGTCCCCCGAGAGGTCACTGCCTGATGGAGTCCGGAAGTCTGCTCGCGAACATCGCGATCCTGGTGCTGGCCGGGTTCGTCGGCTTCGCCGTGATCTCGAAGGTGCCCAACACCCTCCACACCCCGCTGATGTCGGGCACGAACGCCATTCACGGCATCGTGCTGCTCGGTGGCCTGATCGTGCTGGGACGGCTGGAGAACCCCTCGATCGTCGACATGATCGTCCTCGTGATCGCCATCGTGTTCGGCATGATCAACGTGATCGGCGGGTTCCTGGTGACCGACCGGATGCTGGGGATGTTCAAGCCGAAGAAGGACGTGAGCAAGAGATGACCACCGACGTGCCTGCTCCCGCGGAGGCGGCGTCGTGACCGTCCTGATCCCCATCCTCTACATCATCGCGTTCGGCCTGTTCATCTACGGCCTGATGGGCCTGACCGGCCCGAAGACCGCGGTGCGTGGCAACAAGATCGCCGCTGTCGGCATGACGATCGCCGTCGTCGCGACCCTGCTGCAGGTCCGGCACAACTGGGTGCTGATCGTCGTCGGGCTGGTGGTAGGGGCCGCGCTGGGCGTGCCGTCCGCGCGCCAGGTGAAGATGACCGCGATCCCGCAGATGGTGGCGCTGTTCAACGGCGTCGGCGGTGGCGCCGTGGCGCTCATCGCCTGGTCGGAGTTCCGGACGTCGGGCGGGTTCGCCGACGAGGCGACGTACGTGGTCGTCGCGTCGCTGTTCGGGGCGATCATCGGCTCGGTGTCGTTCTGGGGCTCGCTGATCGCGTTCGGCAAGCTGCAGGAGATCCTGCCCAGCCGCCCGATCGGGCTGGGCCGGGCGCAGCAGTTCGTCAACCTGCTGCTGCTCGCCGCGGCGATCGTGTGCGCGGTGTTCGCGGGCCTCGGTGGGGCGCCGGAGATCTGGGTGATCGGGCTGCTGGTCTTCGCCGCGGTGCTGGGCGTGCTGGTGGTGCTGCCGATCGGCGGGGCGGACATGCCGGTGGTCATCTCGCTCCTCAACGCGCTCACCGGCCTCTCGGCCGCGGCCGCGGGGCTCGCGCTCGACAACACCGCGATGATCGTCGCCGGCATGATCGTGGGCGCGTCGGGCTCGATCCTGACCAACCAGATGGCCGTGGCCATGAACCGCACCATCCCGGCGATCGTCGCAGGCGGGTTCGGCGGCACGACGACGCTCCCCGGGGCGGGCGACGACGGCGTCGAGCGCGTGGTGCGGTCCACCAGCGCGGCCGACGCCGCCGTCCAGATGGCGTACGCCTCGCAGGTGATCGTGGTGCCCGGGTACGGCATGGCGGTGGCGCAGGCCCAGCACGCCGTCAAGGACATGGCCAAGCTGCTGGAGTCGAAGGGCGTGGAGGTCAAGTACGCCATCCACCCCGTCGCCGGCCGGATGCCGGGGCACATGAACGTGCTGCTCGCCGAGGCCGACGTCTCCTACGACGCGCTCAAGGAGATGGACGACATCAACGACGAGTTCGCCCGCACCGACGTGACGCTGGTGATCGGGGCGAACGACGTGACGAACCCGGCCGCGCGCAACGACCCGAGCAGCCCGATCCACGGCATGCCGATCCTCAACGTGGACCAGTCGCACTCGGTGATCGTGCTCAAGCGCTCCATGAGCAGCGGGTTCGCCGGCATCGACAACCCGCTGTTCTACGCGGAGAACACCTCGATGCTGTTCGGCGACGCGAAGAAGTCGGTGACGGACGTGACGGAGGAGCTCAAAGCTCTGTAGCGGAGGCGGTTGTACCCCATGCGCGGGGCCCTGCGCAACGGTCGTACACTGGTGTTTCGCGCGCGCCGTGTGGCGCCGGTTCCGTCGTGCCTCCCGCACCGTGGTTCTGGGGCAGCGGCGTGCG
>JBBQEF010000371.1:0-5086 GCA_038320445.1 Mycobacteriales bacterium
GGCCGCCGTCGAGGCCGGGGTGACGCCGCCATGAGCGGGCCGCCCACCGGGCCCGACGACGGTCTCGCCACCGTCTGGGCCGCGGGTGCGGTCGCCGCACTCGTGGGCGCGTTGATGATCGGCCTGCACATCGGGGCGGCCGTGCTGGCCCGGCACCGGGCCGAATCGGCCGCCGACCTCGCCGCGCTCGCCGCGGCCCAGCTGGCCGCGGAGGGCCCGGAACGGGCCTGCGGCCGGGCCGGCGAGGTCGCCACGGCCGCCGGCACGCGGATCGTGCTCTGTCGCCTGTCCGGGTGGGACGCCCTGGTCGAGGTGGAGGCATCCGTGGGGATCGCGCTCGCCGGGGCCGGCACGGCCGCCGGGCGGGCGCGGGCCGGTCCCGTCGCCGACCCCGTGGCGGGACCGGCCGGCGCCACCGCGGCGGGGTCCGGCCCGAACTCCGGGAACGACCCGGGCGAGAGGAACCCCACCGGCCCGGCTCCCGCTCACCCCCCGATCAGCCCCCCGTCGCCGACGGGCTTCCGCTCGGCCCGGACGCGCCTGCGACGCTCCGTCCACCCGGCCAGGTCGCCCGCCCGGCGCGCAGGACCACTGATGCCCCCGCCCGCCCGCCCCGCCCGGACGGCTCCCGACATCCGCGACGAGCGGTCGCCGCACGCCGCCGGGCGGGCCGAAGCCGGTGCACCGGCCGGAGCGGCCCGAGGAACCGGTCCGTCCGGCGACTCGGCGCACCAGCCGCTCGCTCATCGTCGCTGCGGCACCGATCGTCGACTGGCGCTGGATCCGGCGCACCGGCCGGTGCTTACTGAGTGGGCTCCCTTCCGGCCAGGGCCGGCGGGGAGCAACGAACTCGCTCCCCAGACTGCGGTGGGGTCGGCGCGTCCCCCTGACGCCCACCCCCGAACCGGCCCCACCGCACTTCGGCCGCTGCCGGCCGGCCCACCCCCGACAGGGCCGGCCGGCGGCGGTCTAGCGACCGGGCCGGGCCAGCGCCGCGAGCACGACGTCGAGGGTCAGCACGGCACCGGCCTTGTCCAGCGGGTCGTTGCCGTTGCCGCACTTCGGCGACTGCACGCACGACGGGCAGCCGGCACGGCACTCGCACCCGGCGATCGCGGCGCGGGTGGCCGCGAGCCAGGCGCCGAGCACGGCGTGCCCACGCTCGGCGAAGCCGGCTCCGCCGGGGTGGCCGTCGTGCACGAACACCGTGGGCCGGCCGGTGTGGGGATGCAGGGCCGTGGACATCCCGCCGATGTCCCAGCGGTCGCAGATCGCGAACAGCGGCAGCAGACCGATCGCGGCGTGCTCCGCCGCATGCAGCGCGCCGGGGACCCGGGCCGGGCTCACGCCCGCGGCGGCGAGCGCAGCATCGTCCACGTCGTACCAGACCCCACGGGTGCGCAGGGTCTGCTCGGGGAGGTCCAGCTGCACGGTCTCCAGCACGGTGCCGTCGGGGGCTCGGCGCTGGTAGGCCACCACCTGCGAGGTCACCGTCACCTCCCCGAACGCGACACCCACCGGGCCGTGGACGCGGTGCGCGAGCACGCTCGCCACCTCGACGTCGGCGGTGGAGCGGGCGTCGGTGCGCCAGTCCGGGTCGGCGGCGTGCACGAGTGCCACCCCGGCGTCGAGATCGAGGTCGTCCACCAGGTAGCTCTCCCCGCGGTGGAGGTAGACCGCGCCGGGGTGGGCGTACGCGGGGGCGGAGGCACCGTCCACCGTTCCGAGCATCCGCCCGGTCGCCCCCTCCACCAGCGCCACCTGGCCGAGGCCCGAGCCGCGGATGTCCACCGACCCGGCGGGCCGCTCGCGGGTGGAGGGCCAGTACCAGCCGGTGGGCCTGCGTCGCAGGGTGCCGTCGGCCACCAGCTCGTCCACCACCGCGCGGGCGTCGCCGAAGACCTCGTCCACGTCAACGTCGGTCAGCGGCAGCTCCGCGGCGGCGCAGACCAGCTGAGGCGCCAGGACATAGGGGTTGGTGGGGTCGAGCACGCAGCCCTCCACCGGCGCGCCGAGCAACGCCTCGGGATGGTGCACCAGGTAGGTGTCCATCGGGTCGTCACGGGCCACCAGCACCACCAGCGCCTCGTCCGCGGCACGCCCGGCCCGCCCGGCCTGCTGCCAGAACGACGCGCGCGTGCCGGGGAATCCGGCCACCACCACCGCGTCCAGCCCGGCGATGTCCACGCCGAGCTCCAGTGCGTTGGTCGTCGCCACCCCGAGCAGCTCGCCGTTCAGGAGCGCCGCCTCCAGTCCCCGTCGCTCCTCGGGCAGGTACCCGCCCCGGTACGCCGCAACGCGGTTCGCCAGCGCCGGGTCGACGTCGGCGAGCAGCCGCCGGGCCGCGAGTGCCGTCACCTCCGCACCGCGGCGCGACCGCACGAAGGCGAGCGTCCGTGCTCCCTCCACCACCAGGTCGGCCAGCATCCGCGCCGCCTCGGCGCCCGCGGGCCGCCGCACCGGGGCACCGTTCTCGCCGGTCAGCTCGGGTAGCAGCGGCGGTTCCCACAACGCGACGGTCCGGCCGGCGCTGGGCGAGCCGTCCTCGGTCACAGCGGTCACGGCACGGCCGGTGAGCCGCCCCGCGAACGCCCCGGGCTCGGCCACGGTCGCCGAGGCGAGCACCAGCGTCGGCCGCGTGCCGTACCGCTCGCACACGCGCAATAGCCGTCGCAGCAACAGAGCCACGTGCGACCCGAACACACCCCGGTAGGTGTGGCACTCGTCCACCACGACGTACCGCAACCGGCGCAGGAACCCGGCCCAGCGGCCGTGGCGTGGCAACACCGATCGGTGCAGCATGTCGGGGTTGCTGAAAAGCAGCCGGCCGTGGCGGCGCGCCCAGTCGCGCTCGTCCACCGACGTGTCGCCGTCCAGCTGGGCCGGCCGCACGTCGGGCAGGCCGAGCGCCTCCAGCGCGCGCAGCTGATCGGCGGCCAGCGCCTTGGTGGGTGCGAGGTAGAGGGCCGTCGCACGCGGGTCGGCGGCGAAGGCCGTGAGCACCGGCAGCTGGTAGGCCAGTGACTTGCCCGACGCGGTGCCGGTGGCCACCACCACGTCACGCCCGGCGTGCGCGAGCTCCGCCGCCCGCACCTGGTGGCTCCAGGGCGCCCGCACCCCCTGCCGGACGAACGCCTCGCGCACGAGCGGCGCCGCCCACACCGGCCACTCCCCGCTGACCCCGGCTCGGGCCGGCAGCCGGACGGCGTGGCGCAGCGGCCCCGACGCGTCGAGCTGGGCGCCCGCTCCCGGAGCGGACCCGGCCGGCGCCACCGTCCACCCCGGGGCCGGCGCGTGTCCCGATCCCGCCAGTACCCGCCGCAGCAGCACCTCCCCGCGCCCGGCATCGAGCGCGCAGGTGTCGGAGACCATGCGCCGAGGTTGGCACACCGGGACGACACTCAGAGCAGCGGCGCCACCGCCGCGGCCGCGACGCGATCCAGCTGCTGGCGCGCAGCCTCCCGGCCGGGCCCGCGCGGCTGCCGGGTGAGCACCGCCACCGCCAGCTCGACCCGCGCGCCCGCGGCCCGCACGGCCGACGCCGACTCGGCGGCCCGCACGGCCGACGCCGACTCGGCGGCCTGCACGGCCGCCGAGGCCAGACCGGTACACAGGGCGGTGCCTGCTCCTCCACGGGAACCGGCGCCCGCAGGACGACGGCGGCGGGCGGCGTCCGGGGCGGGGCCGGATCGGCCCTCGCGTCGGGCCCACCGCCCGGGTCACCCACCATGAGCATGCCGACCAGCAGCACCATTGCCGGACACGCCACGACCGCCCGCCGGCGCACGGTCGGCGTCACGGCGCGGCCCGTCACACCCGGCTCTGCGGACGGACGGCCCGTACCGTCCTCCTGATCGCCGATTCGTCCGATCCGCAACGTGATCGTTACGCGAGTGTGACCCGTACCTCCGGCTACGGGAGGTCCGGGTCACACTCCTACACTGCATTCGCCCGTCCCCGCGCCCACCTGCGGCGACGAGGCTTTGTCGAGACGCCAGGGCTGCCGTCCGCGTATGGGCCCTGGCACGAATGAACCACGTGAACCAGGAGGACGGATGTCCTTGCCCACCACTCTTCTCGCCCAGGGCGTAGCGGAACCGCTGACGCTCGGCGCAGGCGACCGCATCATCGTCGGTGTGGTCGCGGTGGTCGCCGTCGTCGCACTGGCCCTCGGCTTCGTCCTGCGCCGGGAGGTACTCGCCGCCGGCGAGGGCACCCCGAAGATGCAGGAGATCGGCCGAGCGGTCCAGGAAGGCGCCTCGGCGTACCTCAGCCGCCAGTTCCGCACCCTCGGTGTCTTCGTCGTCATCGTTTTCGTCGTGTTGTTCTTCCTCCCCGCGGACGACATCGGCGAACGCATCGGACGTTCCATCTTCTTCATCATCGGAGCCGTCTTCTCGGCCACGATCGGCTATCTCGGCATGCGGCTGGCGACGTTCGCCAACATCCGCGTCGCCGCCGCCGCGAACGAGGAGGGCGGCCGGGAGAAGGCCACCCGCATCGCGTTCCGCACCGGCGGCGTGGTCGGCATGTTCACCGTCGGCCTCGGCCTGCTCGGTGCCTCGATCGTCGTGCTCGTCTACGCCGGTCAGGCCCCCAAGGTCCTGGAGGGCTTCGGCTTCGGCGCCGCCCTGCTCGCCATGTTCATGCGTGTCGGCGGCGGCATCTTCACCAAGGCCGCCGACGTCGGCGCCGACCTGGTCGGCAAGGTCGAGCAGGGCATCCCGGAGGACGACCCGCGCAACGCCGCCACCATCGCCGACAACGTGGGCGACAACGTGGGCGACTGCGCGGGCATGGCCGCCGACCTCTTCGAGTCCTATGCCGTGACGCTCGTGGCCGCGCTGATCCTCGGCTCGGCCGCGTTCGGCCTGCAGGGGCTGCTGTTCCCGCTGATCGTGCCGGCCATCGGCGTGCTCACCGCGGTGATCGGCGTCTACAT
This sequence comes from Mycobacteriales bacterium, assembly GCA_038320445.1. Classification (GTDB taxonomy): domain Bacteria; phylum Actinomycetota; class Actinomycetes; order Mycobacteriales; family Pseudonocardiaceae; genus Pseudonocardia. The sequence continues at coordinate 4,943 of JBBQEF010000371.1, forward strand.
CACCCGCACGCGGCCCAACGAGGGCAGCCTGACCACGATCAACCGCAGCTTCTACATCTCCGCGGTGATCTCGGCCGTGCTGTGTGCGGTCGCGGCCTACGTCTACCTCCCGGGCACGTTCGCCCAGCTCGGCAGGCCCGACGG
>JBBQEF010000372.1:0-5068 GCA_038320445.1 Mycobacteriales bacterium
GTGGCGGCCCGCGCGGCCACCCCGGCCCGCACAGCCGCGCCCGCCGCCGCTCCGAGGAAGCCCGCCGCTCCGAGGAAGCCCGCCGCTCCGAGGAAGCCCGCCGCGCCGAAACCCGCCCCGGCCGTGACCGCCCGCCCGGCGGCCGGAACGGGTACCGGCTGATGACGACCGCGCCGCCCCGGCCGCGGGTCCGGTCGGCCGGCGCGGCTCGCGCGGGTGGGCCGCCGCGACGGCCCGCGCCTCCTCGCGCTCGCGCCGCCCGCTCCGACGCCGCACGCTTCAAGATCGGCCGCATCGTGCTGGTGCTGGCCCTCGCCGTCGCGACCCTCAAGCTCGTCGCGATCCAGACGGTTCAGGCGCCGGCGCTCTCCGCGGCGTCGGCCCGGCAGGCCCAGACCCCGATCGTGCTGCCCGCCGAGCGGGGCCCGATTCTCGACCGCGACGGCAACCCGCTGGCGTTCAGCGTCGAGTCCAGCGCCGTGGTCACCAACCCGCGCCAGATCCGGTCGGTGCACCCCGCCGACGCCGGCCCGTACACGGCGGCGATGGCGGCCGCCATCGCGCAGGTCACCGGCGCGGACCAGGCCACGCTCGCCGGCCAGCTCACGAGCGACAAGGGCTACGTCGTGCTCGCGCCGACCGTCGATCCCGACGTCGCCGACGTGTTGCGCAAGCGGTTCCCGGAACTCGCGATCGAGCACCGCGAGGACCGCCAGTACCCGGCGGGGGACATCGCGGCCAACGTGCTGGGCACCGCGACCTGGGATGCCACCACCAGACGGCTGGCGGGACGGGTCGGGCTGGAGAGCTCGCAGGACAACCTGCTCGCCGGGTTCGACGGGCTGCAGATCGTCGACACCGCCGAGGGCAGCAACACGGTCATCCCGGGCAGCCAGAGCTTCGAGCGTCCGGCCGTGCAGGGCTCGACGATGCAGCTGACCCTGGACTCCGACCTGCAGTACAAGGTCCAGAAGGCGCTCGCCGACTACGTCACCAAGACCGGGGCGAAGGGCGACTCGTCGGTGGTCGTCCAGGACGTGAAGACGGGTCAGGTCCTGGCGCTGGCCACCGGCGCGACGTTCGACCCGAAGAACCTCGGGGCGGCGTCGCCCGAGCAGCTCGCGAACCCGGCGGTGAGCAGCCCGTTCGAGCCGGGCTCGGTCAACAAGATCGTGACGATGTCGGCGGCGCTGGAGTACGGCGTCGCCAAGCCCACCGACGTGCTCGACGTACCGGGCAGCATCAAGGTCGCCGACCGCACGGTCAGCGACGCCTGGAAGCACGGTCTGGACCACTACACGCTCACCGGCGTGCTCGCGAAGTCGTCGAACGTCGGCACGATCATGACGGCGCGAAAGGTCGGCGAGCAGCGCTTCGCCGACATGCTCGCCAGGTTCGGGCTCGGCCAGAGGAGCGGCGTCGGGCTCCCGGGCGAGAGCGCGGGCAGCGTGCCCCCGATCGCGACGTGGTCGGGATCGACGTTCGGCAACCTGCCGATCGGGCAGGGCCTGTCCATGACCGTGCTGCAGATGGCCGGGATGTACCAGGCCATCGCCAACAACGGCCTCCGGATCCCGCCGCGGATCATCGCCTCGATCACCGGCCCGGACGGCGTCCGCGTCGCGACCGCGGCGCCCGCAGGCACGCAGGTGGTGTCGCCGCAGACCGCGGAGACGCTGCGCGGGATGCTCGTCGCCGTCACGCAGAGCGCTCCCGGCCAGAAGGGCACCGGACCCGCCGCGGCGGTCCCCGGCTACCAGGTGGCGGGCAAGACCGGCACGGCGCAGCAGGTCAACAAGGCCTGCGGCTGCTACGCGGCGTCGACCTACTGGATCACCTTCGCCGGGATGCTGCCGGCGCAGAACCCCGACTTCGTCGTCGGGATCATGCTCGACGCTCCCGCAGGCGGCACCAGCGCAGCCCCGCTCTTCCACGACATCGCGACGTTCCTGGCCCAGCGCGACAAGATCCCCGTCTCGGCGGAGCCCCAGCCCGTCCAGACCCTGGTGGTCAAGTAACCCCTCCCGCGAATCGTGCCGACTCGCGCGCGGTTTCGTGCCGACTCGCGGGGTGGGGTGATCGGTGGGTGGGGGGTTCGTCGCGCCGACCGGGGGGTGGTGTGGTCGGCGGGTCCGGGCGCGCGCCACGGGGTCCGGAGTGCGGTCATCGGCGAGGGTGACGCGCCCATCGGTCCTGGTCGACGGCCACTGTTGCGGCGGGCTCGGTGACCGGGGACACCCTTGCGCCGGACGGGCGACAACCCCGGCGCGGCGGGCGTGGTGCGGGCACGGACGGCGTGGTCGCCGCCGGTAACCTCCGCGCCATGTCCCCAGCCACCGCGACGGCGCCCCCGCGGCCGCGCGCGACGCGCCCGGTCGGGTTGCGCGCGCTGGCCTCGGCGCTGGATCTCACGCCACCGTCGGGCGAGACCCCCGTCACCGGCGTGACGTTGCGCGCTGCGGAGGTGCGGCCGGGCGATCTCTTCGCGGCGCTGCCCGGCGCCCACTTCCACGGGGCCGACTTCGCCGCCGACGCCCGTGCGGCGGGGGCCGTCGCCGTGTTCACCGACCCGGTCGGCGCCGCACGGCCGGAGGTGGCCGGCATGCCCGTGCTCGTGCACCCCCGCCCACGCGAGGTGCTCGGCCCGGTCGCCGCGCTGGTCTACGGCGACCCGACGGCGCGGCTGTCGGTGATCGGGGTCACGGGCACCAGCGGCAAGACCACCGTGGCGCACCTGCTCGAGGCCGGGCTGGACGCGGCCGGGCGGACGACGGGACTGCTCGGCACGGTCGGCACCCGCATCGACGGCCACGCGCTGCCCAGCGCGTTCACCACCCCGGAGGCCCCGGACCTGCAATCCCTGTTCGCGGTCATGGCCGAGGCCGGTGTCACCGACGTCGCCATGGAGGTCTCCAGCCACGCGCTCGCGCTGGGCCGGGTCGGTGGCACGCGGTTCGCCGTCGGCGCGTTCACCAACCTGTCGCAGGACCATCTCGACTTCCACGGCAACATGGACGACTACTTCGAGGCCAAGGCCGCCCTGTTCGACGGTCGCGCCGGCCACGGCGTCATCTGCGTCGACGACGAGTGGGGCCGGCGGCTGGCCGCACGCCACCCGGACGCCGTGACGGCCTCCACCACGGGTGACGCGCGGTGGCGGGCGACCGATCTCGCGACGGGCGCCGACGGCACGCAGTCGTTCACGGTCGTCGGGCCCGCGGGTTCGATCCCGGTGCGCCTGCTACTGCCCGGCGCGTTCAACGTCGCCAACGCTCTCGTCGCGCTGGCCTGCCTGGACGCGGTGGGCGTGCCCGCCGCGCTGGCCGCGCAGCGGTTCGCACAGGTCACCGTGCCGGGGCGGATGCAGCGGGTGCATGTCGGCCAGCCCTACCTCGCTGTCGTCGACTACGCGCACAAACCCGCGGCGGTGGCCGCGCTGCTCGACACGCTGCGCGCGGAGGTGGCCGGCCGCCTGCTGGTGGTCCTCGGCTGCGGCGGCGACCGCGACCGCGGCAAGCGCGCGCTGATGGGTGCCGCTGCGGCGGCGCGGGCGGAGGTGCTCGTCGTCACCGACGACAACCCGCGCACCGAGGCCCCGGCCGACATCCGCGCGGCGATGCTGGCCGGCGCCCTGGCCGAGCCACGTCGCGGCGAGGTGATCGAGATCGGCGACCGGGGCGCGGCCATCGCCGCCGCGGTGCGGCTCGCCCGGCCGGGCGACGCCGTCGTGATCGCGGGCAAGGGCCACGAGACGGGCCAGGAGATCCACGGGGTCACACACCCCTTCGACGACGCCGCCGAGCTGGCTGCGGCGATGAGCGCGGGTGCCCGGTAGTGCGCACCGCTGACATGATCGGATGGCCGTCGTGATCCCGATGCGGCTGGCCGACGTCGCCGAGGTCACCGGTGGTCGCCTGCACCGGGCGAGCGGCGACGAGCAGGTCACGGCCGTGGAGTTCGACTCGCGGGCGATCAGGCCCGGCGGGTTGTTCCTGGCCCTGCCCGGCGAGCGGGTGGACGGGCACGACTTCGCCGCGGCGGCGCTCGACCGCGGTGCGGCCGGGGTGCTGGCGGCCCGCGAGGTCGACGGGCCCGCCGTGATCGTCCCCGCCGCGGCCCGCCGCACGGGCACCTACCTCGCCGACGCCGATCCGGACGGCTCCGGTGCGGCCGTGCTGGCCGCTCTCGCGAAGCTCGCCACCCACTCGGTCGCGGCGCTGCCCGATCTGACCGTCGTCGGCGTCACCGGCAGCTCCGGAAAGACCTCGACGAAGGACCTGCTCGAGGCGGTGCTCACCGTTCTCGGCCCGACGGTCGCCCCGCCCGAGTCGTTCAACAACGAGCTCGGCCTGCCGTGGACGGCCCTGCGCGCCGGCGCCGACACCCGACATCTCGTGCTGGAGTTCTCCGCCCGCGGGCCCGGCCACATCGCGGCGGCGGCCGCCGCGGTGCCGCCCCGGATCGGGGTGGTGCTCAACGTCGGCTCCGCGCACCTCGGCGAGTTCGGCTCGGTGGCCGGCATCGCCGTGGCCAAGGGTGAGCTGGTGGAGGCCCTGCCCGCCGACGGGGTCGCCGTCCTCAACGCCGACGACCCGCTGGTCGCCGCGATGGCCGGTCGCACCCGCGCCCGGGTCGTCATGGTGGGCCGGACCGGCGATGTCCGCGCCGAGGACGTCACCCTCGACGCCGGACGCGCCCGCTTCCGTCTCGTCTCCCCGGCCGGATCCGCGGCCGTCGCCCTGGCGCTGGTGGGGGAGCACCACGTCGGCAACGCCCTGGCCGCCGCGGCCGTCGCGCTGGAGCTCGGCGCCACGCCCGAGCAGGTGGCGGCCGTACTCGGTGCCGCGGCGCCGAGTTCGCGCTGGCGCATGGCCGTGACCGAGCGCTCCGACGGCGTCACCGTGGTCAACGACGCCTACAACGCCAACCCCGAATCGATGCGCGCCGCCCTCCGGGCGCTCGTGGCGCTCGGAGAGGGCCGCCGCACCTGGGCCGTGCTCGGTCCGATGGCCGAGCTCGGTGCCGACGCCGACGCCGAGCACGCCGGGATCGCCGCGCTGGTCGCCGA
>JBBQEF010000373.1:0-5067 GCA_038320445.1 Mycobacteriales bacterium
GTGGTGGACGCCGACGCCGACCGCGGCGCGTTCCTGTCCCCGATCCTGCTGGTGGGCGACCCGGAGCGGGCCGAGCCGCACGAGGTGGAGGCGTTCGGGCCGGTCTCCACGATCCTCCCCTACGTCGGCACCGCCCAGCTCGTCGACTACGCGGCCCGCGGCCAGGGCAGCCTGGTCGGCTCGATCGTCACGGCCGATCCCGAGTGGGCCCGCGAGGTGGTGCTCGGCGTCGCGCCCTGGCACGGGCGGCTGCTGGTGCTCAACTCCCGCGACGCGAAGGAGTCGACGGGCCACGGCTCGCCGCTGCCGCAGCTCGTGCACGGCGGCCCCGGCCGCGCGGGGGGCGGCGAGGAGATGGGCGGCATCCGCGGGGTGCTGCACCACATGCAGCGCACCGCGATCCAGGGCGACCCGGACACGCTCGCCGCGATCACCGGACGCTGGGTCACCGGTGCGCTGCGCCGCGAGTCGGACGTCCATCCGTTCCGCAAGCATCTGGACGAGCTCAGGCCGGGGGACACGCTGGTCGCGGGCCCGCGCGTGGTCACGCAGGAGGACGTCGAGCACTTCGCCGAGTTCACCGGCGACACGTTCTACGCGCACATGGACGCCGAGGCCGCGGCAGCCAACCCGCTCTTCGGCGAGCGCGTGGCGCACGGCTACCTGATCGTCTCGTTCGCGGCCGGGCTGTTCGTCGACCCGGCGCCCGGGCCGGTGCTGGCCAACTTCGGCGTCGACAACCTGCGGTTCCTCACGCCGGTGAAGTTCGGGGACGCCCTCTCGATCACGTTGACCTGCAAGCAGATCACGCCACGCGACGCGGCGGACTACGGCGAGGTCCGCTGGGACGCCGACGTGACGCGGCAGGACGGCGAGTCGGTGGCGCGCTACGACGTGCTGACGCTGGTGGCGAAGCGATGAGCGAGCCGGCGAGCGCATCATCGACCCGGCGGCGGCTCGGCGAGGCGCCCGCGCCCGAGACCCTCGACCCGGCCGAACGCCTGTCGGTCGACGAGCTGCGCGCCCTGCAGCTCGAACGCCTGCAGTGGACGCTCCGCCACGCCTACGCCAACGTGCCGCACTACACGCGCGCGTTCGACGCGGCCGGCGTGCACCCTGACGACTGCAAGGCGCTGTCGGACATCGCCGCGTTCCCGACCACGAGCAAGGCCGACCTGCGCGCGAACTACCCGTTCGGGCTGTTCGCGGTACCGCAGGACCAGGTGCGCCGGGTGCACGCGTCGTCGGGCACCACCGGCAAGCCCACCGTGGTCGGCTACACCGCGCAGGACATCGACACCTGGGCCGGGCTGATCGCCCGCTCCATCCGCGCCGCGGGCGGGCGGCCCGGCCACAAGATCCACAACGCCTACGGCTACGGCCTGTTCACCGGCGGGCTGGGCGCGCACTACGGCATCGAGAAGCTGGGGGCGACGGCCATCCCCGTCTCGGGCGGCATGACCCCGCGCCAGGTCCAGCTGATCGTCGACTTCGAGCCCGACGTGATCATGCTGACGCCGAGCTACATGCTCACGCTGCTCGACGAGTTCGCGCGGCAGGGCATCGACCCGCGCTCGACCTCGCTGAAGGTCGGGATCTTCGGCGCCGAGCCGTGGACCGAGCAGATGCGCTCCGAGATCGAGGAGCGCATGGACCTGCACGCCGTGGACATCTACGGGCTGTCGGAGGTGATGGGGCCGGGCGTCTCGCAGGAGTGCGTGGAGACCAAGGACGGGCTGCACGTCTGGGAGGACCACTTCCTCCCCGAGGTCGTGGACCCCCTGGACGTCACGCCGCTAGCGGACGGCGAGGAGGGCGAGCTGCTCTTCACGTCCCTGACCAAGGAGGCCCTGCCGATCATCCGCTACCGCACCCGGGACCTCACGCGGCTGCTGCCCGGCACCGCACGGCCGTCGATGCGCCGGATGCAGAAGATCACCGGCCGCAGCGACGACATGATCATCCTGCGCGGGGTGAACCTGTTCCCCACCCAGATCGAGGAGATCGTGCTGCGCATCCCCGGCTTCGCACCGCACTTCCAGCTGGAGCTGACGACACAGGGCCGGATGGACGCGCTGGCCGTGCGGGTGGAGGCCCGCGAGGACGCGACGGCGGAGCGGCGGGCCACCGCTGCCGCCGAGCTGGTGAAGGCCGTGAAGGACACGATCGGCGTGAGCGTGGCCTGCGAGGTGGTCGACCCCGACACCCTGGAGCGCTCGGTGGGCAAGCTGCAACGGCTGAAGGACCGCCGGAAGGGCTGAGGTCACCATCGCGCCGGCCGCCGAGCCCGACGGCCGAAGGTCACGATCCGGTACCGCCGTGATCGGTGGTCGCCTCCCCGAGCGGGCGTTTCCGGGGGCGGTCTGCTCACTACTGAGAGTTGCATGAGAGCCCGAGCAGCCGGGACGACCCGGAGGTGATGACACCCCTGTACGGTCCGATCCAGACTTGGCACGGGCGCGAGTCGAGGCCGGCCACCTCCCCATGAGCCGGCGCTCTCACGAGGGAACATGATCGAACTCGAAGCTGTCACGAAGGTCTACCAGGCCGGTCCGATCGAGGTGCGCGCGCTGGACGGCATCGACCTCTCGATCGACGACGGCGAGCTCGTGGCGATCATGGGCCCGTCCGGCTCGGGCAAGAGCACGATGATGAACATCCTCGGCTGCCTCGACGTGCCGAGCGCCGGCAGCTACCTGCTCGACGGCATCAACGTCGGCCTGCTCCGCGACAACCGCCTCGCCGACATCCGCAACAGCCGGATCGGGTTCGTCTTCCAGTCCTACAACCTCATCGCCCGCACGAGCGCCACCCGCAACGTCGAGCTGCCCATGATCTACTCCGGCACCGGCCGGCGCGACCGGCACCGGCGGGCCGCGGCGGCACTGGAGAAGGTCGGGCTGGCCGATCGGGCCGGCCACATGCCCAACGAGCTGTCCGGCGGCCAGCAGCAGCGCGTGGCGATCGCCAGGGCGCTGGTCACCGAGCCCGCGATGATCCTGGCCGACGAGCCGACCGGCAACCTCGACACCGTCTCCACGGTCGAGATCATGCGGTTGCTGGCCGAGCTCAACGACGCCGGGCGCACCATCGTGCTGATCACGCACGAGGAGGACGTGGCCGCGTTCGCGAAGCGGGTCGTGCGGCTACGCGACGGGAAGATCGTCAGCGACACCGTGCAGGAGCCGTCGCGGTGAACATCCTCGAGTCCGCCCGGATCGCCCTGCGGGGCCTGCGCGCCAACCGGTTGCGCTCCGCGCTGACGACGCTCGGCATCATCATCGGCGTCTCGTCCGTGATCGTGCTGACCGCACTGGGCAACGGGATCCAGACCGGCGTCACGGGCCAGTTCAGCTCGTTCACCACGCAGATCACCGTCACGCCCAACCCCGGCGCGGCCACCGGCGGCCGGGCGGCCCGCGACCTCACCGACGCCGACGTCGACGCGTTGCGCAACAGGGCGAAGGCGCCGAACATCACCTCGGTCAGCCCGGTCGTCAGCGGCAGCGCGCTGCTGCAGGTGCCGGGCGGGGTCCAGCACCGGTCGGGAGTGACGGGAGCCGAGGCCGACTACCTGACCACCTCGAACCGCGACCTGCTGATCGGCAGCATGTTCGATGACGTGCAGGCCCGCAGCAAGGCCAAGGTCGTCGTGCTGGGTCCGAACCCGGTGGCGGCACTGTTCTCCGGCGACGCGGGGGCGGCACTGGGCAAGCAGGTGCGCATCGGGCGCACCTCGTTCCGCGTGGTCGGGGTGATCACCGGCAACGGCCAGCAGGACGACGTGGCGATCATGCCGCTGGGCGCGGCGCGCAGCTACCTGCTCGGCGGCGGCGACACCGTCAACAGCATCATCGTCCGCGCGCCCTCGGCGGCGGCCGTGCCGGCCGCGCTCGGCGAGGTGAACACGATCCTGTCGGACCGCCACGGCATCCGGAACCCCAGCGAGCGCGACTTCAACGCGCAGGCCCTGCAGAGCCTGCTCGACCAGTTCAACCAGGTGCTGAGCTTCCTCACGCTGTTCACCACGGCCGTGGCCGGCATCTCGCTGGTGGTGGGCGGGGTCGGGGTCGCCAACATCATGCTGGTGACGGTCACGGAGCGCACCCGCGAGATCGGCATCCGCAAGGCCATCGGGGCGCGGCGACGCGCGATCCTGCAGCAGTTCCTCCTGGAGTCGACCCTGCTCTCGGGCCTGGGCGGGATCGTCGGCATCCTGATCGGCGTCGGGCTCTCGCTCGGCATCGGCGCGATCCTGCCCCGGCTCGTGGCCAACTTCCCGGCGCCGTCGGTCTCGATCGGCTCCGTCGTGCTCTCCTTCTCGATCAGCCTCCTGATCGGCCTGGTCGCCGGGGGCTACCCGGCGAACCGCGCGGCCCGGCTGCGCCCGATCGACGCCCTCCGTTACCAGTGACCCCGGGAGATTCCATGCCGTCACCGACCCGCTGGGCCGCACTCGTGCTCGCCACCGCACTCACGACCGCCGCGTGCACCAGCACCCCGACGCCGCCGCCGACCGTGCGCGTCGACCGCGGCATCGTGAAGACCAGCGTCTCGGCATCGGGCACGCTGGTGTCGATCACCGAGCAGAACCTGGGCTTCCCCGCCGGCGGCAAGCTCGCCGCCGTCACCGTCAAGGTGGGTGACCGCGTGCAGCCCGACCAGGTGCTGGCCCGGCTCGACGACTTCGCGCTGTCGATCATCCTGGAGCAGCGCAAGGCCACCCTCGCACAGCAGCGGGCGGCCCTGTCGAAGGTCACCGGCGGCAACTCGGTGGAGGCCGGCACGGCGTCGCTGGCGCAGGCGAAGGAGATCCTGGCCGCGACGCAGGAGCAGGTCGACGCGACCCGGCAGTCCGACGAGTCGGCCACCTCCAACGCCCGCCGCCAGCTCAGCTTCGCCGACGACTCGCTGGACCGCGCCGAGAAGCAGTTGCGGACCGACAAGGCGGCGTGCAAGAAGTCGACGAGCACCCCCGCCCCCGCCCCGACCCCCGCCCCGACCACCGCCCCCGCAGCCACCCCCACCTCCACATCCACCTCCACCAGCACAGCGGCCAGCACGACG
>JBBQEF010000374.1:0-5037 GCA_038320445.1 Mycobacteriales bacterium
TCAAGACGAACACGGTCGACCACAACACGTTCCAGGAGAACATCAACAACTACCTGCAGGGCCAGCCCGACGACGTGTTCACCTGGTTCTCCGGCTACCGCATGCAGTTCTTCGCCAAGCAGGGCCTCGTCGGCGACATCAGTGACGTCTGGCAGAACGTCACCGGCATGTCCGACGCGCTGAAGGCCGCCTCCACGGCCGACGGCAAGCAGTACCTCGTGCCGTTCACCACCTACCCGTGGGCGATCTACTACCGGCCCAGCGTCTTCGCCGCCAAGGGCTACACCGCGCCCAAGACGCTCGACGAGCTGGTGACGCTCTCGACGCAGATGCAGAAGGACGGCCTCACCCCGATCGCGTTCGCCGACAAGGACGGCTGGCCGGCGATGGGCACGTTCGACCAGCTCAACCTGCGGATCAACGGCTACGACTACCACGTCAGCCTGATGGCGGGCAAGGAGGCGTGGGACTCCGACAAGGTCAAGAAGGTGTTCGACACCTGGAAGCGGCTGCTGCCCTACCACCAGCCCGACTCGCTGGGCCGCACGTGGCAGGAGGCCGCCCAGTCGTTGCAGCAGAACAAGTCGGGCATGTACGTGCTCGGCATGTTCCTGGGCCAGCAGTTCAAGGCCGGCGCCGACCAGGACGACCTGGACTTCTTCCCCTTCCCCGAGATCGACTCGACGATCGGCACGGGCGCGATCGAGGCCCCCGTCGACGGCTTCATGATGGCGGCGAACCCGAAGAACGAGGCCGCGGCCAAGAAGTTCCTCAGCTACCTCGGCACGGCCAAGGCGGAGGGCATCGCGGCCAAGTCCGACACCTCCTCGATCGCGGCGAGCTCCGACGCCGACACGTCGGGCTACACCAAGCTGCAGAAGAAGGCCGTGGAGTTCGTGGCGAGCGGGAAGCAGATCTCCCAGTTCCTCGACCGCGACACCCGGCCGGACTTCGCCTCCACCGTGATGATCCCGGCGCTGCAGCAGTTCATCAAGGCACCTGACGACATCGACGGGCTCACGAAGAGCATCGAGAGCCAGAAGAAGTCGATCTTCACCACGTGACGGGCGGCCGGACATGACTGCACATCCCGAGGTCGCGTCTGCGCCGACCCCGGCACCCCCCACGGCCGGCGCCCAGCGGCCGACGAACCAGCGGGTCCGCAGGCTGTCGCGGACCGACCTGATCGTCGTCTCGGTGATGGTGGCCGTCCCGACGCTGCTGGTGCTGGTCCTCGTCTGGTTCCCGGCGATCGCGTCGGTGGCGCTGTCGTTCACGAACTGGAACGGCATCGGCCCGCTGAGCAGCGTGAAGGGCGTCGGGCTCACCAACTACGTCAACGTCACCACGAACTACCCGCCGTTCTGGCCCGCGGTCCAGCACAACCTGCTCTGGCTGGCCGTGATGTTCGTGATCGCGACGCCGATCGGCATGTTCCTGGCCGTGCTGCTGGACAAGGAGATCAAGTTCAGCCGCTTCTACCAGACGGCGATCTACCTGCCGGTGGTGCTGAGCCTGGCGCTCATCGGCTTCGTCTGGCAGCTGATCTACTCGCGCGACCAGGGTCTGCTCAACGCCGTGCTCGGCACCACGGTCGACTGGTACGGCGACCCGCGGTACAACCTGTGGGCGGCGCTCGTGGCCACCGGCTGGCGCCATGTCGGGTACGTCATGCTCCTGTACCTGGCCGGGCTCAAGGCTGTGGACGCGTCGCTGCGCGAGGCCGCCGCGATCGACGGGGCCAACGAGCGGCAGGTGTTCTTCCGGGTCGTGTTCCCGGTGATGCGCCCGATCAACGTGATCGTCCTGGTGGTCACGGTGATCGACTCGCTGCGGGCGTTCGACCTGGTCTGGGTGATCAACAAGGGCCGCAACGGCCTGGAGCTGATCGCCACGCTGGTGACGCAGAACGTGGTCGGCGAGGCGAGCCGGATCGGCTTCGGCTCGGCGATGGCCACGTTCATGCTGCTGATCAGCTCCGTGTTCGTGGTCATCTATCTGACGATCGTGATGCGGGAGGAGAGGCAGAAATGACCGCCGTCGCCGAACCGGTCACCGTTGCGCCGCAACCCCGGCGGTTCCCGAAGCCGCCGCGGATCGTGCTGCACGTGTTCCTCTGGGTCGTCTCGCTCACGTGGCTGTTCCCGATCGCCTGGGCGGTGTTCAACTCCTTCCGCGACTACGCCTACACCGCCCAGAACGGGTACGTGTCGTTCGGCGGGTTCACGATCAAGAACTACGTGAACGCGTGGACGCAGGGCGACTTCGGCCTGCACTTCTGGAACTCGGTGGTGATCACCGTGCCGGCGGTGCTGATCACGCTGTTCCTGGCCGCCTGCATGGCGTTCGTGCTCACGCGGTTCACGTTCAAGCTCAACCTGACGTTGCTGGCCGTGTTCCTCGCGGCCAACCTGCTGCCGCCGCAGGCTCTGCTCATCCCGGTCTACCGGATGTTCCGCGCCATCCCGATGCCGGAGTTCCTCAGCGACTCGGGAACGCTGCTCAACACCCAGCTCGGCGTGATCCTCGTGAACATCGCCTTCCAGCTCGGCTTCTGCACGTTCGTGCTGAGCAACTACATGAAGACGATCCCGGCGGAGATCTACGAGTCGGCACGGGTGGACGGCGCGAGTGTCACCCGCCAGTTCTTCCAGCTCACGCTGCCGCTGTGCCGGCCGCCCCTGGCCGCGCTGGCGACGCTTCAGGTCACGTGGGTCTACAACGAGTTCTTCTGGGCCACCGTCCTGCTGCAGCGGGGTGACAAGTTCCCGATCACGAGCTCGCTGAACAACCTGCAGGGGCAGTTCTTCACCGACTACAACCTGCTCTCGGCGGGATCGGTACTGGCCATGCTGCCGGTGCTGATCATCTTCTTCGCGCTGCAGCGGCAGTTCGTCTCCGGCCTGACGTTGGGAGCGACCAAGGGATGAGCACCGCCTTCCCCTTCGACGGCATCGCCCTGGGCTGCGACTACAACCCCGAGCAGTGGCCCCGCTCGGTGTGGGCCGAGGACGTCGCGCTCATGCAGGAGGCCGGGGTCGGGTTCGTGACGCTCGGGGTGTTCAGCTGGGCGCTGCTCGAACCGTCGCGCGGGAAGTGGGACTTCGGGTGGTTCGACGAGATCCTCGGCCTCCTCCACGAGGGCGGGATCGCGGTCGACATGGCCACGGCGACGGCCGCCCCGCCGCCGTGGCTCACCGCCGCCCACCCGGAGATCCTCACGGTCGACGCGGCCGGCCACATCCTGTGGCCGGGCAGCCGGCAGTCGTGGTGCCCCAGCTCGCCGGTGTTCCGGGAGCACGCCCTGACGCTGGTCGGCGAGATGGCCCGGCGCTACGGCGACCACCCGGCCGTCCGGCTCTGGCACGTGTCCAACGAGCTGGGCTGCCACAACGGCCGGTGCTGGTGCGACGTCAGCGCGGCGGCGTTCCGGGTGTGGCTGGAGTACCGCTACAAGGACGTCTCGACGCTCAACGACGCCTGGGGCACGGCGTTCTGGAGCCAGCACTACTCGAGCTTCGACGAGGTGCTGCCGCCGCGGATCACCCCTGCGGTGCCCAACCCCACCCACGGGCTGGACTTCGCCCGCTTCTCGTCCGACGAGCTGCTGGACTACCACCGCGCCGAACGCGACCTGCTGCACGACATCTCGCCGCACGTGCCGGTGACCACCAACTTCATGGTCAGCTCGCACCAGTCCGAGCAGGACTACTTCGCGTGGGCACCGGACGTGGATGTGGTCTCCCAGGACCACTACCTCGACCATCGCCTGCCGCACGTGCACGCCGAGCAGGCCTTCACCGACGACCTGACGCGCGGGGTCGCGGGCGGAGCGCCGTGGCTGCTCATGGAGTCGGCGACCTCCGCGGTGAACTGGCAGCCGGTCAACGTGGCGAAACGCCCCGGCGAGCTGCTGCTGGACTCGCTGCGCCACGTGGCCAGGGGCGCCGACGGCGTCGCGTTCTTCCAGTGGCGGGCCTCCCGCGCGGGTGGGGAGAAGTTCCACTCCGCGCTCGTGCCCCACGCCGGGCGGGACTCGGCCGCGTTCCGGGAGGTCGTGGAACTGGGCCGGGTGCTGGGGGCGATCGGCGAGGTGGCCGGATCCCCGGTCGGCGCCGACGTGGCGCTGCTGTGGGACTGGAACGCCTGGTGGGCGTGTGACCTGGGCTCGCACCCGAGCGGCGAGCTGCACTACGTCGACGCCGTGCACCGCTGGCACCGGGCCGTCACCGACCTGGGCGCGACGGCCGACGTCGTGCACCCGTCGGCCGACCTGTCCCGGTACCGGGTCGTGGTCGTCCCGACGCTCTACCTCGTCGACGACGACGTCTCACCCGCACTGCAGGCGGTCGTGGCGCGCGGCGGGCACGTGCTCGTCACGTACTTCTCCGGCATCGTCGACGGCAACGACCACATCCGCCTCGGCGGCTACCCGGGCGCCTTCCGCGAGTTGCTGGGCGTGCGGTCCGAGGAGTTCGCGCCGCTGCTGCCGGGCACCACCGTGACGCTCGACGACGGGTCGCGCGCCGACCTCTGGACCGAGCTGCTCACCGCGCCGGACGCCGAGGTGCTGGCATCCTATGTGGATGGACCGCTGCCCGGTACGCCGGCGATCACCAGGCACCGCAACGCCTGGTACGTCGCCACCCGCCTCGACGAGGAGGCCACCTCCGCGCTCGCGGGGCGGATCCTGGACGATGCGGGCGTGGTGAGGGCCGGATCGGCGGGGGTCGAGGTGGTGCGCCGCGGGCGGTACGTGTTCGTGCTGAACCGCAGCGCCGCAGCGGCGGTCGTCGAGGTCAGCGGTACCGACCTGCTGACCGGCACGGCGTGTAACGGTAAGGTCACGGTCGCGCCCGGGGCGGTCTCCGTGGTGCGGGAAGGGACCTGAGGCTCGCCCGCCAACGCCAGGAGCTGATCCTCGACGAGGTGCGCACCACCGGCGGTGCGCGGGTGTCGGAGCTGGTCGAGCGGCTCGGCGTGTCCGACATGACCGTGCGCCGCGACATCGACGTCCTCGCCGGGCGCGGCCTGGTC
>JBBQEF010000375.1:0-5002 GCA_038320445.1 Mycobacteriales bacterium
CCGGGCGCAGAAGTCCGGGTCGAGCCGGTCGTCCAGGCCGCCCGCGCGGGCCAGGTCCCAGGTGTGCATGAACACGTCGGAGACGTAGATGTTGGTGATCGCGTCCGGCAGGGGCATCTCGCCGATGTGCGGGTTCCGCAGGACGACGTCGGCGGTGGCGGGGTCGTCGAGCAGCGCCTGCACGGCGTCGGTCTGGGCGGCCCAGTCCGCGGCAGGGTCCTCGCCGCGGCCCGTGGCCAGCTCGATGCCCGTACCGGAGGCGAGGAAGGCCGGGAACCACGACGTCAGGTGCCCGACCACGTCCCGCGCCCGCCAGCCCTCCACCGGAGACGGGGCGTCCCAGTCGGTGGTGTCGCGGACCCGCTCACCGAACGCACCGGCGACCTCACGGTGCCAGGATGCCGCGTCAGACATGGCCACCGGCCACGAGCGCCTCGAGCTTCGCGTAGCCCTGCTCGACGCCGGTCTCCATGCCGCTGCGCAGCCAGGCGTCGCGGCTCTCGAAGCTCTCCACCAGCGACTGCGCGTGCAGGCGGGTGCGGCCGTCGCCGAGGTCCTCGAACGTCAGGGTCTCCAGCGCGACGCCGTCGGGATCTCCGTCGAACGTGAAGGTCTGCACGATCCGGTCGGGCCGGACGTCGTGGAACGTGCCGTGGAACCCGAACTCGTGCCCGTCGCGCCGCGCGACGTAGCGCCAGCTGCCGCCGGTGCGGGCGTCCCAGTGCAGGACGCGGGTGTCCATCCCGTCCGGCCCCACCCACTGCCGGAAGAGGTCCGGATCGGTGTGGGCGCGGAACAGCTGCTCGGGGGTGGCCGCGAAGTCGCGGACGATGCGGATGATGGGCAGCGCCGGGTCGGCCTCGATGCGGGCCGTGCCCGGTGTGGTGGACGTGGTCACGATGCGGTCCCTTCCTTCAGGTCGTCGTCGTCGGGCTCGTTCATGGCGGCGAGCACTGCGTCGAGGCGCCGGTAGCGCTCCTCCGCCCGGCGCCGGTAGCGCTCGATCCAGGCCGTGGCCAGGTCGAACACCTCGGCGTCGAGGCTCACCGGCCGACGGTGCGAGGTGCCGTCGCGCCGGACCAGCCCCGCGTCCTGCAGCACCTTGATGTGCTTGGACACGGCCTGCACCGACACGTCGTACGGGGCGGCGAGCTGCCCCACCGTCGCGTCGCCGGTCGCTAGCCGGGCCACCAGGTCGCGGCGCGTGGGGTCGGCCAGTGCGGCGAAGACCTTGGACAGCGGGTCCGGCACAGCAATCACCTCAACCGATCGGTTGACACGGACGTTAGCAGCCGGGGCCCACCGTCGTCAACCAATCGATTGACGACGGGCGCGCCGTCGTCGTTGCGGCGACGCCAGCGCCGTGACGGCGGTGCCGCCGACAGGGTGGCTGTGCGGTGCTCAGAGGGCCGGGCGGACGCCGGCCGCGTGAGCCGCCCGGGCCATGCGGTCGCGCAGCTCGCCGTCGGCGCGGGCGGCCAGTGCGGATCCGGCGGGACGGCCGCCGACGCGAACCTGCGTGAGGTTCCGCAGGCCGCAGGCCAGCACGTAGGTGGCGAGCACGTCCCAGACCGGGCCGGTGGTGGGGTCGCGGTGGTCCACCACCACGAAGTCGGCGTACTTGCCCACCTCCAGGCTGCCGACGCGATCGGCGACGCCCAGGACCTCGGCCGAGCCGAGCGTGTGCATCCGCAGCACGTCGCGCGGCTCCAGCACGGTCGCGTCGGTGTGCAGCGCGCGGGCGGTGTAGAGGCCCATCCGCATGTTGGCGAAGGGGTCGGAGAGGTCGGTGCACGACTGGTCGTCCAGGCCCATCCCGACCCGCACTCCCCTGCGCCGCAACGCCACCGCGTCGGCGAAGCCCGATCCCAACCGGCCGTTGGACGTCGGCTGCCAGACCATGCCGCAGCCGGCGTCGACGATCGTGTCGACCATGTCCGGGGTGGGGTGCACGAAGTGCCCGACCAGGAAGTCGGGGCCCAGCGCGCCCGCGTCGACGTACCAGGCGAACTTCGCGCGCTGGACGTCGAGCCCCTGCGCGGTCTCGACGAGATGAGCCTGGTTGGTGACGCCGTGCGTGCGCATCACCCGGGCTTCGAGCGAAGCGGTCCATGGCGAGGATGCCCACTGCACGGCGCCGAAAACGGACGCCCCCAGCGCCGGGACCCGCGGCAGTGGCACCGTGCCGGGGTCGGGGCGGGACGCGGCCAGAAGATCCGCGAAGGTGGCCAGCGTGTCGGCGTCGGGGCCCAGCTCGTCGTCGAGGCGGATCGCGTTCACCGTGCGGAGGCCCGCGTCGGCGGCCGCGTCGAACTGGCGGGCCACGAACTCCGGGGGCTGCACCCCGCCGACGGTGTTGCGCGCCGTCGCCGCGTCGTAGAGCCAGGTCACCCGCGACTGCGTGAAGTTGTAGGCGCTGGTGATGCCGTTGGCGAGGAAGTCGCAGGCACCGTGCACGGTGCACCAGTAGATGTCCTCGGCGTCGCAGTGCCGGAAGATCTCCATCATCGCCCGCACCCACGGGTAGAGCGTCGAGCTGGCGGCGATGCCCCGCAGCCCCGACGTGAACAGGTGCGAGTGCGCCGAGACGAAGCCGGGCGCGACCATCGCTCCCCCGGCGTCGAGCACCTCGCCGGTGGTCTCCGGGGGATCACCGGGGCCGATACCGGAGATGCGACCGTCGTGGCCGACGGTCATCCAGCCGCGGAACCAGTCCGGCTGCCCGTCGGCGACCGGCAGCAGCACGGCGTTGCTCACGGTGAGGAAGGCGGCCGGAACTGGGGCCGTGACGGTGGGCGGCGTCATACCGTGTCGAACCGGTACGCCTCGGCGATCACCTCGGCCAGCCGCGCGACCGCGGCCTCGAAGAACACCTTGCCGTCCTCGGCCGTGGCGCCCGTGGGGTCGCCGATGTGGCCGTCCGGGCCGAAGTCGTCGCTGGTCCAGCCGAACGAGACGGGCTTGCCGAAGCCGATGTGCTCGTACTCGCGCAGGGCGAGGGGCACGCGCGACGACGCCCGGTCCAGGTGCACCAGCTCGGGCCTCAGGTGCAGCATCAGCGACGTCTCGCCGTGCCCGCCGTGCACCCCCATGCCGAACTCCGAGGGCGCCGAGCCGCGCCCGCCCTGGTCGGCGGGCACCGACAGGTGCGCGAAGAACGTGCGCAGCCCGAACCGGCGGCGCAGCTCACGGCCGGCCACCTGCCCCAGCGCCGAGTTGCCGCCGTGACCGTTGACGAACAGCAGCCGCGTGATGCCCGAGGTCTGGAGCGAGCGTCCGATGTCGACGAGCGTGCGCATCAGCGTGTCCCACGACAGCCAGATCGTGCCCGGGAAGGTGTGGTGCTCGTCGGACTTCGTGTACGCCAGGCCGGGCAGAAGCACCACCGGGACCGCCGCCGCCGCCACGGCCGCGGCGGCCGCCTCCGTCGCCGCGACGTAGTCGGTCGAGACCGGCAGGTGCGGGCCGTGCTGCTCGATGGCGCCGAGCGGCAGCACGGCGACGGTGTCGGGCGGCAGCACTGCGATCTCCGGCCACGTCAGGTCCTCGAACCGCATCAGCGGACCCCGATGTTCACGCGCGAGTCGACCGGCGGCACGGCGGTGAGCTTGCCCGGGTTGAGCAGGCCCTTCGGGTCGGTGCGCTTGGCCGTCTCGATGGCCAGCTCCACGCTGCGGTCGACGTACCACTGGTGCGGCGAGTGCACGCCCATCCCGAGCGCCTCCATCTTCGGGATGCCGTCGAGCACCGCCTGCTCGCCGGCGTACTCGGCCACCACCATCGCGCCCGGGCCGTGCGCGAAGATCTCCAGGTGCAGGTGCACGGGGCCGTCGTAGCAGGCGCGGACGGCGTCGGGGTCGTCCCAGATCGGCATCCCGCCGGTCTCCATGTGGAACCAGCTCCGCTCCGGGTGGGCGCGCTGCAGGAACCAGATGGGGTGGTTGTAGGACATGCCCGAGAGGCGGTCGGTCTCGGCGTAGTCCGCCAGGGCGGCGACGACGTCCCCGCCCGCCGCGCGGACGCGGGACACGACCTGGTCCACCGTGGACGACTCGGCGATCACCCGCAGGCTGTACCGTGCCGGGTCCAGCGCGACGGGCGCGTTGAGCGTCGGGATCAGGGCGGGCTCGTCGCAGGACGCCAGCCGCGGCACCGGCCGCACCTCCAGCATCGCGCGGTGCGCCACCACCATCTCCGCATAGGTGTCGAAAGCCGCGTAGACGGCGGTCCAGTCCCTCGCGGGGTCGGTACGCACCTCCAGCTCCACGACCACGCCCGTGACGCCGTAGGTGTGGACGAACGGCGTCAGGTCGTCACCGCTCACCGTGAAGAGCTCGCCGCTGCCGTCGCAGGGCGCCACCGTCGCGGACACGACGAACCCGTCGCTGGTGGTGCCGTGCTCGATCGAGCCGGTGCCCGCGGAGCCGCCACCGACGAAGCCGCCCAGCGTGGACGTCTTCGTCGACGGGTACATCCAGATGTCGCGCCCGGCGGCGCGCAGCACCTTGTCGATCGCGGTCATCCGGGCCCCGGCGCCGGTGGTGACCGTCTCCTCGTTGACCGTGACGTCGGTCAGGCCGCGCAGGTCCAGCAGGATGCCGCCGTCGAACGGCGTGGCCTGGCCGTAGTTGCCGGTGCCCGCGCCCCGCGGGGTGACCGGGACGTCGTGCTCGTAGGCCACCTTGAGGATCGTGGCGACGTCCTGGCCGGTGGCGGGGCGCACCACCGCGTCGGCGAGGTAGCGGCCGGGCGGCACCTTCTCCTGCAGCACCGGCGACATCCGCGACCAGTCCGAGGACACCGTCGTGATCAGGCCCTTGTCGGTGGAGACCGTGCCCGCACCGAGCCGGGTGATCTCCTGCACAGTGGAATCGACATCCATCAGAACGTGACCGCCTTGTCGATGAACGGGGTGGGGAGTACGAGCAGGTCGACGGCACGGCGGACGCGGGTGTCGGCCACGACGCGCCCGCCGTGCAGTACGACGCGCGCGTCCTCGGCA
>JBBQEF010000376.1:0-4989 GCA_038320445.1 Mycobacteriales bacterium
CCCTCGAGGACGTTGTTGCCGTCGAGCCGCACGACCAGCGGCTTGGTCGCATTGTCACCGAGGATCTTCAGCGCCTCGACGATGCCGGTGGCCACCGCGTCGCACGCCGTGATGCCGCCGAAGACGTTGACGAACACGCTCTTGACGTCGGGGTCGCCCAGGATGACGTCGAGGCCGTCGGCCATGATCTGCGCCGAGGCGCCGCCGCCGATGTCGAGGAAGTTGGCGGGCTTCACGCCGCCGTGCTTCTCGCCCGCGTACGCGACGACGTCGAGGGTGCTCATCACGAGGCCCGCACCGTTGCCGATGATGCCGACCTGGCCGCCGTCGAGCTTGACGTAGTTGAGGCCCTTGCTCTTGGCCTTCGCCTCGAGCGCGTTCTCGGTGCGCTGGTCCACCAGCGCGGCGTGGTCGGGGTGGCGGAAGCCGGCGTTGTCGTCGAGGGTGACCTTGCCGTCGAGCGCGATGATCCGGTCCTGGGGGTCGCGCACCAGCGGGTTGACCTCGACGAGCGTGGCGTCCTCCGAGACGAAGGTCTCCCACAGCTTCACCACGGCGTCGGCGGCCGCGTCCATCACGACGGCGGGGAACTTGGCCAGCGTGAGGATCTCGGTGGCCTTCGCCCGGTCGACGCCGATGATCGCGTCGACCGGCACCTTGGCGAGCGCGTCCGGGCGCTCGACGGCGAGCTGCTCGATCTCCATGCCGCCCTCGGCGCTCGCCATCGCGAGGAAGGTGCGGTTGGACCGGTCGAGCAGGAACGAGAAGTAGTACTCCTCGGCGATGTCGCTGGCCGTCGTGACCAGGACCCGGTGGACGGTGTGGCCCTTGATGTCGAGCCCGATGATGTCGGCGGCCTTCCGGTAGGCCTCGTCCGGCGTCTCGGCCAGCTTGACGCCGCCCGCCTTGCCGCGGCCACCCGTCTTCACCTGCGCCTTGACGACGACCGCGGTGCCGAGCTCGGCGGCCACCGCCTTCGCGTCCTCGGGCGTCTCGACGGTCCGGCCCGGCAGGACCGGGACTCCGTGCGCGGCGAAGAGATCCTTCGCCTGGTACTCGTAGAGGTCCACTCGGCTGTTCTCCCACTCCGATGTGCTGCGGGACACAGCCCGCGGATCCGCTGCCGCGTCTGACAGTAGCGACGCCCGCCGCACCGGCCCTGACCTGGTCAGGTGACCGTTGTCACCCGCTGCTCCCGGACTGGTTCCACAGCCGGTCGATCGGGCCGAGCGACAGCGCCGTCAGCGAGCTGGCCAGGCACATGGGCTGGACCGCCCAGAACGAGCCGGGTCGTCCGAACTCGATCTGGCAGCCGTCGGTGTAGTTCCTCTGGTTCGTCAGGCGCCACGACCACAGCACGCCACATCCCAGCAGCGTGGACCAGGGATGCGTCCCGGACAGGTCGTGCACGATCGGGAGGGTGGCCTCGCCGAGCGCCACCGTGATCGTGTCGTCGGCCGGCACCGCGACGACGACCACCGAGGCCCGCTCGAAGCGGAACACGTACTCCTCATGGCGAACGACCGGGTCGCCGTCGTCCGGGGGAACTCGCAGCACCCGAACACGGCGAGCAGGTGGCCGAATTCCTCGACGTCGGCGATCGAGTAGGCCATCACTTACCGCCCTTCCCTGTGTGCCGGCCTGTTCGACCATCGTGACGGCTCTTTCCGCCTCCTTGTCACCGGCGGGCAGGCGAGGCGTCGGCGTACGTGGTGAGCGGTCACGTCGCCGTCGACACGCGGAACGGACTCCGGGCTGATGACATCCACCGGGCATCAGGCGCCGGCGTCATCTACCGTTCCTCCATGGGACTGGTCCGGGCCGGACTGGACCGCCTGGCCACGGTGGCCGACGCGGTCGCCGGAACCGCGCACGAGATCGGCCGGGCCACCGGTTACGTCGCCCGGACGTTCGGTTCCCCCGCCGGGATGCGCGGGCTCACGCTCGAGTGGGCGTGGCTCGCGGCGCACATGGCGGTCTACCCGGCGGGCCTCCTGGCCGAGCAGCTCGCGGAGTCCGGTGACGGCTACCGGACGGACGCGCTGCGCCCGCTGCGGCGCAGCCTCGTCGTCACCGACGTGGAGGCCGCCGGCACCCCGATCCTGCTGGTGCACGGGATCATGGACAACCGATCGGTGTTCACGGTGTTCCGCCGCACGCTGCGCAGGCGGGGCTTCGGCGTGGTGCACGCGGTGAACTACAGCCTGTTCACCGGCGACGTCCGCGACGCGGCGCACGAGCTGCGCACGCACGTGGAGCGGCTGCGCGAGCAGACCGGCGCCGACAAGGTCCACATCGTCGGCCACTCGCTGGGCGGGATGATCGCCCGGTACTACGTGCAGCGGATGGGCGGCTCCGACGTCGTCGACACGCTCGTGACGCTCGGCAGCCCGCACGCCGGCACCCTCACGGCCTACCTGATGCCCACCCCGCTCGCCCGCCAGCTGCGGCCCGGGTCCGAACTGCTCGACGAGCTCACGGAGCCCGCTCCGGGCTGCACCACGCGCTTCCTGGTCGTGTGGAGCCGCATGGACCAGATGATCGTGCCGCAGCGCAACGCCCGCCTCGCCCACCCCGACCTCGACGTCGAACAGCTCGAGCTGCGTGACGTCGGTCACCTCTCGCTGCCCATCGACGCGCGCTCGGTGCACTGGGTAGCGGCGGCGCTTGCTCGTTCGGACCACCGGCGTCACCCGTCGCGCGGAGTTCGTGGACATCTCCGGGCGGCCCCCACCACTCTCGGTGAGCGGGACTCCCCCGCGTCCTGATCGCGGCCGGCCCGGATCCGACACTCCGCACCCGGACTTGCTCTCCACACGTCACCACCGCTACGTTTCAGCGGCTCGGTCACAGGCCGGTCACGACGACGCTCCCCAAGCTCCCGTCGGAACCGGGTCCGGGCACCACAGGCACCACGTCGAGAAGGGCAGGTCTTGGCGCGCCACCGCTCCCCCAGCGGCGCCCAGGAGGACGACCCCGGTCTCACGACGCGCATCCGCGTCGTCGCGTCCCCGGGGGTGCATCGTCTCCCTCCGCCACCCGCCGCGTCCGCATGCGGACGCGCGACGATCGCTGCCGTCGCGGCGGGCGCCGTCGTCGCGGCCGGGCAGACGCTGGCCTCGCTCGCCACCACCGCCGACGCCCCGCCCGTGACCGTGAGCGCGCTCCAGCCCGTGGCCCAGGTACTCAAGGACGTGCCGAAGCTGGCCGGATCCGGTTTCGGCGTCAACGCGATCGGCGGCGACCAGCTGGCGGTCAACACGCTCGCCATCGGCGCGCTCGACCCGGCGTCCGAGGTGGACGTGAAGAACCTGACCAAGGCCACCGCCATCGGGCAGCAGCTCGCCAAGCAGGCGGCGCTCGTCGACGCCGCCGAGGCCAACGGCGCCACCGACGCCCACGTGATCGACGACGAGGCCTTCGTGCGGCCGGCCACCGGCGCCTTCACCTCGGGATTCGGTGGCCGCTGGGGCACCACCCACTACGGCATCGACATCGCGAACGCGATCGGCACCCCGATCTACGCCGTCACCGACGGGGTGGTGGAGGACGCCGGCCCGGCCTCGGGCTTCGGGCTCTGGGTGGTGCTGCGGCACCCCGACGGCAGCAGCAGCGTGTACGGCCACGTGAACCGGATGTTCGTGACCGTCGGTGAGAAGGTCGGGGCGGGTCAGCAGATCGCGGAGATCGGCAACCGCGGCGAGTCCACCGGCCCGCACCTGCACTTCGAGGTGTGGTCCCCCGACGGCACGAAGATCAACCCGCAGCCGTGGCTGGCCCAGCACGGCATCAGGGTCGGCTGACCACCGGACGCTTCGCCGCGGCCGGCCGGTGGACGTCGGAAAAGATCTTCAAGAAGTTTCGGCCCCATCCCCCGGCAGGACCCGTTCCTGTCGGTGGTCGCACGTATGTTCGATTCATGCAGACGGCCACACCACCCGACGGGCTCGCGGCGATGCCCCCCGGCCCCGGGCTGGCCGCGGAGCTGCACCGGCTCGAGCCGGCCTCGGTGCCCAACCACCGCATGCTGGACGTGCTGCGGGCGCAGTACCGCCAGCTGTGCCACGACCAGGCCCGGATGATCGCCGCCATCGCCGAGGTCGGCCGCTGCAAGGGCGACCAGCCCGCGGGTCGGGTCGCCCGGCTCGACGCGCCCGGCCGCTACGCTCCGGAGGAGACCCGGGCGGCCCTGCGGTGGACGCGCCGCGCGGCCGAGGCCGAGCACGACCTGGCCGAGACGGTCGTGCACGGCATGCCGGAGCTCTTCGCGGCGTGGCTGGCCGGTGACGTCGATCGGCAGCGGGTCCGGGTCTTCGAGCGCTACCTGTCCGGGCTCACGCCCTCCCAGATCGAGCGCATCTGCCGGATCGCGGTGCCGAGAGCGCCGGGGTTGACCACCGGACAGCTCGCCGTCCTGCTGCGCCGGATGGTGATCGCAGTGGATCCCGACGCCGCGGATCGCTGGTACCGCAAGGGCATCCGCGAAGGCGACGTCACCGCGTACATCGACCACAACGGCACCGTCGTCATCACCGCATGCGGCCTCCCCGCCGACGAGGCCGAGGCGGCGTGCACCCGGCTGCAGGATCTGGCGAGCGCAGCGAAGCGGGCGGGGCATCCCGGGCGGATCGGGGAGATCCGCTGCGCGGTGTTCCTCGGCCTGCTCGACGGCCGCTTCCACCACAGGACCACCGAACAGATCATCGCCTGCCTCATCGCCGACACGCGGCCGTCCGGGGGCGCTGCGAGCCCCGGCGGTGCTCAGCCCGCCGAGCGCCCCACCGGATCTGGCGCGCCGGTACGACCGGCCGGGGATGGGGCCCGGCCCGGGGAGAGCAGCCGGAACGGCATGTCCGATCAGGCCCAGCCCGATCCCGGCCCACCCGAGCCCGGCCCACCCGAGCCCAGCCCACCCGAGCCCGGCCCGCCCGACCCCAGCCCACCCGAGCCCAGCCCACCCGAGCCCGGCCCGCCCGAGCCCAGCCCACC
>JBBQEF010000377.1:0-4968 GCA_038320445.1 Mycobacteriales bacterium
CCGCCCGGATGGCATCGGCGTCGCGCCAGTGATAGCCGATCAGCGCCCAGCTCGTTGCCCCCATCACCTCCCACGCCATGAGCAGCGCGACCAGGGTCGTGGCAGAGACCGTCACCAGCATCGCCCCGGCGAACAGCAGCACCAGACCCGAGAACCGGGCGGTGCGCAGCTGAGCCTCACCCGCGGCGAACACCAGAACCGCCAGCGCCGCGACCGCGACGGTGACGACCATCAGAGCGGATAGCCCGTCGACGGCCAACCCGGCCCGGAACCCCAGCAGCAGCGGTGCGTCGACCGCGGGGCGGGCGACCGCCGCCGCCACCGCGAGGGCCAGGACCGCACCCGCGAGGAGCACCCCGAGCTCGGCGGCGACCCGGTCCGCGCGCCGACCGGCCAGCGCGAGCAGCCCACCCCCGACCGACGGGACCGCGACCAACGACCACAGCAGCATCAGCCCCGGTCAGCCCTTCAGATCCGCGGCGTCATCGGTCATGTCGACCTGCCGGGTCCGGTAGATCGCCGTCGCGACCGCGAACCCGGCGGCCATCTCGATCGCCATCGCGGTGATCACCACCACGATCAGGACCTGCCCGTCCGTACCCGCAGGGGCGACATAGAACCAGAACGCGGCGGTCGCGACGATCACCCCGTTGAGCATCAGCTCCAGCCCCATCATGATCATCACGATGGACATCTGGGACAGCGCACCGTAGAGGCCGATGCTGAACAGACCGGCACCCAGCAGCAGGAACAGCTGCAATGTCATCGCCCGACACCCCCACCGGCCGGGTCGTCGGCGCGTGGTGCGCGCAGGTCGTCGCCGAAGCGGTCGTAGCGGCCCCGGTTGGTCGAGAGCACCACGGTCGCGACGATGGTCGCGAACAGCGTCACCCCCAG
The DNA here is from genome assembly GCA_038320445.1 of Mycobacteriales bacterium. Classification (GTDB taxonomy): domain Bacteria; phylum Actinomycetota; class Actinomycetes; order Mycobacteriales; family Pseudonocardiaceae; genus Pseudonocardia. The sequence continues at coordinate 898 of JBBQEF010000377.1, forward strand.
CGTCATCATGGTCAGCATCTGCCCGCCCATCAGCGCCTCACCGAGGGCGAACGTCGGGTCCGGCGCCGCGACACCCTGACGAGTGGGCCAGTCGACCAGGAAGATCCCCGCGCCCAACACCACGAAGGTGCCCACCGCGATCGCCATCGAGCCGGCCTTGTTGTGATACATCGACATCGGCATCAACCCGGCCGGGTTCATCATATACATGATCATGAAGACGGCCATGATCACCATCTCGATCACCATCATCAACGCGATCACCACGCCGAGGTAGCTCAGCCCTAGCACGACGACGAGACCAGCGACGGCCAGGAACGAGGCGAGCAGCGCGAACGTCACCTGGGCCATCGAGTTGAGCCGGAACACCGCGAACCCGAACACCACCGCGGCGAGCGCCAGCACCCAGAACAGCACCACCGACACCATCTACATCGCTCCCCGGGCCAGCACCACGATCGCCACGACCAGGGCCTGGGCGATCGTAAGCGGGATCAGCACGACCCAGGCGAACTCGACGTAGCGGTCCATCCGCAGCGTCGGGAGCCGGCGGCGCGCCCACACCAGCACGACGAGTACCGCGCCGGTCTTGAGCGCCACCCATACCCACGCCGGCAGCCACGGCCCGTCCCCGCCGCCGAGGAACAGCGGGACCGCCATCGCGGCGGCCACCACCAGCAGCAGCCACCGTCCGCCGGTGAACACGAGCCGGTCGATCCCGGACAACTCCGCTGCCGCACCCCCGGCCAGGTCCCGGCCGACCGGCGCGTCGAACGGGCCCCAGAACGCCATCGCCGCGGCCGAGATCAGATAGACCACGAACGCCACCGGCATGATCGCCACGAACCACAGGTTCTGCTGGGCGTCGACGATGCCGGTGACCCGCAGGCTTGCCGCGCCGAGCGCGGCGGTGATGATCGCGAACATGTGCGGCAGCTCGTAGGCCAACCCCTGCACCAGGAACCGGTACCCGCCGACCAGCGAGAACACACTGTTAGCGCCCCACCCCACCATCCACACCGACGCCCACGCCAACACCTCCATGGCGTTGAACCACACGACCCCGACCGACAGGTCCGCCACCGGTCGCTCCCCCAACGGCAACACCACCGCGGCCAGCAGCGCCCCGACCGGCAGCACCGCACCCCCCACCCGCCACAGCACCCGATCCGCAGCGACCGTGGCGCGGCGCTGCCCGACCAGCAGCCGCGCGGTCTCCCGCACCGCCACCACCACCGCCGACCCGATCCCGGACGGTCCGCCGCCCCGGGCGCGCCCGGCCAGCGCGACATCGAACGCGACGACCGCCCACGTGAATGCGCCGAGCAGCACCGGCAACAGCGCCACGGTCCACAGCGGCAACGCGGCCGCGAACGGGGACGAAGGGGCGGCGTCAGCCATGGCCCACCGGCCGCGAGGTGACCGGTTCGGTGTCCGGGTCCACCATGGCGACGATCACCCGGGCGGCCGCCAGCTCCGCGCCCAGCAACAGATCTGCCAGCTCGTCGAGCCCGACCCGGGACGCCGGCGGCGAGTCCGGCGCGCCGAGCGCGGCCCGGACCGCGGCCAACCGGAACCCCAGCAAATCGGCGACATCCCCGGGGCCCGCGGGTAGGTCCCGTAGCAACCGGCGCAAGGTGCGGGAGCGACCCACCCGCCCGACCAGCGCCGCTGCGGGCCCGTGGACCTGCTCGAGCGGTGCACCAGTCAGCAGGACATCGCGCAGCCGCCGGGACCGCGCGGCCAGGTCGTACCAGCCGGCGACGGCCAGGAAGCGGGCCAACGCGTCGAGTTCCCGAGGCGCCGCGCGGCCCGGCTCATGCCAGAACGACGGGCCACCCTCGCCCGGGTCGAGGACCTGTGTCTCGACCTCCTGGATAACGTCGCCCTGCAGCACCACGTGCAGCACCAGCCCCGGCGGCCAGTCCGGCAGCACCGGACCGAGCGGCACGTGCAACCGGTCCAGGGTCAGCCCGTCACGGTCGGGTCCCAGATCAGCCATCGGTAACCCGCCCGGCATCTCCATCCCCCCGCCCATGCCGCTGTCGTGACCCGTGTGAGGCCCGCCGCGCCCGCGGGCATCCGCCGTCGCACCGACATGCGCCCCGTCGTGGCCGTCGCCGTGGCCGTCACCGCCGCCGGCCCCGGGCTCGCGGTCCCCGCTGTGCGATTCGTGGCCGTGGTCGGGGTTGCGGCCGGGCGTCGGGTGGTGCTCGACCGGGGCAGGTGCTGCGACGTGCTGGAGTTGGTGCTCGCAGTCGGCCAGGTGCGCCGCCCCGAGGGCGAGTGCCGCCGACGCCTGCTCGGGTTCGGCGACCTCGACGCGCGCCTTGGGGTGCGGGATCTGCCGCCACAGGCGCTCGATCACCGCGCGCACTTCCGGGCCCGGGGCCGCGGTCACGACGAGCAGGTCCGCATCGGCCGGGTGGTCCGCGACGGGCCAGCCGCGCCGCGCGAGCTCCGCCTCAACCGCGAGCCGCCCGGACGTGCCCCCGACCGGTGCGACGATCAGCGCGTGTGGTCGCGCGGCAGCGACCCGCAGCAGCCTCGAGGTCAGGCCCACCGCAGCGCCCCCTCCCGCCAGGCGTAGGCCACTCCGGCGAGCAGGATCGCCAGGAATGCGAACATCTCGATCACCGCCGACACACCAACCCGGGACACCACCAGCGTCCACGGATACATGAACACCATCTCCATGTCGAAGGCGAGGAAGACCATCGTCACGGGATACCAGCGCACATGGAATCGGGAGAACGCGTGCTCGACCGGCGGCAGCCCCCCGCTGAAAGGCGCCACGTCCAACGCAGTGCGGGTCACCGCGAGCAGCGCCGAGAGCCCATAGCCGGCCGCCACCAGCGCCGCGGCGACGCCGAGCAGCGCCATCACCGGACCGAACTCGCCCATCCCTCACCCCTCGTCCTCGATACCTATACCCGGGACGGGCATCGTTGCGCGTGACGGCAAACCTTGTCCACCGCGGGGCAGGACCCATCAAACCGGCCGCGACACCCCCATCGAGGGCGAACACGCGATGCGGGGGGAGTGTGAGTGGCGGCTAAACGGATCTGGACGCCCGCAAGGTCGACCACGACCTGATCACGGGCGGGTGGCAGCGGCAGATGGACGCGCCGGGCCGAGTCCCCCCGCAGCCAGCACCGCGGTCGTGACCGCCGGCTGCGGAGTCGCGCCGCGAACCACACGGTCGCCACCAGCGCGGTGATCACGGGCCTGGTCAAGCCGGTCGAGGAACGCCCCGAGCGCGACCCGGTCACCGCTCTCCGACTACGCGGCGAGAACGAGATCGGCCAGCATCCCGCCGAGCTCCGGCCGCGGCCCGGCCTGCAGCCCGGGGAACATCGCGCCCATGTAGCCGACGGCGCGGGCGGCGGCCCGGGCCTGATCGAGGCGGCGGTAGCGGTAGCGGTAGCGCAGCAGATCGCGGGTCAGCTCGGGGCGGCGCCAGGTGAGAATCGGGTAAACGAACAGCTCGTCCCAGAACACGTGCCCGCGGTAGCCCTCACCGTGCAGCCCGCGGGCGGGTACACCCGCATCGAGATCGGGCCCGGCCCCGGACACGGTCTGCAGCACGTGGAACACGTGCAGGTTGAGCGTGAGTTCTTGGCGTTCACCGGCCGCGACGTCGAGCCCGAACCGCTCCCACAGCTCGTTCCAGGCGTGCTCGTGGGCGGCGAGGCCCGGGAAGTCCGGCGCTCGGGCCAGGTGTGCGCGAGCGCCGAGGGCGGGGGTGGACTGCGCGCGGTCGCGGGAGGTGGCCACCGCAACCACCTTCTCCACCGACACCGGACGCCCAGGTGCGGTCGGCAGGTCGAATTCGTGGGCGATCAGTCCGGGCTCGGCGACCAACCGGCGCGTCTCGCGATCAGCGCCGCCGCTGGCGCCGTCGCGCGGATATGCCCGGGTGCGGGCGGCCATCGCGATGTGCACCTGCGACGAGCTGTGGCCACCTCGAGAAGCACCGTCTCGGCGTCGAGGGCCCGCTGCGCGACCGGCACCAGGTGCCGGCCGCTGAGCTGCCGGTCGTCGACGACGTTGCGGTTGCGCACCCGGGCA
>JBBQEF010000378.1:0-4965 GCA_038320445.1 Mycobacteriales bacterium
TGATGTCGCCGACGAGGCCCTGCTTGGCGAAGAACTGCATGCGGTAGCCGGAGAACCAGGTGAACACGTCGTCGGGCTGGCCCTGCAGGTAGTTGTTGATGTTCTCCTGGAACGTGTTGTGGTCGACCGTGTTCGTCTTGATCTGGATGGCGGGGTCGGCGAAGCCTGCCACGATGTCCGCGAAGGCCTTCTTCGGCACGGCGTCGGACTGGTTGGATCCGAAGCTCAGCGCGCCGCTGGCGGCGGCGACGTCGGCCCCGGTGGCGGGGGTGCCGCCGCCCGACCCGCACGCGGCCAGCAAGCCGCTGGCCCCGAGGAGCCCGGCTCCCGCCATCGCGCCCTTGAGCAGCGATCGCCGGTCGATCCGGGTGGCCGCCACCGAAGCCGGGGTGAGTCCGGCGAGGTACTGGGCCTCGGACGAGGGTCGGGACATGTCGCCTCCATTGGATAACAGGTCTGGGCACTGCGCGGGCGGCGCCGGATAGTGATCCGGGTTACGTCTGCGAGGTGAACGCACGATGGCGCATCAGGGCGACTGAGTCAATACTTTCCAACAACGTCGAACAAGGGAGCCGCCCACATGCCAACAAGTTCCAACATGCCGATTTCCGTTCTGCGGGCCGGCGGATGCGCCGTGCTGCTCGACCTGGACGGTCCCGGGCTGCCTCGCGTCCTGTACTGGGGCGCCGACATGCACTTCCCGGCGTCGTCACTGTCCGCTGTAGCCGAGGCCCTGGAACCGGGCGTCCCGAACGGGACGCTCGACGCCCCCTGGCCGTTGACGGTGCTACCGGGAGCGGCCGACGGCTGGCCGGGCCGGCCCGCGGTCCGCGGACATCGCGTCGACCCGGGTTCGCCCGGTTCAGCGGCGTTTCCGCGCTGGACGGTGTCGTCCTGCGAGGTGTCGGCGGAATCGGTCCACGTCGTGGCCGGTGACGTCGGCCTCGGCCTGGAGCTGACCTGCCGCCTCGCGATCGAGCCGTCCGGCGTGCTCACCACCGATGTCACGGTGAGCAATGTCGGCGAGGGTCCCTACGCGCTCGACGGCATCACCCCCGTGCTGCCCGTGCCGCCCCGGGCCGGGGAGCTGCTCGATCTCGCCGGCCGCTGGAGCCGTGAGCACTCACCGCAGCGGTCGCCGTTGCATGTCGGAATCCGTGCTCGCGAGAGCTGGCGCGGCCGGCCCGGCCACGACGGAACACCGCTGCTCGTGGCGGGCACCTCCGGATTCGGTTTCGGCCACGGCGAGGTGTGGGGCGTCCACGTCGCCTGCGGCGCCAGCGCGGTGCATCTCGTCGAGCGCGTGCCCGAGGGCTTCACGGTTCTCGGTGGGGGCGAACTGACCGAACCGGGCGAGATCATCCTGGCGCCGGGGGAGTCCTACACGGCTCCGACACTCGTGGCGGCCTGGTCCGAGGCCGGCCTCGACGGGCTGTCGGCCCGCCTGCACGGCTACGTCCGCGCGCGGCCCGGCCACCCGCCTTCGCCCCGTCCGCTGACGCTCAACGTGTGGGAGGCCGTCTACTTCGACCACGACCTCGGCCGGCTCACGGCCATCGCCGACCGGGCCGCCGCGCTGGGCGTCGAGCGCTTCGTGCTCGACGACGGCTGGTTCCTGGGCCGCCGTGACGACACCCGCGGCCTGGGTGACTGGGTGGTCGACACGGACGTGTGGCCCGACGGGCTGCACCCGCTGGTGGACCACGTCCGCGGCCTGGGCATGCAGTTCGGCCTCTGGTTCGAGCCGGAGATGATCTCACTGGACTCCGACGTGGCGCGCGCCCATCCGGACTGGGTGCTCGCCGCCCCCGGCCGGCTCCCGCGCGCCTACCGGCACCAGCACGTGATCGACCTCGCCGACCCCGGTGCCTACGCGCACGTCCTGGGCCAGCTGGACGCGCTGTGCACCGAGTACGCGCTCGACGCGATCAAGTGGGACCACAACCGCGACCTCGCCGAGCCCGTCCACGCCGGACGCCCCGGAGCCCACGAGCACACCGCGGCCCTGCACCGGCTGCTCGACGAGCTGCGAGCCCGGCACCCCGGGCTGGAGATCGAGTCCTGCGCGTCCGGCGGCGGGCGTCCCGACCTCGCGACGCTGGCCCGCACCGACCGCATCTGGGGCTCGGACTGCACGGATCCCGTGGAGCGCCAGGCCATCCAGCGCTGGACGGGCCTGCTGCTGCCGCCGGAGCTGGTCGGCGCGCACATCGGGGCGCCCGTCTCGCACACCACGGCGCGCACGAGCGAGCTGTCGTTCCGGATGGTCACCTCGCTGTTCGGGCACGCCGGCATCGAGTGGGACATCACCACCTGCTCGGCCGAGGAGCTGGAGCAGCTCCGCGCGTGGGCGTCGCTCTACAAGGAGCTTCGCGGCGTCCTGCACAGCGGCCGCACCGTCCGGTCGGACCACGCGGGCGAGGGTGGCATGCTGCACGGCGTCGTCGGGGAGGACGAGGCCGTCTACGCGTACGTGCGCCTCGCCACCACCGTCGACGTCATCCCGCCGCGGTTGCTGCTGCCCGGCCTCGACCCGGCGCGTCACTACCGCGTGCAGGCCCGGCTCACCGGCCTGTCGTCGGGCCGGTCGCAGACCCCGTGGCTGGAGAAGGGCGCCGAGCTGCCGGGGGTGGTGCTCACCCGCGTCGGCATCGCCCCACCGCTGCTGCACCCCGACCAGGCCGTGCTGCTGCACGTGGTTGCCGTCGGGTAGCCCGGCCCTGCCGCCTGCGCACCACGACGACGCGACCCCGGCCGTCTCAGTGGGTGTGCGGCTCCTCGCGGTGGACGGGCCCGTGGCTGTCGTCGCAGTGCAGTTGCCGCAGCGGCAGCAGGGGCGCGTCGACGTGGGCGAGGGGCTCTCCCGCGTGGTCCACCTGCAGGGTGGTGTGGGTGATGCCGTACTCGCCGGCCACGGCGAGCTCCATGTCACGGCGCAGGGCGTGGCAGTCGGCTCCAGGATCGACCAGCACGTGCGCCGACAGCGCGACGTCGCCCGAGGTGATCTGCCAGACGTGCAGGTCGTGCACCTCGTCGACGCCGGGGACGGCGACGAGCCGGTCGCCGAGGGCGTCGGGGTCGATGCCCACCGGGGACGCCTCCAGGAACACCCGGCCCGACTCGCGCACCAGCCCGATGCCCGCCTTCACCATCAGCACCACCACCAGGAGTGAGGCGATGGCGTCGGCGCGGGCGAACCCGGTGAGCAGCACGACGAGGCCGGCGATGGCCGTGGCGACGAACCCGAAGAGGTCGTTGAGGACGTGCTGGTAGGCGCCCTCGACGTTGAGGCTCGTGCGGTTGGCGCGGCTGATCGCCCAGGTGGCCGCCAGGTTGACGACGATCCCCACCACGGCGGTGACGAGGACGAGGCCGCCCTCGACCGCGGGCGGCTCGACGAGCCGGTGGACCGCCTCGTAGGTCACCCAGGCGGCCAGCAGCAGCAGGGTCAGGCCGTTGGCCTGGGCCGAGAGGATCTCCGTGCGCTTGAGCCCGTAGGTGTACGACCCGCGCGCCGGCCGCGCCGCCAGCCGCATCGCGACCAGAGCCAGCACGATCGACGTGGCGTCGGTGAGCATGTGCGCGGCGTCGGAGAGCAGCGCCAGCGACTGCGCGACGATGCCGACCACGACCTCGACGGCCATGAACGCCGTGATCAGCGCCAGCGCTGTGCCCAGCCAGCGGCGGTCGGTGGCCGCCGACATGCCGTGCCCGTGTCCGTGCCCCTCGCCCACGCGGCCACATTACATGCGCATCGGTGCATGTGTGAGGCTGTCCTCAGGCGGGCGCGCACCGCCCTCGATCAGCGCCAGCCGCACACCACGGCCCTGCCCGGGGCGCTCCCGCGCGAACCACGGCGATCACGGCCCGGCGCGCGAGGTCCGGGCGACACCGAGCTACTGCTGCGCTCGCGAGCGCGGTTGACACAACGCGCGCGCCGCTGCATCCCGTCGGGTCGTGGCCAGGCCTGGAACCCACCCGGTGACGTCAGTGCGAGTGGCCGTTGCTGCCGGCGTCCGCCGTGTGCCGCCCGCCCGTCACCTTCTCCTCCACCCGCGCCCGCACGACCCCGGCCGCGCCCTGCACGGCCGGATGGTCCGACACGCGCTGGTAGGTGCGCTTGAGCTGCTCGTAGCGCTCGTGCCCAGCTCTCGCCCCCAGCACGTAGCCGACGGCTGCTCCCACGAGGAACTTCAGCATGACGGCCTCCCAGCCTTCGCCCGTCACGCCATCCTGCCCGAGTCGGCCCATCGGCGCGTCGCCGGCGGTCGGCCCCGGCCGAACGGGGGTGTGGAGGTGCGATAGAGTTCTTCTCGTCGGCGGGGGTGTCCTCCGCAGCACGCGGTCCTCCGTAGCTCAACGGCAGAGCACCCGACTGTTAATCGGGTGGTTACTGGTTCGAATCCAGTCGGAGGAGCTTCTTCCCAGCTCACAGCCTCGCGAGAGTCTCGCTCAAAGATCGACACGTGACTTTGGCATGACTTTGCCTATCCGAGCGTCCTCCCGAGCGCCTGGTCGAGGGTCTGGGCGGTGAGGCGGCGGCCGAGGTAGTTGTCCTGCGTCATCGACACCTTGGCGTGGCCGAGCTGGTCGGCGATCTGGCGGGCGGACAGCTCGCCCTCGTCGAGCAGGGTCGCGCAGGTCTTGCGGAATATGGCTGGTGACCCAGGCGAACTCACCGCTGCCGCGGGCCTCGCGCAGCTCCCGGGACAGGTTCGTGGGATCGCGCCAGCCGCCGATCGAGTCCGGGAACAGCGGGCCGGTGCCCGACGATGCGGCGAGCCGGCGTTCGAGCATGCGGGTGGCGAACAGCGGCAGCGGGAGCGTGCGGTGGCCGGCGTCGGACTTCGTCCGGCGGATCCGTTGCAGGCCTGCGCCCTTGACCCGGATGACCTTGTAGTCGATCTTGACGACGGCGCGTTCCCCGTCGATGGCCGTCCAGTCGACCGCGATGGCCTCGCCGAT
>JBBQEF010000379.1:0-4958 GCA_038320445.1 Mycobacteriales bacterium
GCACGGTGCCCCCGATCCGCACGGTGCCCCCGATCCGCACGGTGCCCCCGATCCGCACGGTGCCCCCGATCCGCACGGTGCCCCGGCCCGAACCGGTGGATCCGGACGCCCCGGTGACCGGGTCCGGTTCGGTCCCCCGGCCGAGATCCGAGCACACCGACCGGCCCCGGGGCCGCGACGGACCCCGCCACGCGATGCCTCTCCCCCGCTCGCCCGAGCCGCGCCGCGGACGGCACGCGGTGCCCGACGACGACACCCGGGCCGGCCGGGGGAACGCGTAGTGCCGCTCCGGCGGGCGTGGGGCCGTCCGCTGGCGCTGCTGCTGGCCGGCGCGGGCCTCGCCGCCTGCGCCGCGGGTCCCCGACCCGACGAGCTCACGGCGCTGCCCAGCTCCCTGCTGCCCGCGGTGAGCGCCTCCCCGGCCCCCACCCGGCCGTCCACCGACCGTGCCCGGCCCGCGGGGCGATCGTGGACGGCCCACGTCACGTTCTACGGCGCGGGCGACAACGATCCGCCCGGCTCCAGCGCGATCGCCCACCCGAACGCCCGGCACCCGGAGGCCGGCGGCACCGGCACGTACGCCGACCCCGTCACCCTGGCGAGCGACGCACGGGAGCTGGCGGTCGGCACGGTCGTCTACGACCCGCCCCTGAAGAAGTACTTCGTGATGGAGGACGACTGCGCGAGCTGCATCGACGAGTGGGGGTCGGCGAGGCGGCCGCACATCGACCTGTGGGCCGGCGACTACAGCGGCAGCGCGTTCCTGGCCTGCCAGTACGCCCTCACTCCGAACGGAACGGTGGTGGTCGAGCTGAACCCGCCTCCCGGCCGCGCCGTGGACACCCGCCCGCTGTACGGCTCCGGGGGTTGCTCGGCGTGACTCACGCCGCGCTGGCGCGCTCCGCCGACCGCGGGAGGCTGCCGAGCACGGCGCGGGCGACGGCGTCGTTGTAGCGCAGGCTCTGGGCGTTCATGCCGGGCCGGGTGAACGCGCCCGCCACCCTCACCGTGGTGTGCGGGCCCACCGCGAACCGGCGCCCGTGCACGGCGCCGGATCCGTCGAGCACCGCCCCGTCGGCGGGACGGACGCGGATCTGGCCGGTGTTGCGGAGCACGGTGCCGTCCGCGTCGACGAGGACCTCCTCGCTCAGCTCGCCGCGGCGCAGCAACCCGGCGACGAGCCCGTCGACGCTGCGGGACGCGCTCGGATCGGGCAGCCGGGCGTCCACGAGCACCGTCGCCGTCACGGGGGGCGCGCCGTCGAGCGCGGCGCTGCCGGCGCGGAACTCGCCGCCGGCCACATCCACCCACATGCCCGAACCCAGGAACTGGAGGTAGCCCGCGCGGGAGAGGGCGAGCAGCTGCCGGACCCGGAACCCGGGCGGCCCGCTCGCCACGGCGTTGAAGAAGCTCTGCCACCAGCCCATGTCCGACGCCTGCGACCGCGCCGACAGCGCGCCGGACCCGGCCAGCCGCGTGGTCTCGCCGTACACCGACAGCATGGCCACGAACGCGCCGAGGTAGGGCGTGTGCCGCTCGTCGACGTGGCGGCGCAGGTCCTCCGCGATCCGCCCGCGCACCAGCGGCTGCAACGCCTCGAGGCTTCCCGCGGAGACGCCCTCCATGGGCCGGTCGAGCTCGGCGAAGTCGAGCCGGTCGCGTCCGTCGGGGACCGCGGCGCCGATCAGGTCGAGCATCGGGGGCGAATCCCACTCGAGCGCGGCGTACCGCTCGGCGAACTCGCCCCACGACGTCGTGACCAGCTCGGGATGGCCCACGAACAGCTCGTGGTACCAGCCCCAGGCGATCTCCTTGGCCATCAGGGGCCAGGCCTGGGCGCGCAGGTCGACGGGCGCGGCCAGCGCGTCGACGGCGTCGGGGCCGAAGAACATCGGCAGCGGCGGGCGGCCGCCGAGCAGCTGGTAGTGGGTCTTGGAGTGGTACGGGGCGCCGCGCGGCGACCCGGCGACGAGCACGGGCTCGGCACCGGACGGGACGTAGCGCAGGTGCTCGCCCTCGTCGACGAAACGCCCGCCGCGGCCCTCGAACAGCAGCACGGCGAGGTCCACGAACGCGAGCCCCAGCCCCCGCGCGAGCACCGTCTCGCCGGGCGCGATCACCGAGAGGTCGGAGTCGGTGGTCTGCTCCGGCGGCAGGTAGCGCAGGCCGTTGCGGGCGGCGCGCGCGGCCAGCTCCAGCTCGTCGTCGGTCGGGGTGGCGTCGAGGTGGCCCGACGCCAGCACCACGGTGTCCACGTGCAGCAGCGAACCGTCGGCGAGGTGGACGAGCTGGGTGTCGCCGTCCTCGGTCAGGCCGATGGCTCGCGTGCGGTGGACGTGAGCACGCACCCCCGCGGGCAGGTGCTCGATCACGTACCGCAGCACCCACCCGAGGTACTCGCTCTGCAGCCGCCGGCTGGGGAACGTCGTCGGGGTGGCGGCACGCAGCTCATCGACCAGCTCCGGCGCGACCTCGGGCGTGGTCTGTGACCAGTCCCAGAACGACGGGCCGGGGCGGATCGGGCCGTCGCAGACGACGGAGGAGTCGGTGAACATCGTGACGTCGGCGGCCGTCGAGTTCATCGCGAGCAGCGGCGACTGGTCGTGTCGCCAGATCCGGCCCGCGCCCGCCGGGTAGGGGTCGATGAGGTGGACGTCCAGGCCGTCGGGACGCAGCTCGGGAGCGCTGGCGCCGATGCGTTCCAGGATGCCGGTTCCGCGCGGACCGGCGCCGACGATCGCGATCGCGGGGGTCATGGGTTCCTCTCGGGGATCGGACGGGCCCGCCGACGTGCCCGCGGCGGCATCTGACCGTCCGACCCTCAGAGATCCGCGTGCGTGCGGCAGAGGTCCACGTGCCTGCGCCACACCAGCCGCGTCCCCACATCTCGACTGTAGGTCGAGAGCACGCTCCCGGCCAGCGGATCCGACGAGGCTGCCCGGGTCACCGGGCAGCGTCCTCGATGAACCTCGCCCGAACCTCCGGCGACGGCACCGGGCACGCGTCGAGTGTGCCGAAGATCCGGTAGCGGACGGCGGCGAAGCCGTCGTAGAGCCGGTCGCGCACGGGCGCCGGCACGATCCCCACCACGCGCAGCAACCGCCACGGCCCGCCGACGTGACCGAGCGCGCGCAGCGCCGCGCCGGACCGCACGGTGACCCGCTCCGCGGGCGACCCGGGGTGGTCGACGAACACCAGCGAGTCCAGGGACGCCAGCTCCGGGTGCCGGTCGATGACGCCTCGGGCGAAGTCCCCCTGCAGCGCCGCGAAGCGGAGCTCCCCCCGGCGGTCGGCGCGCAGCAGGACCTGCACCGCGTGGTTGCAGAATCCGCACACCCCGTCGTACAGGATCACCGGCCGGTCGGGCACGCGATTCCCCCGGGGTGCACTGCTCGCATCGGTCACCCGTTCAGTGTGGTCCCTTCGCAGGGTCGGGGCACGCCGCCGGCGTCGGTGCGACGACCGTCTCACCAGACGTCACGCCCGCCCGGCCGCGTCGACCAGCGTGCCCAGCGCCCGGGCGAGCCGCGCCTCGGCCGCGGCGCCTGCGTCCCGGCGGATCTCCAGCATCAGCGACGCCACCCGCTCATCGGTGCCGTGGTGGCGCAGCGGGACGTAGGTGCCGGCGAAGGGGGTGTCGAGTGCCGTGTCGCCGACCGCGGCGAAGGCCTCCCGCGCGGCGTCGACCAGCCACTCCGGGGTGTGGAACGCGTCGGTGCCCAGGCAGATCGCGGGGCGCGGGCCGTCGGCGTGCAGCTCGTAGGGCAGCGGGTCGCGCGGGTAGGAGTGGACGTCGAGCAGCACCGCCCGGCCGGTGGCCGCCAACCGTCCCTGCACGGCGGCCTCCACCGCCGCGGCCCACGGCCGGTAGAAGGCGGCGAGCAGCTCGGCGGCGTGGACGGGGTCGTCGGCGCGGATCCGCTGCCCGCGGGTGCCGTGCGTGTACACCGCCCCCATCCCGACCGCGGCCATCTCCTCGCGATCGTCGGTGAACCGCTCGGGGTCGACGACGAGGCGCGACACCCGGTTGACGATCGCGAACGGCCGGACCACGGCAAGATCGGCGGCGCGCAGGGCGATCACATCGGTTCGGCGGTCGGTCAGCGACGCGCTCTCGGCGGCCAGCTCGGCGTCGGAGAGCAGCAGGCGGGAGCGCACCCAGCCGGGCACGCTGGTCCCGGAGTGCGGCACGTGCAGCAGAACAGGGCTCGACGGGTCCCCGGCAACCAGCTCCACGGTGCGATCCTGACGTCCTCGCAGACTGTGCGCCTCCTCGCAGGGCCTGCATCACCTGTGACGACGCACCAAACCCTGCGCAGACCTGCGTGCGCATCCTGTCCGCGCGCGACGACGACCTGCTGGTCGACGCGCGGGAGTTCGGGCGCGAGGTGATCCCCCTGGTGCGGGCCGAGGTCGCGCGGCGCGATGCGGTGGCGGGATCGGCACCGGTGTAGTTCACTGACCACCGTGGCGATCGACCCGGGTCTGGTGCGCCGCCTGCACATCGACCTGCTGCGCATCTGCGCCACGGGCTGTCGTCCCTCCTGAGCACCTGCGCTGCCCCACCGCACCCCTCTCGTCCTCAGGAGAACAGCCATGCCCCTCGTCAACTTCGCCGTGAACGGCACCGGGTCCGGCGTCGCGCAGACCATCGCGGTCAAGGGCGCCGACTACGTCATCGAGACCGACGCCTACCAGGCCTTCGGTGGCCGCGACGAGCACCCGAGCCCGCTGGCCTACACGCTGGCCTCGCTCAGCTCGTGCAACCAGGTCACGTCCTCGATCATCGCCAGGGAGCTCGGCATCGCGATCGAGGCCGTGAGGTTCGACGTCTCGGCCGACTTCGACCCCACGGTGATGACCACCGGCCGCGGCACCGCCGACGCCACGTTCCAGGATCTCCGCATCACCGCGGAGATCACCACCGACGCCACGGCCGACCAGTTCGACACCCTGCG
>JBBQEF010000380.1:0-4935 GCA_038320445.1 Mycobacteriales bacterium
CTTGTTCTCCTCGTGGTCGCGCACGACGTGGCAGGTGTCCTGGCAGAGGAAGCACTCGATGCACTTGCGGAACTCCTGCGAGCGCTCCACGTCGACCTGCTGCATCCGGTACTCCCCCGGCGCGACCCCGACCGGCGGTGCGAACGCCGGGATCTGCCGGGCCTTGGCGTAGTTGTACGACACGTCGGTGACGAGGTCCTTGGTCACCGGGAACCCGCGCAGGGGCGTCACCGTGATGACGTCAGCCTCGGCGTAGGTCGACATCCGGGTCATGCACATCAGCCGCGGCCGGCCGTTGACCTCGGCGCTGCACGCGCCGCACTTGCCGGCCTTGCAGTTCCAGCGCACCGCCAGGTCACCGGCCTGGGTGGCCTGGAGCCGGTGGATGATGTCGAGGATGACCTCGCCCTCGTTGACCTCGACGGTGTAGTCGACCAGCTCGCCGCCCTCGTCGTCACCGCGCCAGACCCGGAAGCTCGCGTCGTAGCTCATTCGCTCTCCTTCGCGGGCACGCCGGCCAGCTCCTGTTCGGTGAGGTACTTCTTCAGCTCGTCGCGCTTGAACAAGGTGATCAGGTCCTCGCGCATCGGCGAGACGCCCTCCTCCTCGACCTTGACCGGACCGTCGCCGGTGCCCGAGCAGACGAGCAGCTTCTGCCGCCAGGCGGGGTCCATCGCGGGGTAGTCGTCGCGGGTATGCCCGCCCCGGCTCTCCTGCCGCTGCAACGCCGCCCGCGCCACACACTCGCTGACGAGCAGCATGTTGCGCAGGTCGAGCGCGAGGTGCCAGCCGGGGTTGAACCGACGGTCGCCCTGGACGCTGAGGTGCTGGGCCCGCTCCTTGAGCTCGTCGATCTTGGCCAGCGCCTCGGTCATCTCCGACTCCTTGCGGATGATGCCGACCAGGTCGTTCATGGTCTGCTGCAGCTCCTGGTGAAGCGAGTAGGGGTTCTCGCCCCCAGTCAGCCCGAACGGCCGCAGGGCCTCGGTCGCCGCCGCGTCGATGACCTCCTGCCCCACGCTCGGCCGCCGCTCGCCGAGCCCGGAGACGTAGGTCGCCGCGCCCAGTCCGGCGCGGTTGCCGAAGACGAGCAGGTCGGACAGCGAGTTGCCGCCGAGCCGGTTCGACCCGTGCATCCCTCCGGACACCTCACCGGCGGCGAACAGCCCGGGAACCCGGGCCGCGGCACCGGTGTCGGGTTCGACCTCAACCCCGCCCATGACGTAGTGACAGGTGGGGCCGACCTCCATGGGTTCCGCGGTGATGTCGACGTCGGCCAGCTCCTTGAACTGGTGGTGCATCGACGGCAGCCGCTTCATGATCTCGGCGGCCGGGCGGCGTGAGGCGATGTCGAGGAAGACGCCGCCGTGCGGCGAGCCCCGGCCGGCCTTGACCTCGGAGTTGATGGCCCGGGCCACCTCGTCGCGGGGCAGCAGCTCCGGAGGCCGCTTGTTGTTGTCGGGGTCGGTGTACCACCGGTCCCCCTCCGCCTCCGTCTGCGCGTACTGGCCGCGGAAGACGTCGGGGACGTAGTCGAACATGAACCGCTTGCCCTCAGAGTTCTTGAGCACGCCGCCGTCGCCGCGCACCGACTCCGTGACGAGGATGCCCTTGACCGAGGGGGGCCAGACCATCCCGGTCGGGTGGAACTGGACGAACTCCATGTTGACGAGGGCTGACCCGGCTCGCATGGCCAGCGCGTGGCCATCGCCGGTGTACTCCCACGAGTTCGACGTGACCTTGAAGGACTTGCCGATGCCGCCGGTCGCGAGGACGACCGCCGGGGCGTTGAACCGGACGAACCCGCCGGACTCCCGCCAGTAGCCGAAGGCCCCGGCGATGGCCCCGTCGGCGTCGGAGAGCAGCTCGGTCACCGTGCACTCCGCGAAGACCCGCAGCCGCGCGTCGGCGTCGCCGAACTCGCGCTCGTCGTCCTGTTGCAGCGAGACGATCTTCTGCTGCATGGTGCGGATGAGCTCCAGACCGGTGCGGTCACCGACGTGGGCGAGGCGGGGGTACTCGTGGCCGCCGAAGTTCCGTTGGCTGATCTTGCCTTCCGGGGTGCGGTCGAAGAGCGCGCCGTAGGTCTCCAGCTCCCAGACCCGCTCGGGCGCCTCCTTCGCGTGCAGCTCGGCCATCCGCCACGAGTTGAGGAACTTGCCGCCGCGCATCGTGTCGCGGAAGTGCACCGCCCAGCTGTCGTTGCTGTTGACGTTGCCCATGCTGGCGGCGATGCCGCCCTCGGCCATCACGGTGTGCGCCTTGCCGAAGAGCGACTTGCAGATGACGGCGACCCGCATACCGGCCTCGCGCGCGGCGATCGCCGCGCGGAGCCCGGCGCCACCCGCCCCGATGACGAGGACGTCGTAGTCGTGCCGCTCGATCTCGCTCAGCTCGGTCGTCTCGGTGATCTCCGTCATCTCAGAACCCGCCATGCTTCAGTTCACCAACCTCAGGTCGCTGAGGACACCCGCCGAGACGAGCCCGATGTAGGCGTCGGTCACGAACAGGGTCGCCAGGGTGGTCCACGCCAGCTGCATGTGCCGGGCGTTGAGCTTCGACACCTGGGTCCAGAGCCAGTACCGCGTGGGGTGCTTCGAGAAGTGCCGGAGCCGGCCGCCGATGAGGTGGCGGCAGGAGTGGCAGGAGGCCGTGTAGGCCCAGAGCAGGACGACGTTGACGAGCATGACGATCGTCCCGAGCCCGATGCCGAAGCCGCCGTCGCGGCCGTGGAAGGCGCGCACGACGTCGTACGTATTGACGAGGGACACGACGATGGCGGCGTAGAAGAAGTACCGGTGCGCGTTCTGGAGGATGAGCGGGAAGCGGGTCTCACCGGTGTACGAGGCGTGCGGCTCGGCGACCGCGCAGGCCGGCGGGGAGAGCCAGAAGGCCCGGTAGTACGCCTTCCGGTAGTAGTAGCAGGTCAGCCGGAAGCCCAGGAGGAACGGCAGGACCAGCATGCCGAGGGGCACGAACGGCGGGAACTCGCCGAACCAGGCGCCGAAGTCGCGCGACTCCGGGACGCACGAAGCGGAGACGCACGGCGACGAGAACGGCGAGAGGTAGTGGAACTCGGGGGCGAAGTAGTAGCGCTGGGAGGCGGTGCGGATGAGCGCATACAGCAGCCAGGCCACGAGCAGCGTGAAGGTCACGACCGGCGGGACCCACCACCGGTCGGTGCGGAGCGTCCGGGCCCGGACGGCAGCGCGTCCGGGTGCGTCGACACCGCCGACGCTGGACGCCACGGGCCGGTCCGTCTGTGCCATCGTCGACTCCTTACGAAGCTGCGGTGCCCTGGGTTCGCTCGCGCCGTTCGGGAGTGTAACCCGCTGGTATCCGCAGGACGATGACGTACGCTGCGCCGGTCATGTCGAGGGTGCACAGGCGGTCCGGGGTCGAGCCGTACCGGGTTGGTCTCGGGGTGCTCGCCGCCCTCTCCGCGCTGGCCATGGCCTGGGCTCCCACCGGGTATGCCGCGGAACCGACCCCGCCGGGCGTGACCTGCCCCAGCGGGCAGACCCCGTCGGTCGTGACCCTGCCCGCTCCGACGGTCACCGCGGCTACGGCGGTCACCGCGGCTGCACCGGCCGACCCGGACCCGAGCGTGACGACCCGGTCGGACGGCACCACCGTGCGAACCGTGTGCACGATCGGGCCGCCGACGCCGCTCCCGGCTCCCACCGTCGCCCCGCAGCACGTCGTCGGGGGACCTCGGCTGGCCGCGAGCGGGGTCATCGTCGACCGCCCCGCCTCGGTGCCCGCTCCCCCGGACACCACCGACGCCTCCTACCTCGTCGCCGACCTGACCACCGGGCAGGTCCTCGCCGCGAAGAGCCCGCACGCCTGGCTGCTGCCCGCCAGCACCCTCAAGGTGCTCACCTCGCTCGTCGTGCTGCCCGCGGTTGATGCCTCGACGCGGATCACCGTCACGGACGACGAGGTCAACGCGGAGGGGACCCGGGTCGGGCTGGTGTCCGGCGCCACGTACACGGTGGGTGACCTCTTCCATGGCCTGGTCCTCATGAGCGGCAACGACACCGCGTATGCGCTCGCCGACGCGTACGGGGGGCGGGACAAGACCGTCGCCGCGATGAACGTCAAGGCCCGTCAGCTCGGTGCCTGGGACACCGTGGCCCTCGACCCGTCCGGGCTGGACGCCGACGGGCAGCATTCCAGCGCCTACGACCTGGCGCTCCTCGGCCGCGCGGTGATGCAGCTGCCCGCCTACCGCGCCTACGCGAGGACGACGGACTACATGTTCCCCGGCGGGACGGACCGCACCGGCAAGGTCTTCCCGCCGTTCCAGATCCAGAACCACAACCTTCTGCTCGCCAACTACCCCGGGACGCTCGGGGTCAAGAACGGCTACACGTCCAAGGCGCGCCAGACCTTCATCGGTGCCGTGATGCGGGGCGGACGGACGCTGCTCATCACCCAGATGGGCGGGACCGTGGTCCCGAGCTGGCAGCCCACCGCTGCGCTGCTCGACTGGGCGTTCGCGAACGCCGCTCGGCTGACTCCCGTGGGCAGCCTTGTCGCTCCTGGTGCCGCCCAGCCGCCCGAGCTCGGTGGCACCCCGGCCCCCACGACAGCGGGCCCGCCGGTCCCGTCGGCGACGACCCAAGAGCCCGTCCCGACGGCGACGACGTCGCCGGTGGTCTCTGCTGCGCCGCCCGGCGGTGCGGGCGGGAACCCCGGTCCGTGGCTCATCTCGGCTGCCGCCTCGGCGGCTCAGAACCCGCTGACGTACGCCTTGGTGGTGGTTCTGGCACTGCTCGCCCTGGTCCTCGCCCGCGTCAGGGTCCGGGTTCGGGTCCGGGCCCGCCAGGACAGCGACCCGTCCGGCTGAGCCTCGATGGACGTCAGTGGGGGGACCGGCGCCGGACCACGCCGGCCACTGCCGTCGCCAGCGCGGCGCCCAGCACCGCACCC
>JBBQEF010000381.1:0-4907 GCA_038320445.1 Mycobacteriales bacterium
GTTCGGGTCGTGGCTCGCCTACTCGCAGTCGGTGCCCTCGCTGCCGGTCGGCGAGATCGTGCTCGGCGGCTGCGCGACCGAGCGCGGGGACGCGGTGCGGGCGGCGTACGACGCGCCCTACCCCGACGAGACCTACAAGGCGGGGGCCCGGATCTTCCCGGCGCTGGTCCCGATCCGGCCGGACGACCCGGCGTCGGAGGCCGTCCGCGCGGCGCGCAAGGTGCTGGGGGAGTGGGAGCGGCCCTTCCTCACGGTCTGGGGCGACCAGGACGCCGTCACGCGGGGCGCGGACGAGATGTTCCAGGGGCTCGTACCGGGAGCCGGTGGGCAGGACCACGTGCGTCTGGACGCCGGGCACAACCTGCCCGAGGACGCCGGCGCCGAGCTCGGCCGGATCGTCGCCGCCTTCGCCCTGCGCCGATGAGCCGTGCGCGGGCGGTGCGGCCGAGCGCACCGCCCGCGCAGGGGGTCACGAACCGGTCAGCGCGTCCCTGACCAGCTGCGTCCCCTTGACCATCGCCTGCAGCTTGCGCTTGGCGACGATGTGCTTAATCCCGGTGAGCGTGCAGTCGTTGAACACCGACAGGCGCTCCGGCGGCACCACCGTGAGTACCTTGCGGATGCCTTCGGCGACCTGCTCGGGCGTCTCGACCACGAGGCTCTTGCCGTTGATCACACCCACCCCGAAGGCCTTGTCGTCGGGGATGCTCTCGATCGCCTTGATGTCGAGGTCGCTGAACCCGTGGCTCGCCATCTCGTACTGGATCTGGTCGCAGTCGAGGTCCCACAGCCAGGGGAACAGCTTCGCGCCGCGCATCTCGATCACCCCGGGCTGGCCCTCCAGCTGCCCGTAGCAGATGTGCACCACCTTGAAGGCCTCCACGCCCTCGAAGGCGATGTTGATCGCCTCGACCACCCAGTCGGCGGGGTCGAAGAACGTCAGCACCTCGGCGAACTGCACGATCTCGGCGCCGCGCGCGACCATGTCCTTCAGCTCGACGTTCAGGGCCCTCGCGAGGTCGTTCGCCAGCGCCTTGATGTCCCCGTAGTGCTGGTCGGTGATCATGGCCGCCATCGTCGCCGGCCCGACCGCGGCCTGGATCTTGTTCGGCATGTCGGTCTGCTCGACCACGGCCTCGACCATCGGCTTGAAGATCGGCCGGCGCCAGCCGATCGGCCCGACACAGGTGGGCTTGTAGATCGGCAGGCTGTCGAACTCCCCCGCGCTGATCCGGTCGCCGTAGGGCACGAAGCCCTCCAGCCGGTCGAGGTAGTAGTGGAAGATCTCGCCCTGCTCGTAGTCGCTCTCCATCTCGTAGTGCTGGCACCCGTCGGTGACGATGTCCAGCCCCGCGTCGGTCATGTCCTTGATGGCCAGTGCGACCGCGTTGCGGTACAGCGCCCGGGTCTCGAAGTCGGGGAATTCCGGCGAGTGCACGCCGCCGATCGGGAACACCTTGCCGCGCAGGAACTGCGGCCGGGGGTACGACCCGACGATCGTGGTGGGGAGCAGGACGTCCTGACCGCGCACGTTCACCATCTGTGCCTCCTGGAATGGGATCCGTGGGCAGACGGTAGGAACGCGACGTCCCGCGCGTCAGGTCGTCACGGGGGTCAAGCGGGCCGGTATTGAGCCTTCCCGGGGCCAACGGCGGACTGCCCGGCACCCGCGGTCCGGAGGTGGCCGCCCACTCGGGGCCGAGGGCTCCGGGCAGGCGCAGGGGTGCAGCGGGCGTGGTCCCCGGAGGCCGAATTCCGGCGTCCCCCCGAGGTCGGCCGCAGCTCGGGACGGGATGGTGGAGTGGCGCCCGGGCGCCCGGTCGGTGATCATTCCCGCGTGAGCACCCCCGTCGCACACCGAGCCGGCCCCGGCGGCCGGCCACCCACGGCCGAGTCGGGTCTGCCGCTGGTGGAGGGCAAGGACTACGCGGCGGTCTCGTTGTTCGAGCCGGCGAACCTGCTGCGTGAGGCCCGCCGCCAGCGGAACCTGCCCGACCGGCCGGTACCCCGGGTGTGCCTGCTCGACCCGGACGGGGACATCGTGCGCCACCTCGCCGGGACCGGCCGGGGCCACCGCCATCCCGGATGGGCCTGCTACCACACCGACATGTGGACGGTGGAGCTGCGCGGGCTGGAGATCGGTGTGGTCGGGATGGCCGTGGGTGCCCCGTTCGCGGTGCTCGTCGCCGAGCAGCTGCACGCCTCCGGGGCCGGGCTGGTCATCAGCATCACCTCGGCCGGGCAGATCTCCCCGCTGCCGGGCACCCCGTGTTTCGTGGTGATCGAGCGCGCCCTGCGCGACGAGGGCACCAGTACCCACTACCTACCGCCGGCTCGCTGGAGCCATCTGAGCCGCGACCTGCGTGAGCGCCTCGTCGGCGCGTTCGACGCCGTGGACGAACCGGTGCTGGTCGGGGCGTCCTGGACCACCGACGCGCCCTACCGCGAGACCGCCGCCGCGATCGCCGCCGCCGAGGCCGAAGGCATCGCCTGCGTGGAGATGGAGGCCGCCGCGCTCTACGCCTACGCCACCGCCCGCGACCGGGCGCTGGTGTGCCTGGCCCACGTCACCAACACCATGGCCACCGCAGGCGCCGACTTCGAGAAGGGCGACGACAACGGCGTGCCCGCGGCTCTCGCCGTCGCCCACGCGGTGGCCACGGCGGTCGCGCCGTGAGCGGGCGTCGCAGCATCCGTGCCTACCGGTCGTGGTCGGGCGGCACCGCTTCGAGGAGACGCTTGAGGCCGGCCAGGTCCCTGCGGTTGGCCCGCCGCACCGCCGCGGCCATCATCGGTGCGGTGACGACCGCGAACCCTGTGGGCTCACCGCGGTTGCGCAGGGTCATCCGGGTGGTGTCGGTGGAGTCGGGGTCGGCGGCCGTCCAGGTGTAGGTGGTCTCCATCGGGAACGGTCCCTGCGCGGTGCGCATCGTCAGGCGCTCGTCGGCCACGAGTTCGACGATCTCGTAGGTGTAGGCGAGGCGGCGTCCCAGAAAGCGGGCGACGAACGCGATGCGCGAGCCGACTGCGGCAGGTGGCGCGGTCTCCCATTCCACGGAGCGGATGTTGTCGTACCAGTGGGGTGCGTTCGCGGGATCGCCGGCGTAGCGGGCCACCTGCCGGACGGGCCGGTTGATGATGGTCTCGGTCGTCACGTCGACGCTCACGTCAGCTCCATCCGGTGCGTGCCGATCCCGGGCGGAGGCCCGCCGTCGGCGAACCAGGCGTCGACGCCGGACCGGATCGGGCGTCGATGGTCTCACGGGTGCCGACGGATCGACGACGTGCGGAGTCGAGCACCGGAAAGATCCATGGCGAACAGCGTCCCGGGTTCGTCATCCGGGTGGCTCGGAACAGTGCAGCAGCGTGGTGAGCTCAGGTGCCGCCCGACCGGTTCGGAGCACGGCGGCATGCAGGTCGGTGGCGAGGGCTCGCATCTCGTCGGGCGCGGCGCGGGTGTGCGCGGCGAACCACAGCTCTCCCTTCGGCCCGGCCAGCACCCGCCGCCAGTAGCGCATCGCGAATGCGGCGGGCAACCACAGGTAGAGGACCCGCAGGTTGGTGGGGATCTCGACGTCGCGACCGGCACCCAGCGCGGTGAACGCCTGTCGGGTGGCGGTCACCATCAACCGCAGGGTCACCGGATCCGCGGCCAGCCTGGCGGGGTCGACGCCCACCCGGTAGAGGGCGAACGCGATCGGGACCACGAACGCGGCGTGCCCGATCAGCCAGCCCTGGATGCGGGAGGTGATCGTGGTCGGGAAACCGGCGTCGTGCAGCACTGTCCGGAGGTGCCGGACGCGGCGGGTGGTCGCGCCCGTCGGCTCGCCGAGCATCGTCTGCTGCTGGCGGATCAGCACGTAGCGGACGACAGGCCCGTCCCTGACGCCGCCGACGGCGGGGAAACCGAACAGGGCCCGCGCACCCAGTGCCTCGGTGAGATGGTCGTGGCAGCCTGCTGTGTTGCCGAAGAACACCACGTCACACGGGTGGGCCATGCCGGTCAGGATCGGCAGCGTGGCGGCGAGTTGCTCGGAGCGGACCGGGACCAGCACCAGGTCGTAGCGGCTGTCCGCACCGAGGGCGCCGATTGCGGTGACCGGCACGGTCGTGTCCTGCCCGGACTCCGCGTCGGCCAGGATCAGCCCGTCGGCCCGCAGATCGGCGAGGCGTCGGCCGCGGGCGAGCAGTTCGACGTCGTGACCTGCGGCGATCAGCTTGCCGGCGTACACGCTGCCGATCACGCCCGCGCCCAACACGAGTATCCGCACGCCGCCCCTCCTGCCGCCGCGCCGCCCGGGTGTCGTGCACTGCGACCCGGCACCCATCACGACCGACGGTGTGTGCCGGCGGCCGGGCCTGCCCTGTCCTACCCCCGGTGACCGTTCGCCGCGGCCGGTGGCCGGGATACCGGCGGACGACCCGGGCATCGGCGCCGAAGGTCCCGTCGCCGGTGGGGCCCGAGACGGTCGGGCGCGCCGACGGGGAGGGCGCGGTCAGCCCGTCCCGGGCGTGTTCTCCCGGGCGGCGTCGAGCTCTCGTTCCCCATCGGCGTAGCGGCGCCGCCGAACAGCGTGTCGAGCGGCCCGAGCAGCAGGGTGATCGCGGATCCGGGCGGCGCTGACCGGGGGGCGCCTGCCGGACCCGCCGACGCCGCAGGGTTTCGACCCCGTCGACCGGTGGTATGGCTGGTTTGTGCCCGCCGACGCGGCGGGCCCACGGTCGACCGAGGAGACCCATGTCCGTTGCCGTCACCACCGCCGGGACGTCGCCGCCCGCCGGTGGGCCCGAACCCGTCCTCGACGGCCGTCGCACCGCCTTCCAGCACACGATGATCTACGTTTTCGTGGCCGGGCCGATGGTGGCCCTCGTCGCGGCTGTGCCGCTGGCCTGGGGTTGGGGTGTGG
>JBBQEF010000382.1:0-4903 GCA_038320445.1 Mycobacteriales bacterium
TGGGGGTGCCGGCTTCCTTGGCGCGTTCGCGGGCCCGCTTGTCCTCGATGGTGCGGATCGCGAGCCAGAGCAGCTTGACCGCGGCCGCGTCGTTGGGGAAGTGGCCGCGGTTCTTGATGATCTTCCGCAGCTGGTAGTTCAGAGATTCGATGCTTATCTTGAGCCGCCGTCGCTACAGGGGCGTTGACCTGCGGTTTTACGTGGTGGACGTGTCCGGGACGAGGGCTCAGGAGCCTGTGCGGGCTCGGCGATCACGGACGACTTTCGAGTGGGTCTCGGGCGTGTCGTACGCGTTGGTCGCCGAGGGCTTGGGACAGGGCGTGACGCAGCTGCTGGTTGTCGCCCTCGAGCTCGCGGATCCGCTGATGGGCGAGCTGTAGGCGTTGTCTGAGGGAGCCGTCGCTGGCGGCCTGCCGGGTGGGCACGGTCGTGGCTGTCGCTTGCTGTGGGTGTTCCTCGCGGATCTGGGCGAGCAGGTCGGCCTGGGTGTACAGCCAGGAGCGGGACACGCCCGCGCGCTGCGCGAGCAGGGTGACCGTGAGGGTTTGCTCGGTGTTGGTCAGGTGCCGCAGCGCGGTGACGGCGCGCCGTCGGGTCTGCTCCGCGCGGGAGCGGGCGGCCTTGGCGAGGTGGCGGCTGTTGTCAGCTCTCATCGTTGTCCTCAGCGTGCTCGAGCGCGGTGATGATCGACTCGAGGTTGCTCAGCACCTCTTGGTTCATCTGGGCCACCCGGGTCCGGCCCTGGGCCTCGGCGCGGGTGATGAGCTCGATGGCCTGGGCGCGGTGCTCGCGGTGGGCCGGTAGGTGGGTCGCGGTGGTCAGGAACATCGGGCAGGTCAGGCACGCGTTGGCGTGGGGACAGGCTTTTTGGATCGGTAGGGCGCAGTGCCCGTTGGGCAGCGCCTGCGCCGCGGCGGCGAGGCGGTGTCCGGTCCAGGCGGCGTCGGCCAGCGGGCTGTCCGGCTCGCTGGTGAATGTGGCGCCGGTGATGTCGACCTTGCGGGCGGCGTCCCAGTGCCGGCGGACCGTGTCGTCGTGCAGCCTGGCGTAGTGGGCGGTCATCTGGGAGGAGTCGTGGTCGAGGATCCTGCGGACGACTTCTTGTGGTACGTCCCGGTTGATCAGCAGGGTGCCGAGGGTGTGCCTCCACTGGTGTGGGGTTAGGTGCACGCGGTGGCCGTGTTCATCTCGTACGTCGAGAGATTCGAGCCACCGGTACAGCGCGGCTCGGTAGGTCGCAGTGCTCAGCGGGATGGTGCGGTCGGGGTTCTTCGTCGGCCTCGGGAACAGCACCGGGGGCGCGGTGGTCCCGTCGGTGACGCGTACCTGCTGGGCGAGGATCAGGGCATGGAGTTCCTCGTCGAGGGGCACGAGGGCCTCACGGTTCATCTTGTGGTTGACGTAGCGCAGGTAAGGCGCGCTCTTGGCGTCGATGACCAGGCAGTCGTAGGACAGCCGTGTGGCATCGCCGACGCGCAGTCCGCAGCGGATCAGGATCAAGGTGGTCAGCGCCCCGGCGGGGTCGGGCCAGGCCGCGATCGCGGTCGGCGCCTCAAGCTGGGCCATCACCTGCTCGGCCACGGCACGCGGCCCGCGCTGTGGGCGGGGCGGGTTGTCCTCCTTGAACAGTGCCGCGGTCGGGTCCAGCGGGGCCCAGCCCCGCTGCCGGACGGCCTCGAGGAACCCGCGTAGCTGGCCGATGTGGACCTGGCGCCGTTGCGCGGTCGGGACGCCGGTGGACAGGTCGGCCAGGTACGCCTCGAGCACGACCCGGGTGAGCTCCTGCGGGCTGTCGATCCGGGCCCGCTGCAGGTACCCGGCGAGCCGGGTCAGCGCGGTCAGGCCGCGGCGGACGGCCTCGAGCCCGACACCGGTGGACAGCCGCTGCCGGGTCCAGCGCTTGGCCGCCTCCCGCAGCCACGGCTGCCCGATCGGGGTGAAGTCGAGGGTGAGGTTGCCGGGATGCCCGAGCCGGCGCAGCTGCCACACCTCGCGCGGGTACTCGGCCTCCCAGCCGGTGCCGGCTGCGAGGTCGGCGACGCGTTGGTGGGCGTACACGAGCAGACCACGGCCGTTGCTGTCGCGTCGCCCCGAGGTGGTGAACGCCTCACGCCAGGACTGCTCGTCCCCATCACGCAGGGTGGACACGTTGGCGTCGAGCAGGAACGACACGAGGCGCCCAACGACCTCCGGAGGGGTCCGGCTGGCGCGCTCGTCGTGCCGGCACTGGATCACGTAGGCCAGCTCCCAGCGCAACGGCGCGGGCAGCCGGGCCAGGTCGATGACCTGGTCCGAAGGCACTCGGACGGCGGCGAACTCACGAGCGAACACCACCGGGTCGGGGCGCCCGTTGGCGCGCCACGTGCCGTTGTGCGCGTGACAGAACGGCCCGGCCGCCTGCGGCCACAACAGGCAGCCCGGGACCTGGCACGCGTCGGCGACCGGCGTCTTGACCGGCGGTTGCCCCCCGGCCACCCACTCATCTAAGTCGGGTCGTCCGGAACGTTCCCACCGTTGGCCGTGTAACTGGCACAGACCCTTTCGCGCTACCCCGTACCGGCACGCCTCGATACGGCACGCCTGGTTCGGACGTTGACGAGCCCACCCGGGGTCGGTCGAGGCGGCGAACTCGCTCACCTCGGGCCGTCCGGTCTTGACCCACCGGTGGAGGTGCCCGGCGCACAGGCCCTGGCCCCGGGAAAGCCGCTCACAGGCCGGAACCCGGCACGGACCCGAGGAGTAGGTCGCGTCTTTCGCGTCGACCACGAGCCTGTCCGCCGCGTACTGGGGGCGCACCGCCGCGCGCACCCGCGCGGTCCAGACTCCCTCGACGCCACCGCTCGCGCTCAGCGTCAGGATCACCGCCGAGGTCACGACACGTCCTCGGTGAGCACCCCGGCCCGGGCCAGTGCGGCCCGGGTGTCGGCCACGGTCAGGTGCGCGTACGTGGCCGAGGTCGTGCTCACCGACGCGTGCCCCAACAGTAAGGAGACGACCTCGACCGGCACCCCGCAACGCAGCAGCCCCGTGGCGTACGTGTGCCGCAGCCAGTGCGGGTCGAAGTCGATCCCGGTCCGCGTCCGCAGCCGACGGACCAGGTCATACACCGCCGGGTACGTCAGCGGTGAGCCGACCCGTCCACCCCACAGGTTGACGAACACGTAGTCGCTGTCGAGATCGCCGTACTCCTCGAGCAGATAGTCGGCGTAGCACCGGACGAGCGATGCTGGCACCGGGATCGTCCGTGGCACAGACGATTTCGAGCGAGCCCGATTGTCATTGTCGCGGGCAACCACCCGCACCTGACGCTCGGCCGCTTCCCAGTCCTCATGCCGCAGCCCGAGCGCCTCACCGACTCGCATCCCGGTCGTCGCAAGCACCTCAAGCAGCAGCCGGTCCCGGCGCCGGGTGCACGACCCGATCAGGGCCGCGACCTCGGCCTCGCCCAGCGTGCGCGGTGTGCGCCGTCCCGCGCGGACCCGCACCACCGGCGCTGCGACCGGCCTGGACTTGCTCACGTGATGCAGGAACGAGCGAGCCCCGCCTCGACGCCCCGCGGGTCGCCACACGGTCAACGCGGCATGCACCGCGAGCCCGGACCGGCTCGCGTGCTGGTACATCGACCCGACCGCCGCGAGCTTGCGGTTGATCGTCGAGGCCGAGCAGTGCTCGCCGAGCGGCAGCACCGCCACCTCGGATCCACGTGCCGACGGTGGCAGCCGCAGCCACGCCACGAACGCCGCCACGTCCTCGACCATGACCGTCGCCCAGTCCAGTCCGCGACCAACGAGGAAGGCGAACCAGTCGCGCAGGTCGTGGGCGTAAGCCTTGACCGTGTTCGGCGACCTTCCCGAGTCGGTCAGGAAGGATAGGAACCGCTCGGCCGGCTCAACGACCTTCCCGTCGTCACCGACCACCGTCCACGACTCACGCCGCGAGCCGGACACCACCACCCGAGCAACGAACATCGAACCTCCCACGAGCGTGCCTGCTGGACGGCTGCAGATAAGCATGTCCAGCAGGCACAATCACGGACCGATCCAGTGCATCGACGACGTCAACGACACCCCGACGGCGGCTCAAGATAACGATGCTGTTCGTGGTGTAGATGACTTTGCGCAGGGCGGGCCCGAAGGCCAGGAACGGCGGTGTTCCGGTCCCACGCGTTCTCCCACGTCGCGACCGCGGCGGGGTACTTCCGGCCCCAGGCCGAGTCCGTGAACGTGGTCAGCGCGGTCAGGGCGGCGTCCTCGTCGGGGTAACAGGTGGCGGTGTAGATCGGGCGCAGTATCGCGGCGACAGCTTTGCGGTCGCCGTAGGCGACGAACCGCATCGAGGCAGCCGTGAACACGGATCAGGTGCACGACACAGGTTTGGACCATCGCCTTGGGCCAGGTCGCCTCGATCGCTTCGGGGAACCCGGTCAGCCCGTCGCAGCACACGATCAGGACGTCACGGATGCCGCGGTTGGCGAGCTGGGCGCAGACCGAGGCCCAGAACTTCGCCCCCTCGGCGGCTTGGATCCACATCCCCAGACCATGGACACGCCGATCGCTGATACGTCAGTCGACCCCGACCGCGATGTGCGCGGCCCGGTTCGCGACGTGCGCCCCGTCGCGGATCTTGACCACGAGGGCGTCGAGGTAGATCACGGGGTAGAACGCCTCGAGCGGGCGGGACTGCCACTCGGCGACCTCGTCGGCCACGGCCTCGGTCACGTTCGAGATCGTCTCGTGGGACAGCTCGGTCCCCAGCGTGGACGCGAGGTGGTGCTGGATGTCGCGGACCGTCATCCCGCCGGCGTAGAGGCTGATGATCATGTCCTCCAGCCCGCCCAGGCGGCGGGCCCCTTTGGGGATTAACGCCGACCCGAAGGAGGACTTGCGGTCCCGCGGCTGGTCCA
>JBBQEF010000383.1:0-4881 GCA_038320445.1 Mycobacteriales bacterium
CCGGAGCTCACGGAGAACTGTGTCGATCCTGCCGTCGATCGTGGTCCACGCGGCGCCGTTCCTGGGCTTCAGGCGCGCCTGGGCGTTGTCCCACTCGGTCTCGAGATCGGCGATGCGGGTGGTGGCGCCCGACTGGTCACCGGAGGCGAGAAGCGTCAGGGTGTCCGTCGTGATCACCCGGAACGAGGTGAGGTCCCCGAGCGGTGACACCCGGGCGACCGGGCCGCCCGCGGTGGAGCCCGGCCGTGCGACGGCGGCAGCGGCGGTCGAGGTCTCGTCCTGCAGCGCGGCCTTGCGCGCCGTGTATCCGACACCGCCGGCGACCAGGATCAGCCCGACGACGGCGACCGTCTGCCACAGCCCGCCCCGCTGCGCTGCGGCGTCGGTGGGGGTGCTGCGCTCGATGACGTCGGCGTGGGTCATCGACAGGTAGGTGACGACGCCGAGGATGCCGGCCACGAAGATCAGGCTGGTGACGGTCGCGCCCAGTCCGAGCCCGCCCTCGGTGGGCGATTGCGACAGGTAGTCACCGATCGAGGCTCCGAGCGGGCGGGTCAGGATGTAGATGAACCAGAACGCCAGGACCGGGTTGAGCCCGAGTCGCCAGCCGATCGCCATGACGGTGATCAGGGTCGCGACGATGATGCCGGTCAGCAGGTAGCCGAGCCCGAGCACCTCGGCCATGAGATCGCCGGTCGCCGTCCCGAGCGCGAAGGTGAACAGGATGGCCAGCCAGTAGAACGTCTCGCGGTCCCGGGTGACGATGGAGTGGATGGACAGCGTCCCCTCGGCGCGGTACCACGCGAGGAACGTGATGGCGAGCAGGCCGCCGAAGATCACCGTGCTGGCTTCGAGCGGCAGGCCGATGGTCGAGAGGTTGTCGGTCACCAGCGTGCCGAAGACGCTCACGAGCGTCACCGTGAGCCAGTACCGGCTCGGCACGTAGCGGTTCGCGGCGAACTGGATCACCAAGGTGATGACGAGCACCAGTCCGGTGGCGATGGAGGTGCCGGTCAGGCCGAGGTTCAGGCTGACGTTGAGGTAGTCGGCCGCTGTCTCGCCGACCGTGGTGCAGAGGACCTTGATGATCCAGAAGAAGAGCGTGACCTCGGGGACCTTGCTCAGCAGTGGTCTGCTCGGCGCGAGCGCGCGGTGGGAAGTCATCGTCGTCTCTCGGTTCGGGGATGTACGCGACGCCGTCGGACGCTAGGAGACCGCAGGTGTGCGGTCGGGCGTACGGAGGTAAGCGGCGGGCCAAAACCCTGCGAGGTCAGGTCCCGGCTGCGGCGAGTTCTTGCCGAGCGCTAACCCGCAGCTGACGGCACGGGGCAACGCGTGTCCCTAGTGTCGGGTTCGTGACCGTCGATCTCGCGCTCAACCCGCTCAGCGCCACCGATCTGCTGACCTCGTTCGGTACGGTCGGCATCCTCGTGGTGCTGTTCGCCGAGACCGGTCTGTTGATCGGCTTCTTCCTCCCCGGCGACTCGCTGTTGTTCACCGCCGGCCTGCTCTGCGCGACGGGAGCGGGCGGGCTGCATCTGAGCCTGCCGTGGGTGCTGCTCGCCGCGGCCGCCGGCGGGCTGGCGGGCGCGCAGGTCGGGTTCCTGATCGGCCGCCGGGCGGGAGCGGCGTTGCGGTCGCGGGCCCGACGGCCGCGGGTGGCTGCGGGCATGCGGCGAGCGGACGAGCTGTTCACCCGGTACGGGCCGGCCAAGGCGATCGTGCTCGCCCGGTTCATCCCGGTGGTCCGCACGATGCTCAACCCTGTTGCGGGTGCGCTGGGAACGCCCGCGCGGACGTTCGCCGTCTGGCAGGTCGCCGGTGGTCTCGTGTGGACCGTGGGGCTCGTGCTCGCCGGCTACGCCCTCGGCGCGTTCATCCCGGGTATCGACGCGTACCTGCTGCCCGTGATCGCCGTTGTCGTGATCGTCTCGCTCATCCCGCTGGCCCTCGAGCTCCTGCGCGAACGCCGCCGGCGCACCAGCACCGCGGAGTGACGCGAGCCGAGCTCGAACGCTCGGCCGACGTCGCCGCAATCACGGTGGCGGCCGACGTGGCGGCGGGTCGATCCACCCGAACCGTGCCCGGTGCCGGGACGGATCCAGCAGGGGCACGCTCGCCGTCGACGACGGTTCCGGCACCCGCATCACCGGCGACGGACCGTTCAGGGCCGACTGACCGCTGGTTCTCATCCGGTTCTCATCGTCGGTGCATAAGGTCCTCGGCGTGCGTGTGCTGGTGGTCGAGGACGAGCTCCGGATGGCAGCGCTGCTCAAGCGCGGTCTGGAGGAGGACGGCTATGCCGTGGACGTGGCGTCGACCGGCCCGGATGCGGTGTGGCAGGCCGGTGAGTTCGACTACGACGCGGTGTTGCTGGACCTGATGCTGCCCGGGATGGATGGCGTGGAGGTGTGCCGGGAGCTGCGCAGCGCGGGCCGGTGGATGCCGGTGCTGATGCTCACCGCCCGCGATGCGGTGGAGGACCGCGTGCGGGGGTTGGATGCAGGGGCGGACGACTACCTGGTCAAGCCGTTCAGCTTCGCCGAGCTCTCCGCACGGGTGCGGGCGCTGATCCGTCGCGGCGCGGTGGAGCGCCCGACCGAGTTGCAGGTCGCCGACCTGCGGCTGGACCCGGCTACCCGACGGGCATGGCGAGGGAACGCCGAACTGGAGCTCTCCAGCAAGGAGTTCGCCCTGCTGGAGCTGTTCCTGCGCCATCCGGGACAGGTGCTGACCCGCACCCGCATCCTGGAACACGTATGGGACTTCGCGTACGACGGAGCGTCCAATGTCGTCGACCAGTACATGCTCTACCTGCGACGCAAGGTCGACCGCCCGTTCGACGTGGAACAGCTCGAAACGGTCCGTGGCGCGGGATACCGGTTGCGGACCGAGCCGACCGCGCTCAGCTCGGCATGACCATCGCCGTGCGTGGCGGAGAGGGGTTGCGATGCCGTTGCGCTTGCGGCTGGCGTTGTTGTTCGCACTGGCCACCGCTGTCGTGATCGCGGTGGCCGGGCTGGCTTTCGTGCTCCAGCTGCGTGTCAGTGTGGATGCCTCGCTGGATCCAGGCCTGCGGGCGCGGGTCGCAGTGGTGGCGGACGAGATGGGCACGGAGGGTGGCGCACCGCCGTTCGGCGCAGCCGACGGGATTGTCCAGGTCAGCTCTCCGGACGGGCTGATAGGAGCCTTCTCCCCGGAGGCAGGCCCGACGCCGCTGCTCGACGCCGTGCAGCGCTCGCAGGCGCTGGCCGGCGAGACGTCGTTCACCGCGATGGTGAACGGTGACCGCAGCCGTGTCCTCGCCACCACCGTTCCGGCGTCGGCCGGCAGCGGCCGGCTCGTCGTGGTCGTGGGAACCGGTACCGATGTGTCGGATGCCGCGGTGGAACGGGCCGGATCGGCCCTGCTGGTCGGCGGGCCGCCGGCTGCGATCCTCGCCGGGGTGGGAGCGTGGCTGTTGGCCGGGGCGGTGATGCGGCCGGTGGAGCGGATGCGCCGGCAGACCGCGGAGATCAGCGACCAGGACCTCGGGCAACGGCTGGCGGTGCCCTCGACCCGTGATGAGATCGCCGCCCTCGGTAGGACGATGAACGCCCTGCTGGCCCGCTTGCAGGAGGCGTTGGAACGTGAACGTGGGTTCGTGGCCGACGCCGGCCATGAGCTGCGGACCCCACTGGCGATCCTGCGCACGGAACTCGAGCTCGCTGCCCGCCCGGGGCGCAGCCGCGACGATCTGGTCGAGGCGATCACCGTCGCCGGGCTGGAGACCGACCGGCTGATCCGGCTGGCCGAGGACCTCTTGCTGCTCGCCCGCGCGGACAACCACCAGCCGTTCCTGCGTCCCGCAGATGTGGCGCTGCCCGAACTGCTCGCCGCCGCGGCCCGAGGAGCCGAGGCTCGGGCCACGGCACGGGGGATCACGGTCGAGGTGCACGGCCCGGCCGAGTTGACCGTGCAGGCCGACCCGGACCGGCTGCGCCAGGCGATGGACAACCTGCTCGACAACGCCACCCGGCACGCCCCACCTGGCAGCTCTGTGGACGTGAGGCTGTGCGTGCCCCGATCCGGGTCCGTCACCGTCGACGTGGCCGATCGTGGGCCGGGGTTCCCTCCCGACTTCCTGCCGCACGCCTTCAAGAGGTTCCACCGTGCGGAGGCCGCGCGGGGCCGTGACAGCGGTGGTACCGGGCTGGGCCTGTCGATCGTCCGTGCCATCGCCGTGGCGCACGGGGGCGACGTCACTGCGAGCAACCGCCCCGGCGGAGGTGCGGCGGTGAGGCTGGATCTCCCGATCGTCGCCGCAGCGGTGAATGCGGGACGGGCGGAGGAGCATGGCGACATCCGTCCGTCGACGAGCCGTCGCTGACGTCGTGGGCGTCATGGGGCGAGGGCGACCGGCGCGAGCCCGATGAACACGGCCGCGCAGCCGGAAGGCGGGCGTGGATGAGTCGGCTCTCATCTCCCGTACACGCTCGGGAAATGACGTGGGGGCGAGGCTGGATCGGCATCACCTGACCACCTCGCGGAGGCAAACGATGGGCATGACCGACCAGGGCGTGCCCATAGGGGCACCGGAGTCGCCCTCGTCCGGTTCGCCGCGTCACCGTCGCCATGGCGGCGGTGGTCGCATCGCGCGGAGGGTGGCCGCGCTGGTCGTCGTGCTGATGATCGGCACGGCGGGCCTGTCGTACGCGGAGGCGCTGGTGTACCCGGGGGACGCCGGCTGGCAGGCGCGCACCGTCGAGTGGGCGCGTGACCACGGGGGCGGCGGTCTGGTCGACATGGTGGAGAATTGGTGGTTCGCCCACAACCAGCCGACCGGCTCGGCCCCGGCGTCGGGATCGTTGCCCGTTCCCGTTCCCGCGCCCGCCACGGTGC
>JBBQEF010000384.1:0-4879 GCA_038320445.1 Mycobacteriales bacterium
CCGGCTTGGCGAAGGCCCAGCCGTAGGCCACGTTCATGAAGATGCCGTCGGTGGTGTCCATCAGGCACATGCCCGCCGCGAACAGCACGGGCAGCACCAGGATGGCGTAGAACGGCAGGTTGAAGGCCGCGGCGCCGCCGGCCAGCACCAGCAGCCCGACCTCGCTGGCCGTGTCGAACCCGAGACCGAACAGCACCCCGACGGGATAGATCTGCCACGGCTTGCGGATGGAGCGGGTGAGGCGCCCGAGAAACCGGTTCATGAACCCGCGTGCGTTGAGGTGCTTCTCCAGTTCGGCCTCGTCGAACTCGCCGCGCCGCATCCGCCGGAACACCGCGACGATGCCGACGAGCACCACCAGGTTCATCAGGCCGATGACCCACAGGAACACCCCGGACACCGACGCCCCGATCACACCCGTGACCGAGTGCAGCACCGACGAGTTGTCCTCCACCTGCCCGGCCAGCGCCTTGACCCCCAGCGCCAGCAGGAACGTCAGCAGGAAGACGATCGTGGAGTGGCCCAGGGAGAACCAGAAACCGACCGACAGCGGCCGCGGACCACCGGCGCTGCGGTCCTCCAGCAGCTTGCGGGTGGTGTTGTCGACGGCGGCGATGTGGTCGGCGTCGAACGCGTGCCGCAGCCCGAACGTGTACGCCAGCACGCCGATGCCGACGGTGTAGACGCCGGTGGTGCCGAGGTCATAGCGAGCAGGGATGACGAACAGGATCAGAACCCCGAACCCGATCACGTGCAGCAGCGCGATGAACGCACCCATCCCGACAAGCGAACGCCGATCTTGCGCGTTGAACGAACCCGCCATGCGGGACCAGCGAGAGGAGCTCATGGTGGGACGTAAACACGACCCTGAGGCTCCTGCAACTCAGTGGTGGTTGCATTGTCATGCCGTTTCGGGTATGTCCGGTTCGGCGGATGTCAGCCGGCGGCTTTGGCCCCGGTGGGGGTCGCCACGAACCAGCCGTCCTTGCCGTTCGCCCCGGCCGTCGCCAGGCCCGGCGACTCGCCCTGGTGCCAGTACAGCGGCCACCCGGCGAGCGTGATCTGCGCGGGGCCGTCGGTACGGAAGACCGTGCCCACCTTGGCCTGGTCCACGCCCGCCAGGTCCGGGGGCCGGCCGTCGGTGACGCGCACGGGCACCCAGGTGGCCGCGCACGCGCCGGTGCAGTTGGCCGCGGGTGGGCTCGCGCTGTCCGCGTCGGAGCGGTAGAGCATGTGCCCCGTGCCGTCGGTGACGATGACGCCGAGCGGGCCGGTCTGCACGGCCCAGAGCTCGGTGCCGCCGTTGCCCATCTGCATGCCGCCCATGTCCCCGCTCATCGGCACGCCGTTCATGTCGTGGGTCGCGGGCGCTGCGGGCGGCGGTGCGGCTGCGGCCGGCTGGGCGGGCGCGCTGTTCCCGCACGCCGACGCGGCCAGCAGGACGGACGCGGCCAGCGCGAGCAGCACGCCGCGGCGGGTCTCGGGGCGGGTGGGCATGGGCGGGCACCTTCGGTCGGGTCGGGGTTCGGCTCCAGGCTGCGGCACGTTCGGTGTCGCGGTTGCGTCGAGGGTGCGGTGCTGCGGCCGGTGGGCGGCGGGCTGCGGACCGGTGGTCGGCCGAGCCGGAGCTGAGGCGCCTCGTACGCATTCGGACTCCGGCGTGCCGCCGAACGGGCCTGGCACGGTCGTCCGTCGCTCATCGCCGGTCATTCACCGGGGCGGCTCTCAGGGGCGCCGCTGCTCGGCAGGGAAGTACCTACGATGTGCGCGCTCAGGCGCCGGTCCAGCAGCTCATGACCGTCTTTGCGACGAGCATGGCGACGTTGCCGGGCGTGAGCGGCGGGCTGGACATCGTCGCCGGCAGTGCCGCGTCGTCGACGAGCAGGACCTTGAAGTCCTTGCGCACCACCACGGAGCCGTTCGGGGTGATGAACCCGCCCTGACCCAGCCCGTCGACGTTCTGCGCGCTCCCGACCTCCTTCTGGAGGGATTCGAAGTAGCTGGTGGTCTCCAGATCGTTCTTCAGCTCCTTCACCGACATGAGGAACGAGCCGCCTGCGTAGACGTAGCGGCAGGAGTAGACGCGGTCCTGCCACGTGGGCTTCTCCACCTGCTGTGCCGCGATGCCCAGCGCCTCGGCGATGTCGAGCTGGGCCTCCGATGAGCACACCATCTCCGCGGAGTCCGACGGCCCGGTCGGCGCCGCGGTGGCCACCGCGGCGGGCACGGCCGACGGTGGCGCAGCCGTCGCACAGCCTGCGGTGATCAGGACGAACAGGACGAGGAGGGCGGTCCGGGCCGAACGCATGCCGGAGAGGGTAGCCCTGGCCCCCGACCTGCGCTGCCGGCTGTGGTGGGCGACCGGAGCGATCACGTTGCCACCGGGCCGTCACCGCCCCGCCGACGGGCCGAGCCGCCGTGACCTGTGCACTGACGGTTCCGGAGGGCGAGGGGTGCAGGGGATCGTGACCGAAGCCCAGGGATCGGACGAGCTGCGAACACCCCGTGTCGGCTGTGCCCGAACACTGCGAGGAGACGGCGCCTGCCGTGATGGTCGAGACAACGCGATTGGGGCCGGCGCGGCCTGGGAATCCTCACGCGTGACCACAACCGTGAACGCGTATGCCACCGCATCGCCGCAGTCCCCGTTCGAGAAGACCACGATCGTCCGGCGCGATCTGAAGCCGGCCGACGTGCTGATCGACATCAAGTTCGCCGGCATCTGCCATTCCGACATCCACACCGCGCGGGGAGAGTGGGGCGAGACGGCCTACCCGCTCGTGCCCGGCCACGAGATCGCCGGGATCGTCTCCGCGGTCGGCTCGGACGTCAGCAAGTACGCGGTCGGCGACCGCGTCGGAGTCGGCTGCATGGTGGACTCCTGCCGCGAGTGCGCCCACTGCAAGGCCGGCGAGGAGCAGTACTGCCTGAAGGGCAACGTCGGCACCTACGGCGGCACGCTCGACGGCAAGCCCACCGACGGCGGCTACTCCGAGAAGATCGTCGTCGACGAGAACTACGTGCTCGGCATCCCCGAAGGGATCGAGCTGGACGTCGCGGCGCCGCTGCTGTGCGCGGGCATCACCCTGTACTCGCCGCTCAAGCACTGGGGCGCGGGACCGGGCAAGAAGGTCGCCATCGTCGGGATGGGCGGGCTCGGCCACGTGGGTGTGAAGATCGCGCACGCGCTGGGCGCCGAGGTGACGGTGCTGTCCCAGACCCTGTCGAAGAAGTCGGACGGCGAGAGGTTCGGTGCCGACCACTACTACGCCACCAGCGACGACGCCACCTTCGAGACGCTCGCGGGCACGTTCGACCTGATCGTCAACACCGTGTCCGCGAAGCTGCCGATGGAGAAGTACCTGTCGCTGCTGGGCCTGGACGGCACGATGGTCAACGTCGGCGCGCCCGCGGAGCCCCTGGAGGTCCCGGCGTTCGCGCTGATCGGTGGCCGGCGCAGCTGGGCCGGTTCGATGATCGGCGGCATCCGCGAGACCCAGGAGATGCTCGACTTCTGCGCCGAGCACGGCCTGGGCGCGGAGATCGAGCTCATCCCCGCCTCCGACATCACCGACGCCTACGACCGCGTCGTCGCCAGCGACGTCCGTTACCGCTTCGTCATCGACGCCGCGACCTTCGCCTGATCCCGTTCACCCCATCTGGAGCACGCGCGTCGGGTGGCCGGCGGACGCGAGGAAGTCGGCCGGCCCGCCCTGACGTCGTAGGAGCCCGACCGTGACGCGGCTGTGGCGAGCCGGCATCGGTCGGCTCTCGTGAGCGGGTCTCGGCGTCGTCGGTCTCAGCGGACGGCGGCGAGCACGACGACCTGGGTGGCGGTGCGACCCTCCGGGCCACGCCGTGGGTATCACGGGCAGATACACGCCGGACGTAGGCTCCTGTCGTGTGCGAAGACCGGCCGCGACCGGGCATCCGGCTCACCGATGCCGAGCGGGAGAACGCCGCGGCGTGGCTCGCCGAGGCCCACGGTGAGGGGCGCATCTCCCTGGACGAGCTCGACGAGCGGTTGGCCGCGGTCTACCGGGCCAGGTTCGCCGGCGAGCTCGACCTGCCGCTGGCCGACCTGCCGACCGATCGTGAACGGTGGTTGCTGGCCCGGCCGGCTCGTGACGTCGTCGTGCTGCGGCTCGGACCGGGCGGCGTGCTGCGCGAGGGGCGTTGGCCGGTGCCCCGCAGGCTGCTGGTCGACGGCCAGAGCGGGAGCGGCCCGCCGTTCGGCTCCGGCGAGGCGACGCTGGACTTCCGCTCCGCCGTGATACCCCACGCGGAGGTCGACATCGAGTTGCGGGTGCTCGGTCATCCCGTCCAGCTGGTCCTTCCCCCCGGGGGCACCGCCGACCTCGGCGGAGTTCGTGGCGCCGGTTCTCTTGCGCGGACCGCCGTCCCGGCCGGCCCGGCGCCGGGCACGGTGCACCTCGTCGTGCACGGGACCACCGTCCGGCGGCGTTCGGTCCGGGTGAGCTACCAGCGCCGACCGCGGTGGATGGGCGTTCTGACCATGTGAAGGACGGACGTGCCACCGGCCGCCGCCTACTATCCGCACGTGGATCTGGACATCCGGCATCTGCGCCTGCTCGTCGCGGTCGCCGACGCGGGGGCGCTGTCGGCTGCCGCCCGCGACCTGGGTGTGGCCCAGCCGACGGTCAGCGTCCAGCTACGCCGCATCGAGGGCTCGGTGGGCTTCGACATCTTCGAGCGGCACCGCGACGGCGTCGACGCCACGGAGCCGGGCCGGACGCTGCTGTGGCACGCGCGGGGCATCCTGCGCGACGTCGACGGCATGGTCGACGACGTCCGCGCCGCCCGCTCCGACCCCACCGTCCACATCGTCGCCGCCGGCCCGGGACTGGACGAGGCCCTG
>JBBQEF010000385.1:0-4868 GCA_038320445.1 Mycobacteriales bacterium
CGACCGCGTCGACGGCGTCGAGCAGCTCGTCGAGGTCGATGTGCGCGGTGGTCCCGAACGTCGCCGCCAGCTCGGCGGCCACGTCCGGCCGGCGTGTCCACACGCCGGCGAGGGAGGTGCCGGGGTGCGCGGCCAGGCCCGGCGCGTGCACCGCGCGGGCCCACGGGCCACCACCGACCAACCCGACGCGGAGGACGTCCACGGCGCCCATCCTGCCGGTGGCCGGGATACTGTCCGGCGGTGCCCTCCGAGCCCACCGTGCCGAAGCCGGCGGCCACCGTGCTGCTCGTCCGCGACCACCCCGCACCGGGGCGCAGCCCGCTGCAGGTCTTCCTGCAGCGCCGCGTCGCGGGGATGGCGTTCGCGGGCGGGATGACGGTGTTTCCCGGGGGTGGCGTCGATGCGTCCGACGTGCCGGATCCCGCCGCCTGGAGCGGGCCGTCGCCCGAGGTCTGGGGTGAGCGGCTGGACTGCGACGCGACGCTCGCGGGCGCCCTGGTGCACGCGGCCGTCCGCGAGGTGTTCGAGGAGTGCGGCGTCCTGCTGGCCGGCCCCGGTCCGGTGCCGCCGCACGAGCGGGCCGAGCTCGTCGCCCACCGCAGGACCCTCGCGCAGGTGCTGGCCGACGCCGGGCTGGTGCTGCGGTCCGACCTGCTGACGGCGTGGGCCCGGTGGATCACTCCACCGCAGTCGCCGAAGCGCTACGACACCGCGTTCTTCGTCGCGCGCGTGCCGGCCGGGCAGGAGGCCGACGCGCACACCACCGAGGCCGTCGAGGCGGGCTGGTGGCACCCGGCCGAAGCGCTGGAGCACTGGCAGCGCGGCGACATGCAGCTGCTCGCGCCGACGTTCACGGCCCTGCGCGAGATCGACGAGCACCCCGACGTGGCGGCGCTGCTGGCCGCGGCCGCGCAGCGCGTCGTCCGCCCGGTGATCCCGATGGTCCGCCGCGAGGGTGACCAGGTCGTGGTCGTGCTGCCCGGCGATCCGGGCTTCGAGAGCGCGGAGATGCACCTCACGCCGTCTCGCGCCGCCGCGGGAGAGGGCACGGCGGCGCCGGGCGCGGACGCATGACCCACCCGGTCTACGAGGAGCTGCGCCCCGTCACGCCGCTGGCGTCGGTGGTGCTGGCGCGCAACCCGTCGCCGATGACGCTGGAGGGCACCAACACCTGGGTGCTGCGGGCGCCCGGCGTCGAGGCGTGCGTGGTGGTCGACCCCGGCGAGGAGGACGACGAGCACCTGCGCCGGGTCGCCGAGCAGGGGCCCGTCGCGCTGGTGCTGCTCACCCACCGCCACCCCGACCACGCCGGCGGTGCCCGGCGGTTCGCGGAGCTGACCGGGGCGCCCGTGCGGGCGCTGGACCGCTCCCTCGTGCTGGGCTCCGAGGCCCTGGGCGACGGCGACGTGGTGGCGGCTGCGGGCGTCGAGCTGCGGGTGGTGCACACGCCCGGGCACACGTCGGACTCGCTCTCGTTCCTGCTCGACGGGCCCGGCACGGACCCGGTGGTGCTCACGGGCGACACGATCCTGGGCCGCGGCACCACCGTGATCGCGCATCCGGACGGCGTGCTGGGCCCGTACCTGGACTCGCTGCGCCGCCTCGCCGACCTCCGGCCCGGCACCGCCGTGCTGCCCGGCCACGGCCCGGAGCTCCCGGACGCGCCCGCGGCCGCGGCCGCCTATCTCGAGCACCGCGAGCAGCGCCTCGACCAGGTCCGGGACGCGCTCGGGCGGCTCGGCCACGACGCGACGGCGCGGCAGGTGGTCGAGATGGTCTACGCCGACGTCGACGAGGTGCTCTGGCCGGCGGCCGACCTGTCCGTGGAGGCCCAGCTGGTGTACGTCCGGGATTCTGCGGGGCGGTAGCTCCGGCGCCGCAGCCACAGGATCAGGGCCACCGCCGACCCCGCGACGCCACCCGCGAGGAACGCCCCCGACGGCCCGACGGACTGCACCGCGATCCCGGCCGTCGACTGGCCGATCGCCAGCCCCAGCGTGGCGGCGGTGACCACCCAGCCGAAGCCCTCCGTCGCGGTACCGGGCGGCAAGACCTCCTCGACGCCCAGCGAGTGCGCGGTGACCTGCGGCGTGATCGTCGCCCCGGCCGCCAGCATGGCCACCACCAGCAGCGGCAGCGACGCGAGCGGTCCGGCCGGCGCCATCGCCACCACGCAGAGGGCGAACGCCCCGAGCAGCACGGGCATCCGCAGGTTCAGCGGCCGCGGCCACGGGCGCAGCGAGTACGCCACCCCGGCCACCACCGACGCCGCCGACCAGGCCGAGAGCAGCACTCCGCCCAGCGTGGCGGTGGAGCCCATCGCGGTGGTCGTGGCGGGCACCCCGACCTCGACCGATCCGATGACCAGCCCGAAACCGAGCGACGCGAGCGCCACCGTGCGCATCCCCGGCCGGGCGATCACCCCGAGCATCCCGGCCGACGGGCCGCGCGGAGCGGGCTCCTGGCTGCGGACCGGCCCGCTGAGTGCGAAGCCCACCGCTCCGATGATCATGCCGGTGACGGCGACGACGACACCCGTACCGGGCCACGGCGTCGCGACCAGGAACGCGGCGATGGCCGGTCCGAGGATGAAGAAGACCTCCAGGCTGATCGCCTCGTAGCTGTAGGCCGCGTCCCGGCGCGGGCCGGGCGGGACCAGCAGCGACCACAGCGCCCGGGACGCGCCCGGCAGGGCCGGGAGCACGAGCCCGGCGAGCAGCGACAGCGCCACGAGCAGCGCGACCGGCTCGCCCGTCTCGATCGCGGCCACCAACATCGCCGCGGCCAGCGCGAACAGCGCCGACGCGCCCAGCAACGGCCGCGTCGGGCCACAGCGGTCCATCAGCCTGCCCTGCGCCACCGCCCCCACGGACTGCCCGGCCAGCAACCCGGCCGACACCAGCCCGGCGACCGCGAAGGACCCCGTCACCCGCTGGACGTAGAGCAGCGTCGCGAAACCGACCATCGCGATCGGGAACCGGCCCACCGCCGAGGCGAGGACGGGGACGAGGGCTCCGGGGGCGGTCAGGGCAGCGCGGTAGTCGGAGAGGGACGCGGACGAGGACGACACCCGACCAGGGTCGCACAGTCTGGTACGCACGTACCAGTTTGTTCCGCCCGTGCGTGACACAGACCTCCGCGCCCGGACGACCAGCCCTCAGCGGGCGCGCTCAGCGGGCGCGGCGGGCCAGGCGCTCGGGCTCCAGGATCAGCACGCTCTTGCCCTCCAGCCGAAGCCAGCCGCGGTGGGCGAAGTCGGCGAGCGCCTTGTTCACCGTCTCCCGGCTCGCGCCGACGAGCTGGGCGATCTCCTCCTGCGTCAGGTCGTGGGTGACCCGCAACAGGCCGGACTCCTGCGACCCGAACTGCCGCGCCAGCTGCAACAGCGACTTGGCCACGCGCCCCGGCACGTCGGTGAAGATCAGGTCGGCCAGCATGTTGTTGGTGCGGCGCAGCCGACGGGCCAGCACGCGCAGGAGCTGCTCGGCGATCTCGGGGCGCTTGCCGATCCACTCGCGGAGCGCGGCCCGGTCCATCGTGAACGCGCGAACCTCGGTGACGGCCGTGGCCGACGACGTCCGCGGGCCGGGATCGAAGATCGACAGCTCGCCGAACATGTCGGAGGGGCCGGCCACCATCAGCAGGTTCTCGCGCCCGTCCGGCGACTTGCGGCCGATCTTCACCTTGCCGCTGCCGACGATGTAGAGGCGATCGCCCGGCTCACCCTCGGCGAAGATCACGTGTCCGCGCGGGAACTCCGCGCTCTCCAACGCCTGTGCCAGTGCGTCGGCCGCGTGCGGCTCGACACCCTGGAAGATCCCTGCGCGGATCAGAACCTCGTCCACTGCACCGCTCCTCGTCCCGGCCGCTGGCCCGCGGCGATCATCGGCGCGCCAGTCTAGGGGTTGCGCCAGCACTCTGTGACATCGTGCGAGCGGTTTCGCCTACACGAACGGCGGGCATGGTGTCCGGACCGGACGAGATCGCCCGGCCGGCCTTCGCGTGCGGCGGCTCAGGCGGCCTTGTCGCGCTTGTCAGGGCGCCGCCCCCGGGGGTTGCGGCTACGCAGCCGGAACAGCTCCAACGCGCGGCCCGTGCCTTGCCGGAACAGGGCCCGGACCTCATCCGGACGTGGCTTGTCGAGCAGCTCGTCGAGCTCGTCGGTGCGTACGGTGGACTCCCGCAACCGGGACTCGACGCGCTCCATCCCGAGCGCGAAGAACATCACCAGCAGCGGCACGAGGACGGACAACCAGGCAGTCATGTCGGGAGGGATCGTCCCGCATCCCGGCCCGCCGCGACACTCCGGGGGTGGGTGCGGCCGCGCGTCGACACCGTTTCGTGACCTCGGCGGGCCGCGACGGGTGATCGGGATCCCGGGCTTCTCGGTGACTGTCGGGGGTCCGCCGTACGCTTCTTCTCGTGACCACCCGGCCCGATCTCTCCCGCAACGCCGCGCGGCTCGCCAAGCGCGTCGCCGCAGGCGAACCCGCACTGGGGCGGGCCCGCCGCGTCGGCCGCACGCTCCGGATGCTCGCCGCCACCCATCCCGATGCCCACTGCGAGCTCGATTTCCGCACGCCGCTCGAGCTCGCCGTCGCCACGATCCTGTCGGCGCAGAGCACCGACAAGCTCGTCAACACGGTCACACCGGCGTTGTTCGTGCGCTACCCCACCGCGCTCGACTACGCGAAGGCCGATCGCGCCGAGCTCGAGGAGATGATCCACAGCACCGGGTTCTTCCGCAACAAGGCGAGCTCCCTCATCGGGCTGGGTGCGGCCGTCGTCGAGCACCACGACGGCGTGCTCCCGAGCACCCTCGACGAGCTGGTCGCGCTGCCCGGCATCGGCCGCAAGACCGCCAACGT
>JBBQEF010000386.1:0-4856 GCA_038320445.1 Mycobacteriales bacterium
GGCCGATCTCGTGCTGAACACGGCGAGCCCGGAGGTGCGGGTGAGCCCGGACAGCCTGGAGGTGGAGATCGACGGTCGCCCGGTCGACCTGCCTCCGGCAGAGATCCTCCCCATGAGCAACCGCTACTTCCTCTGAAGCGCCGCCCCGTCACGGGCCCCTGTGGCGCATCGCGCGGGCTCGTTGCGGTCAGGGGCCACCCGGGGAGGCGTTCATGTCGGCCAGGAAGTCGGCGATCACCTGCAGTTCGGCCGCACTCCGCTTCGCCATCACCGCGTCGGTGTGCCGGCCGTGCCCGGCGTACTCGCCGGCCAGCCGGGCCATGCCGTCGGGGACCGGGGTGACGAGCACCTTCCGGCGGTCGCCGTCGTCGCGCACGCGGCGCACGAAGCCGCCCTTCTCCAGCCGGTCGATGACCCCGGTGACGGTGCCGGTGGTCAGGCCCGTCAGCTCCGCGAGGTTCCCGGGGGTGAGCGGCCCGTTGAGGTTCAGGAGGCTGACGAACTGCAGGTCGCTCGGCCCCATCCCGACCCGCTGCGCGACGGCGGTGTTGTGCACCACGACGCTCGCGATGAAGCGCAGCACGGACGCCATCACCTCGCTGCGCAGCTTTTCCTCCTCGGTCACCGGACCTCCTTGACGGTATCTCGTATAGCCAAGATACTCGTTCAGACGAGATACTCGCTTTCTGCGAGTTGACTCTAGCGAGGAGGCGGCATGACCACGGCACTGGTGATCGGGGCGGGGATCGCGGGGCCGGTGGTGGCCATGGCGCTGCAGAAGGCGGGGATCCACGCCGAGATGTTCGAGGGGCACCCCACCGGGGCCGACGAGGTCGGCTCGTGGCTGACCCTGCAGGCCAACGGCATCGACGCGCTGGCCGCCGTCGACGCGCAGCACGTGCTCGCGGGCATCGGCTTCGCGCAGCCGTCGATGCGGTTCCTGTCCGGCTCGGGCAAGGTGCTCGGCCGGATGTCGAACGGCGCCCCGCTCGCCGACGGCACGGAAACGCAGATGATGCCGCGCGGAGATCTCTACGCGGCGCTGCGGGACGAGGCCGTCGCCCGGGGCGCGTCGATCGCCTACGGCCGGCGGTTCGTCGACGCGAGGCACGACGGCGGGCGCGTGATCGCCACGTTCGCCGACGGCGGCACCGCCG
The DNA here is from genome assembly GCA_038320445.1 of Mycobacteriales bacterium. Classification (GTDB taxonomy): domain Bacteria; phylum Actinomycetota; class Actinomycetes; order Mycobacteriales; family Pseudonocardiaceae; genus Pseudonocardia. The sequence goes on from JBBQEF010000386.1 coordinate 1,158, forward strand.
AGGGTGACCTGCTGATCGGCTGCGACGGCATCCGCTCCCGGGTGCGGCAGGTGATCGACCCGTCGGCACCGCCCGCGCGCTACGTGCCGGTGCTCAACATCGGCGGTGTCGTCCCCGACATGACCGTCGACGCGCCCGCCGGGGAGTTCCAGATGGTGTTCGGTCGGCGCTGCTTCTGGGCCTACGTCACCACTCCGGACGGCCGGGTGGCCTGGTTCGCCAACCCGCCGCGTGCCGACGAGCCACCCCCCGGCGAGCTCGCGGCCATGGCGGACGCGCAGTGGCGCACCTGGCTGCTGGAGCTGACCGCCGACGACCGGGGCCCGTTCGCCGAGATCATCGGCGCCGACCCGGGCCCGCTGGTCGGGTGGGCCACCTACGACGTGCCGACGGTGCCCACCTGGCACCGCAACAACATGATCATCATCGGCGACGCCGCCCACGCGACGTCGCCCGCGTCGGGCCAGGGCGCGGCGATGGCGTTGGAGGACGCCGTGCTGCTGGCACGGTTCCTGCGCGACGCGCCCGACACCGCCACCGCGTTCCGCCGCTTCGAGCAGCTGCGCCGGGACCGCGTCGAGAAGATCGTGAAGTACGGCGCGAGGTCGAGCAGCAGCAAGGCGGCGGGCCCGGTGGGCCGGGTGATCCGCGACGCGCTGCTTCCCGTGGGCCTGCGGATGGCGGCAAAGCAGAACACGGCGTGGATCCACGCCCACCACGTGGACTGGGCCGCCTCCACCCTCCCCACGAGTGGCACTTTCGTTGCATAGGTTCGAACGAAAGCGCCACTCGTTCGGGATGGGTGAGCGCGGAGGGCGGAGCGGGAGGTTAGCGGGCTGGGTCTACTGCCACTGGGTCCTTGTGGGCCTCGTGGTGGTTGGCCGCCTTCGGGATCGCCAGCATCGCCTTCGTCTTCTCGTCCAGCGCTGCGTCGCTCAGGGCGCCGTTGCCGGCCAGCACCGTCTCCAGCGCCTCCAGCCAGTGCTCGTAGTACGACCAGGGCTCGCCGCCCTCGGCCTCCCACTTCTTGATCGAGTCGATCAGGGAGAGCTGGAACTCGCTCCACTCGTACTGGCCGTTGTGGTAGGCCGCCACCGCGATCGCGAACGCCCTGACCTCCCACGGCTCGGTGAACGCGCGTTGCTCGCCCGTGCCGACCAGCGCCTCGACGCGCCGCCGCGCGTCGCCCAGCTCGGTGGCGTCCTGCCGGAACGCCATCAGGCGCTCGCGACGGGGCCGGTGCCGATCATCGAGTCGCGCGTGACGAGCGCGGCGAGCGCCTTCTCGTCGAGGCCCACCGTGTCGGCCGGGCGCTGCGGGAGGACCCAGTAGCGCATCTCCGACGAGGAGTCCCAGACGCGGACCTCGACCGATTCGGGCACGTCGAAGCCGAAGTCCTCGCGCAACACCTTGCGCGGCTCGCGGACGATGCGGGAGCGGTACTCCGGGCCCTTGTACCAGTTCGGGGGCAGCCCGAGGACCGGCCACGGGTAGCAGGAGCACAGGGTGCAGGTGATGACATTGTGCACCGTGTCGGTGTTCTCGACGACCACCATGTCTTCACCCTGCAGCCCGCCGATGCCCAGCTCGGCGCAGGCCGCGGTGGTGTCGGCGAGCAGGCGGGCCTTGAACTCCGGGTCGGTCCACGCCCTGGCCACGACCGACGCGCCGAGCTGCGGGCCGACCTCGTTCTCGTAGATCTCCACGAGGCGGTCGATCGCGGTGGTCGTCATGATCCCCTTCTCGATCATGATGGCCTCCAGCGCCTTGACGCGGGCGGCGATCTCCTCGGGGGTACGGATCGTGGTGCTCATGCTCCCACCTTCGTGATGTAGGGCTCCCAGACGTCGAAGTAGACGACGCCGTTGGGCTCGGCGGCGTCGGCGCCCCAGAGCTCCTCGTTGGTGAACTTGACCGTGTAGACGTGCTCGGGGTCCTCGCCACCGCCGTTGCCCGCGCTGTCGGGGTAGATCATCGTGCCGTGCGCCATCTCGATCGTGCCGGTCTTGCCGCGGACGTAGCGAGCCTTGCGGGTGTGGCCGTGGGGGCTGCTGTCGATCACCGTGACGAGGTCGCCGACGGCGAACTTCGCGACGTTGTCCGACGGTCGTCCGGCCGGTGCGCCGGCCTTGACCACGCCGTCGACGAACGCGAGCAGGTCCGGGTCCTCGCGCTCGGGCAGCGGGGCGTCAGGGTTGTCCAGGTAGAACCGGGTGCGCTTCTCGATCTCCGCCTCGTCCAGGACACCCTTGTCGATGCCCCAGTGCTCGGCGGCGTGCATCCAGTGCTCGTAGTATGGCGAGCTCAGGTAGACGGCCGGGTGCATCTGCTCGATGCCGTAGCGGAACATGTCGACGCCGAAGAACCCGGCGCGGAACGGCATGGAGAACATGGCGAACGCCGCCTTCTCCCACTCCGCGCGGAACACCGGCTCGCTGTCCGGGACGGGGACGGGACCGAGCCCATCGGTGCCGCCGAGATCGTGCACGCCGTTCATACCTGGCTCCCAGCCGTGTTGATCGGCCGGTCCTGACCAGCGGACCGGACCGACGCCGTGGACGGCGTCGGGAAACCCCCGACGGCCTGTTCGAACGTGTGGGCGACGCGCAGTACGGTGGCGTCGTCGAACTGCTTACCGATGATCATCATGCCGGTCGGCAGGCCGTTGACCAGCCCGGCCGGAACCGAGCACGCGGGGTGCCCGGTGACGTCGGTGACGCAGGTGTTGGCGATCATCTCCAGCGCTCGCGGGATGACCTCCTCGCGGCCGGCGTCGGGCTTCGGGATGAGGGTGGCCTGCAGCGGCAGCGTCGGCATCACCAGCACGTCGTAGCTGCTGAGCGCCTCGTCGTAGGCCCGGCGCAGCTCGATGGCCAGGTTCTGGGCCATCCCGTAGTGCTTTCCCTGGTAGCGGTTGAGTGCGTACCTGCCGGCGAGCAGCACGAGCTTGACGGTCTCGGAGAACTGGCTGCCGTCGGCGCGCCACTGGTTGCCGTAGTGCTCCATCACCTCGGGGTCGTAGAGGCCCTTCCAGTTCAGCCCGTAGCCGTTGAGGTCGACCATCTGCGATGCGGCGCCCTCGGTGGCGATGACGTCCCAGATCTTCGTGCCGTGGGCGTGCCACGGGATGGAGACGTTCGCGGCCGACAGGCCCGCCCCGCGCAGCGTGTCGACGGCGGAGCGCACCGCGTCGTCCACCCCGGCCTCGGAGTTGGGGTGGCCGAACCCCTCCGACACCACGCCCACCCGCATCCCCTCGGCGCCGCGGGCGATGGCGGCCAGGTAGTCGGCGGGCACCACGTCGCGGGGCTGGCGGGGGTCGAGCCCGTCCGGGCCCGCGATCACGTTCAGCACGCGCGCGGCGTCGGTGACGGTGCGGGTGATCGGGCCGACGTGGTCGATGGTCTGCTCGATCGGGAACGCGCCGGTGTAGGGGACGAGGCCCCAGGTCGGCTTGTGCCCGACGGTCCCGGTGTACGCGCTGGGTATGCGCACCGAGCCGCCCTGGTCGCCGCCGGGGGCCACGTCGACGATCCCGGACATGACCAGCGCCGCGCTGCCGCTCGACGAGCCGCCCGCCGAGCGCGTCTCGTCCCACGGGTTGCGGACCGCACCGGTGCGCGAGGTGTGCGAGCCGCCGGAGAAGCAGAGGTCCTCGCACACCGCCTTGCCGGCGATGGTGGCGCCCGCGGCGAGCAT
>JBBQEF010000387.1:0-4850 GCA_038320445.1 Mycobacteriales bacterium
TGCACCTGCTCGCGGAGCTGCCGCAGATCCGGCGGGGCCTGGTGATGGTGCAGGCCGAGGTGGCCGAGCGGCTCGCGGCCGAGCCGGGCGGCCGGACCTACGGAGTTCCCAGTGCGAAGCTGGCCTGGTTCGCCGCCGCCCGCCGGGCCGGGCCGGTGCCGCGAGCGGTGTTCTGGCCGGTGCCGGGCGTCGACTCCGGGCTGCTGGCGTTCGACCGCCGTGACCCCCCTCCCGGTGACCGGGCCGCCGTCTTCGGGCTCATCGACGCCGCGTTCTCGCAGCGCCGCAAGGCCCTGCGCTCGGCGCTCTCCGGCTGGGCCGGGTCGCCCGCGGCGGCGGAGGCGGCGCTGCGGGCAGCCGGGATCGAACCCCTCGAACGGGCCGAGCGCCTCGACGTGGCGGCGTTCAGCAGGCTGGCCGCCGCCCGGCCCTGACGGGTCGTCGCGAACCGGCCGCGCCGCCCGCGAGGACGCCGCCGCGGCGGCACTGATCAGCCGCCCCGACGACCCGTCGGCACCCTGATCGACCGTCGGGCGGCGGTCCCGGCAGGCCCGCACGTAGGGTTGGCGGGTGCCGGTTGCCGTCCCGTCCCCCGTCTCCGTACGGGTACCTGCGAAGATCAACCTGCATCTCGCCGTCGGTCCCCTGCGTGCGGACGGCTTCCACGACCTGGTCACGGTGTTCCATGCGGTGAGCCTGTTCGACGAGGTGTCGGTGGCGCCGAGCGACGCGCCCGGCATCGAGGTGTACGGCGAGGGGGTCTCCGAGGTGCCCGCCGACGAGACGAACCTGGCGTGGCGGGCCGTGCAGCTGCTGGCGGAGCGGGCCGGGCGGGAACCCGATGTGCGGCTGGTGCTGCGCAAGGGCATCCCGGTCGCGGGCGGCATGGCCGGCGGCAGCGCCGATGCGGCCGGTGCGCTGGTCGCGTGCTCGTCGCTGTGGAAGCTCGATCTCTCGCGTGACGAGCTGTCGGAGCCGGCCGCGGAGCTGGGCAGCGACGTCACCTTCGCGCTGCACGGCGGCACGGCGCTGGGCACGGGACGCGGCGAGCGGATCGTGCCCGTGCTGTCCCGGCACCCGCAGCACTGGGTGATAGCGCTGCACCGCGGCGGGCTGTCCACCCCGGCGGTGTTCCGGGAGCTGGACCGGCTCCGCGGCGGGGCCGCCCCGGCGGAGCGTCCCGTCGAGCCCGTGCTGGAGGCGATCTCCGGCGGGGATCCCAACCAGCTCGCGTTGTCGCTGGGCAACGACCTGCAGGCGGCGGCCGTCAGCATGGCGCCGGAGCTGCGTCGCACGCTGCGCGCCGGCGTGGACGCGGGCGCGCTGGCCGGCCTCGTCTCGGGCTCCGGCCCGACGTGCGCGGTCCTGTGCTCGAGCGCGGACGCCGCGCTGGACGTTGCCACCGAGCTGGCCGGCGTCGGGGTGTGCCGCACGGTCCGGGTCGCGCACGGGCCGGTGCCGGGCGCGCGGATCGTCGACCAGCACGAGCCGCCGGGGTCTCCGTCCGGGCCGCCCACGTCGTGGCCGCCGGTGCGTGCCTGATGGCCGCCGGTCAGAACCTGGTGAACCTGGAGTCGGTCCTCGCCCACGTCCCCGGTGACGGGTCCAGGGTCCTGCTCGACCACGTGTCGCTGGGCATCGAGCGCGGCGAGCGCGTCGGCGTCGTCGGGCTCAACGGCGGCGGCAAGACCACGCTGCTCGACATCATCACCGGCGTCCGCGCCCCCGACGGCGGGCGCGTCAGCCGGGTCGGCGGGCTCAACCTCGCGCACCTCGCGCAGGGCGACGCGCTGCCTCCGGGCGCCCGCGTCCGTGACGTCGTGCTCGCCGCCTGGGACGGGGCGGGCGACCACGAGTGGGCCGCCGACGCCAAGGTGCGCGACGTCCTCGACGGCCTGGGCATCGAGGACCTGGAGCGGTCGGTCGAAGGGCTGTCCGGCGGCGAGAAGCGCCGGGTGGCGCTGGCCGCCGCGCTCGTCGGCGACCCCGATCTCGTCGTGCTCGACGAGCCCACCAACCACCTCGACGTCGAGGGCATCGGCTGGCTCGCCGGGCACCTGCTGGAGCGGCGTTGCGGCGTCGTGGTCGTCACGCACGACCGCTGGTTCCTCGACGCCGTCTGCACGCGCACGTGGGAGGTGGCAGGCGGCAAGGTCGAGAGCTATCTCGGCGGGTACGCCGACTGGATCTACGCTCGCGCCGAGCGATCCCGGCAGACCGATCTCGCGGAGCAGCGCCGGCAGAACCTGGCGCGCAAGGAGCTGGCCTGGCTCCGCCGCGGCCCACCCGCGCGGACGGCCAAGCCGCGGTACCGGATCGAGGCCGCCGAGGCCCTGATCGCCGACGTACCGCCGCCGCGCAACGCCGTCGAGCTGCTCGGGTTCGCCACCAACCGGCTCGGCAAGACCGTGCTGGAGCTGGAGGACGCCACCGCCGAGATCGCCGGCCGCACACTGCTCGACCGCGTGACGTGGCGGCTGGGCCCGGGCGACCGGATCGGCATCGTCGGCGTCAACGGGTCGGGCAAGACCACGCTGTTGCGCACCCTCACCGGCGAGCGCCCGCTGCAGGGTGGGCGGCTGATCACCGGGACGACGGTGCAGCTGGCCGAGCTCTCCCAGGAGCTGGTGGACCTGCCCAAGGACATGCGCGTGCTGGAGGCCACCGAGGCCGTCGCCAAGTACGTGCGGCTCGGCAAGCTGGAGCTGACGGCGTCGTCGGTGCTGGAACGGCTGGGCTTCCCCGCCGCGCGGCAGTGGACGCCCGTCGGGCAGCTCTCCGGCGGCGAGAAGCGGCGGCTCCAGCTGACGCGCCTGCTGATGGCCGAGCCGAACGTCCTGCTGCTCGACGAGCCGACGAACGACCTGGACGTCGACACGCTCGCCCGGCTGGAGGACCTGCTCGACGGCTGGGCGGGCACCCTGGTCGTCGTCAGCCACGACCGGTACCTGGTGGAACGCGCCTGCGACACGGTGGTCGCGCTGTTCGGCGACGGCAAGATCACCCACCTGCCCGGCGGGATCGAGGAGTACCTCGCCCGCCGCGCCCGGGCCGGGGCGCAGGAGAGCGGGCTGTCGGCGTCGGCCCAGCCGGCATCGGCCAAACCGCCCTCCAGCGCCGCCGACCAGCGCACCGCCCGCAAGGAGGCCCAGCGGCTGGAGCGCCGGATGACCGCGCTGACCAAGAAGGAGAAGCAGCTCCACGAGGCGCTGGCCGAGGCCGCCACCGACCCCGAACGCCTCCTGAAACTCGACGCGGAGCTGAAGTCAGTACTGGCCGAGCAGGAGTCGGTCGAGACGGAGTGGCTGGAAGCGGCCGAGGCGGCCGAGTAGCGCGCCGGATCATGCCGACTCGCGCGCTGATGCGTACCGACTCGCGGTGTCAGGGGCGTGGCCGGGGCGTGTCAGCGGCCGGGTTCAGGGTGGTCACATGGAAGCTGTCATCCAGGTCGAGGGCCTGGTCAAGACGTTCGGGGGCACCACCGCGCTCGCGGGGGTCGACCTCGTCGCCCGCCCCGGCGCGGTGCTCGGTCTGCTGGGGCCCAACGGCTCCGGCAAGACGACCACCGTGCGCGTGCTCGCCACGCTGCTGCGCCCCGACGCCGGGCGCGCCACCGTGTTCGGCCACGACGTCGTCACCGATGCGGCGGCCGTCCGCGCCCGCATCGGCCTCACCGGCCAGTACGCGGCCGTCGACGAGGCGCTCACCGGCACGAACAACCTCGTGCTCATCGGCAGGTTGCTCGACCTCCCCCGCGCGGCCGCCCGCGCACGGGCCGCCGAGCTGATCGTGCGGTTCGGGCTCGCCGACGCCGCGGGACGGAAGGTCCGCACCTACTCCGGCGGCATGCGGCGCAGGCTCGACCTCGCCGCCAGCCTGATCGGACGCCCCGACGTGCTGTTCCTCGACGAGCCGACCACCGGCCTGGACCCCCGCCACCGCAACGAGGTGTGGGACAGCGTCCGCGGGCTCGCGGCCGAGGGCGTCACGGTGCTGCTGACCACGCAGTACCTGGAGGAGGCCGACCAGCTCGCCGACGACCTCGTCGTGCTCGACCGCGGCCGGGTCATCGCCGCGGGCACCCCGGCGTCGCTCAAGGCGGAGATCGGCGGTCAGCGGCTGCACGTCCGGCCGTTGCACCGCACCGACGTCGCGCTGGTCGCCGCGATCGTCGCCGAGCTCGCTCCCGGGCAGGAGGCGGCGGTGGACGCGAGCGGCGAGCTGGTGGTGCCGGCGACGGATCCCGGGCTCCTGCGCCGCGTCTCCGACCGGCTCGACGAGTCCGGCGTCGCCGTCGCCGAGGTCGGGCTGCGCCTGCCGAGCCTGGACGACGTCTTCATGACCCTGACCGGTCGCACCGCCGACGAGACTGCCGAGGAGGCGGCGTGACCACCCTCACCACCACCCGCCCGCTCCCGCCGCCCGTCCCGGCCCCGGTGGTCACGCGCCGCGGACCGTCCACCCTGCGCCACGGGGCCACGCTCGCCTGGCGCGGCGTGATCAAGACGATCAACTCGCCCGAGGCGCTGCTCGACGTCACGCTCCAGCCGGTGATCTTCCTCCTGCTGTTCGTGTACGTGTTCGGCGGCGCGATCGGGGGCAGCACGGAGAACTACCTGCAGTTCGCGCTCCCGGGCGTGCTCGTGCAGACCGTCGTGTTCGCCTCCGCCGGCACCGGCGTCGGCCTGGCCGACGACCTGAGCACCGGGATCTTCGACCGGTTCCGCAGCCTGCCGATCTCCCGCTCGGCCCCGCTGGTCGGGGCGATCGGTGCCGATCTGGTCCGCTACGTGACGTCCGGTGTGATCATGCTGTTGTTCGGGGCGCTGCTCGGCTTCCGGTCGGGCGCG
>JBBQEF010000388.1:0-4843 GCA_038320445.1 Mycobacteriales bacterium
CTGTTCGTCTTCGGGACGCTGCCGGGCGTGCTCGCGCCGCTCGTCGTGGCGGTCGCGGCGGTCCTCAACACGTTCACCCTCGTCTGGGCGCTCACGTACGTCACCGACGTGTCGGTCATCGTGCAGTTCCTCATCGGCCTGGTCGGTCTGGGCCTCGCGATCGACTACGCGCTGCTGGTGATCTTCCGCTTCCGGGACGAGCTCCGCGAGGGCAACGACGTCGAGTCGGCCCTGGTCGAGACGATGAACCACGCCGGCCGGTCCGTGATCGTGTCCGGCTCCACCGTCGCCATCGGGCTGCTCTCGCTCGTCGTGCTGCCGCTGCCGCTGATCCGGTCGATGGGGATCGGCGGCATGCTGATCCCCGCGATGTCGGTGCTGGCCTCCCTCACCCTGCTGCCGGCGATGCTGGCCGTACTCGGCGAGCGCATCAACTCCATGCACCTGATGCCGCGCCGGCTCATCGACCATGGGCACGGGGAGGATGGCGCGTGGGGCCGTTGGGCGCGGTTCGTGCTCCGCCGCCCGGCCGCGGTCGCCGGGGTCGGCGTCGTCCTCGTCGCCGTGCTCGCCGGCTTCGGCACCCAGCTGCACGCGGGCGAGGCGGAGCTGAAGTACTTCCCGGGCAGCGGCACGGCGATCGCCGGCCGGCAGATGCTCACCGACGCGGGCATCAGCCCCGGCGTGCTGAAGCCGCTCCTCGTCCTCGTCGAGAACCGTGCCGACCCCCAGCAGGTCGCAGCGACGATGCGCGGCGTCCCCGGCATCGTCGGAGCCACCGCCCCCGCGACGTGGCACCGCGGCCGCGTGTCGATGGTCGAGTCGTTCGCGGCCATCGACGGCTCCGCCCCCGGCATCCAGCCGCTGCTCGACCGGGTCCACACCGCCCTGCGGGGCACCGGGGGCACCGTGACCGGCATAGCCGCGGTCGACCGGGACTTCCTGCACGCCCTGTTCGGCAGCTTCCCCTACGTCCTCGGCCTCGTCCTGCTGCTCACCCTGGTGCTGCTCACCAGGGCCTTCCGGTCCGTCGTGCTCGCACTCAAGGCGGTCGTGCTCAACCTGGCCTCCCTCGCGGCGGCCTTCGGCATCGTCGTGCTGGTCTTCCAGCAGGGCCACGGCGCCTCGCTGTGGGGCCTCGCGGCCACGCAGTCCATCACGGCGTACATCCCGCTGATGATCTTCGCCTTCCTGTTCGGCCTCTCGATGGACTACGAGGTCTTCATGCTCTCGCGGATGCGCGAGGCCTACGACGAGACCGGCTCGACCGACCGCGCCATCGAGCTGGGCCTTGCGCGCACCGGCAAGCTGGTCACCAGCGGCGCCCTGATCCTGATGTTCGCCTTCCTGGTGCTGTCCACCAGCCCGGGCTACGAGATCAAGTCACTGGCGATCGGCATCGCGGCCGGCATCATCTTCGACGCCACCGTCATCCGCGCGCTGCTCGTCCCCGCCCTGATGCGGCTCCTCGGCGAGGCCAACTGGTGGGCGCCCCGCTGGGTGGGCACGGCCCTGCGCCTGCCGCCGCCCGTGCGCCCGGTGATCGTCCTGCCCACGCAGGCGCAGCCGGTCGCGCTGGCCGGCGACGTGGTCATCGCGGTCGAAGGGACCTGACCCGGCCGGTCACCGTGGCGGCCGCTGCCCGACCAGGTGGAACACCCGGCTCAGCTGCCGGTACGGGTCACGCAGGCTCGCCTGCAGCTCCACGGCGGCAACCGCCCCGACGTCGGTGGCCTCGACGTCGGTGGCCTCGCCGGGCAGGTCGAGCCAGTCGGTGAACAGCCACACGCCGTACCAGGCGACCGGCTCCACCCGGCCACGCCGCATCAGCTGCGACAGGCCCTCGACGGTGTCGGCTCGGGTCGGCGTTCCCAGCACGCCGACCTCGCCGCCGGCGTCGAACGCCGCCAGCGCCTCCGCCCAGCGCCCCTCCAGCGCCGGGCGCACAGCCAGCGTCCGGGCGTTGAGCGCCATCACCGAGGCGACCCCGCCGGGCGCGACGCACCGGCACAGGGCCTCGAGCAGCGGTCCGGGCTGCGGCAGGTACATGAGGACGCCGTGGCAGAGCACGGCCGCGAAGGTCTCGCCGCCCACCGCCTCCGGCGCGCCCTCCCCCTCCGCCTGGACGAGCCGCACACGTCGCCGTACGTCCTCCGGCCCGGCCGCGATCCGGCGCTCCGCCTTGGCGAGCATCGCCTGTGACGGGTCCAGCACCGTGACCTCGTACCCCAGCCGCGCGAGCGGCAGCGACTGGTGCGCCGCCCCGCCGCCGACGTCCAGCACGGTGGCGGGCGGCGGTGGGAGGTGTCGCAACAGCTGCTCGTGCAGGACGTACGTGCGCACCCGCCCCTTCACGGTGGCGTACGCCCCCTCGACGAACGCGTCGGCGAGGCTGGCCCAGCGGTCCTTCGGCACGGCTCGATCGTCCCACTGCGCCTGGGCCCGGTCAGGACACGGACGGCCTACGAGCGCGAGCTCCGCGGACCGCTGCTGGCCGGCAGAACCCAGCGACCCCGAGGAAGCGCCAAGCATGTGCATGAGGAGGACCCGCAAGCTGGTCCGTGGCGAGCGCTTCTGGACGGCGCGGATCGGTACTCGCTCAGCGGCTAGAAGCGGACGTCGACCAAGAACTCTCCGCAACCGCATGATCGATCAGTAGGAGGGGTGCGGGGCGACGCGCGACCCGCACGACCCGCTGGGACTCGTTCGCCACCAGGGCCGGTGGACGTCACGCCGGTGTTCGATCCGGAGCACCACGACCTCCGGCGGCAGCTCGACGAGTCGGTACAGGATGCGGTACGTCCCACGCCGGGCCGACCAGATGCCGGCGAGCTCTCCGCGCAGGGGCTCACCGACCCGGCGTGGCTCCTGAACCAGAGCAGACGTCAGGAGGTCGATCACGGCCGTTGCTACCGCCTCGGGCAGCCGGGCGGTCAGGCCCGCCGGGCCGGCGCGGTGAGGACGAGCTCGTACTCGCCCTCACCGGTCACCGCTTCAGACCCCGGACTGCGTCCACCCCGCGCACGCGGTCGCCACGGGCGTCGCTCGCGTCCGCCTCCCGGATGCCCGCCGGCGCCGCCGGGTCCGCCAGCACCGATCCACGGCTCCGCCAGGCAGGGCGCCGGCTGCAGCTACTCCGGCGTGGGGGGCTTGCACGCAAGCGATCGCGAACGTGTCCAGCGCGCCGGTCACCCCCAGACCCGGCTGCGCCAGGGTCCCGCCGGCTCGGTACGGGTGGCCGCCGGGCTTGTCCGGGGCCGCGCTGGAGGCCGCCCCGATCGGCGACGGGCTGTCGAACCTGCGGGCGACTCGGTGCATCGGCGATACCGTCGCGTTCGGGTCGACGCGGCCGAGCTCTCCAGGCGGTGCGCGACCGCCGACCCGCAGATGCCACCGGGTTCGGTCCAGACGGGAGTTGAACGATGGCGGACGAGTCGCGCATCAAGAGCAGGGCACTCCTGGGCAGGGTGATGGCCGCGGAGGAGGCCGCGGCGCTGATCACGCCCGGCGCGAACGTCGGGCTGAGCGGATTCACCGGGGCCGGCTATCCCAAGGCCGTACCCGCCGCTCTGGTCGACCGGATGACCGAGGCGACCGCACGCGGCGACAGCTTCAAGGTCAGCGTCTGGACCGGCGCGTCGACGGCGCCCGAGCTCGACGGTGCCTTGGCCGCCGTCGACGGCGTCGAGCTGCGGATGCCGTACCAGTCGGATCCGGTCAGCCGGGCCAAGATCAACGCCGGGTTGATGGACTACCTCGACGTACACCTCTCGCACGTGGCGCAGATGGTGTGGGAGGGCTTCTTCGGGCACCTCGACCTGGCGTTGGTCGAGGTGGCCGGCATCACGGCCGACGGCGAGCTGATCCCGTCGTCCTCGGTCGGCAACAACAAGACCTGGATCGACCAGGCCGACCGCGTGATCCTGGAAGTCAACTCCTGGCAGCCCGCCGAGCTCGAAGGCATGCACGACATCTACTACGGCACCGCGCTCCCGCCGCACCGCAAGCCCATCCAGATCCTGCGGCCTGCGGACCGGATCGGCGGTCCCTATCTGCGGTGCCCGCCGGAGAAGATCGTGGCCATCGTGCCGACCGAGAGCCCGGACAGGAACTCCGCGTTCAACCCGCCGGACGCCGGTTCGGAGCTGATCGCCGGCCACGTGCTGGACTTCCTTGCCGGCGAGGTGAAGCACGATCGACTCCCGGCCACGTTGCTACCGCTGCAGTCGGGCGTGGGCAACATCGCCAACGCGGTGCTGGCCGGACTGGGCGCGGGCCCGTTCCGGCCGCTGACCGCCTACACCGAGGTGATCCAGGACGGCATGCTGGAGCTGTTGCGGTCCGGCACGCTCAGCATGGCGTCGGCGACCGCCTTCTCGTTGAGCGACGGCGCCGCCCGCGAGTTCGCCGCCGACATCGCCTACTACCGGGATCGCATCGTCCTGCGCCCGCAGGAGATCAGCAACCATCCGGAGGTGATCCGCCGGCTGGGATGCGTGGCCATGAACGGCATGATCGAAGCCGACATCTACGGCAACGTGAATTCCACCCACGTCATGGGCTCGAGCATCCAGAACGGCATCGGCGGCTCGGGAGACTTCGCGCGCAATGCGTTCATCTCCATGTTCCTCACCCCGTCGACCGCCAAGGGCGGGTCGATCTCGTGCATCGTTCCGATGGCCAGCCATGTCGATCACACCGAACACGACGTCAGCGTGGTCGTCACCGAGCAGGGACTGGCCGACCTCCGCGGGCTGCCGCCCCGGCGCCGCGCCCAGAAGATCATCGACCACTGCGCGCACCCCGATTTCCGCCCGGCGCTCCAGGACTACTTCGACCGCGC
>JBBQEF010000389.1:0-4836 GCA_038320445.1 Mycobacteriales bacterium
ACGCTGTTGAACTTGTCGGTGAACACCGTCGCCGCGCCGTCGCCGGACTGCACCCAGCCCTGGGGCACCGACACGCTGAACGGGGCACCGGACGGTGTGACCGGCACGAACACCTGATTGTCCGGGATGTCACCCGCCGCGATGACCTCCGGCGCATTGGGGTCCGGCGCGCCCGGCGCGGGAGCTGCGGCGCCCGCTGACGCCGGCGCCGGAGCGGCGGCTGGACCGGTCGCGGCCGCGGGACCGCCACAGCCGGCGACCGCCAGGAGGAGACCGGCCCCGGCAATCGCGACGACGAGGCCGTGGCGTCCGCTGCTCGGGTACTGACCGGGACGGTCCGGCCGGTGCGTGCAGTTCATGGGGGCACCCTGGCCTGGCCTTCATGTGTTGCTGATGAGAACGCGGTGAAGGGCGCCACATCCGGGCCCGAGCCCACGATGGCTCCGCTTCAGCGCACCCAGAACCACACCAGGCAACCGACGCCGGCGAGGACGCAGTAGACGCCGAACGGGCGGAGCGAGCGGGTCTCGAAGTAGCGGGTGAGGAAGCGAACCGACAGGTAGGCACCCAGGCCGGACAGGAGGCTGCCGACGAGGATCTGCGGGCGGATGCCGTCACCGAGCGGTCCGGCGAGATCGCCGAGCTTGAGCACCCCGGCGGCGAGGATTACCGGGGTGGCGAGCAGGAAGGAGAAGCGGGCCGCGTCGGCGTGGGACAGGCCTTTCACCAGCCCGGCGACCATCGCCGAGCCGGACCGGCTGATGCCGGGCGCCAGCGCGGCGATCTGCGCCGCCCCGATCAGCACGGCACGCCCGGCCGGTAGCTCCGAGAGGCGCCGGTCGGCCTCCTGCTCGGCGGTCACCGCCACCCCGCCCGCTGCTCGGGCTGGGCCCGGGGGCTGCGCGCGTGTGTGGGACCGGCGGCGCAGCTGTTCTCCGACCAGGAGCAGCACACCGTTGAGGACCAGGAAGGCCGCGGTCGGTACGGGTTTGCTGAGGTAGACGCGGAACACGTGCTCCAGCGCGAGACCACTGATCCCGACCGGGATCGTGGCGAGTACCAGCAACCAGCCCAGACGCTGGTCGGGGTCGGCCACCTCGCGGCGGGCGATGCTGGTGATCAGCCCGCGGACGATCTGCACCCAGTCGCGCCAGAAGTACACGATCAGGGCCAGTGCCGTGGCGACGTGCAACCCGACGACGAACGCCAGGTACGGCGATTCCGGAGCGCTGACGTCGAGATCGCGTGCCCACTCACCACCCACGACCGCGGGGATGAGGATGCTGTGTCCCAGGCTGGAGACGGGGAACAGCTCCGCCACCCCTTGCATCCCGCCGATGACGATTGCTTCCAGCCACGTCAGGTTGCCCACGCTGAAGGGATCGGCGCGAGCGCGGCAGGCGCTACCGGCCTTGCCAGACTCCGGTCAAGTTTTGGCCGGGCGCTAACCAGAGTGATGGCAAGAGGACAGCAAAACCCACCGAACGCTGCATTGTGCCGGCGGTTCGTATAGGTAAGCCTTTAGTCTTGTCAGGTAAGCCTTGGAGAGGACGTGGTCATGGATACGGCTCAGACGCTGCTGCTGGGTCTCGTCGCCGGGATGACCATCCTGCTGGGGCTGCCCCTGGGACGGATGCGATCGTCGGCTCCCGGTCCCCGCGTGTTCCTCAACGCGCTGGCGATCGGCATCCTGGTCTTCCTGGTGTGGGACGTGCTGAGCCACGCCTGGGAGCCGGTGGACGCGGCGATCGCCGCCGTGCGCGACGGGTCCGGCGGAGTCGGAGCGGTGATCGGGTTCGGGGCGCTCTTCCTCGGCGGGCTGGCGATCGGGCTCCTGAGCCTGGCCGGCTACGAGGGCTGGATGGCGGGCCGTGCCACCGCGCCGGCCGGCGGTCCCGGCGCGATGGCGGCCACCGAGATCCCCAGCAGCCGGTCGTGGTCGCCGGCGCGGCGGCTCGCGCTGCTGATCGCGGTGGGTATCGGGTTGCACAACTTCGGCGAGGGGCTGGCCATCGGGGGCAGCGCGGCCCGCGGCGACATCGCGTTGGCGACGCTGCTGGTGGTCGGGTTCGCGTTGCACAACGCGACCGAGGGGTTCGGGATCGTCGCGCCGTTGGCGGCCGAGTCGGACCGTCCCGGGTGGGGGTTCCTGCTGCTGCTCGGCCTGATCGGGGGCGGCCCGACGTTCCTCGGCACGATCGTGGGCCACGCGTTCAACAGCGACGTGCTCAGTGTCGTGTTCCTGACGCTCGCGGCGGGCTCGATCCTCTACGTGGTGGTCCAGCTCACCGGCGTCGCGCTGAAGTCGGGACGCCGGATGATGCTCTACCAGGGATTGTTGGCCGGGCTGGCGCTGGGCTTCGTCACAGACATGGTCGTGAGCCTCGGCGGGGCCTGACCCCCGATCCGGACAGCTCCGGGTAAACGCCGGGCAAGATCCGCCGTGTCCGCTGGTGGATCACCGATGCGATGGTATCCAGGTAGTCGGGCGCCGTCACAGCACCAGCCGGCCGATACATCGATCGACTTCGGGCGCACCCTGCGCACTCCCGGCGTGTCCCGTTCGGGTGACGGTGAGTCGTTCCCGTTTCCGGGGTCTGTCAGCAGGTCGGAAACCTGCAGGAATCACACGTCGTAGGTAAGCGCGAACGGCCCTGTGACCTGCCCATACGAACATCATCCGAGTGCTCGGGGCACACCCGGGGCGCAGCTCGGGGGTGGACACCGGGCCGGTTGTGCGGGCCGGCTTCTCAAAGCTCAAGGGCGCCTTCGGCGTCGCTGGCGCGCCGTTGCTGCGCTCCGCCCTGACCTGTGAATCTCGGCCGGCCCTACGGCTGTGGAGGTCATGCTCAGTCGAACGCGCATGGCTGTGGAGCAGGTCGACGACCGCCGGTTCGTTGCCGAACGTCGCGAGCACGCTCTCGGGGGTGGCTATGCGAGGCTGGGATCCACGCAGCCCGAGCGTGTCCCGGCATCACGCCGGGGTACCTGAAGGGGCCCGACGCGACCGCGGCGGCGTTCGACGAGGAGGGCTTCTACCGCACCGGTGATGCCGTCGTGTTCGTCGACGAGAGCGACCCGAGCCAGCCTGGATCTTTCACGGGGGCGACGGTGTCCTGTCGTTGATCGCCAACCCAGCTTTTGATCATGAATTCCTGTTCGTGGGGTTGGTGTCTGGCCGACGGTCGTGTCGGGCCGCCGGGTTCCACGCTCCGGTTGGTGTCCTTCCTGGTTGTCGGGGTGTCGGGGAGGGTCAGGTCGGCGCGGTGAGGGCCTTGACCACGGTCCAGGCGTGCAGCAGCGCCGGTGTTGTGGGCCAGTCGGCTCGTAGGTGTAGCCAGCGTTTGCGCTGGCCGCGGGTCAACCGGGCCGGGACGTGAAGTAGCCGGAACCGCAGCAGCTTGGGTGCGGCCTCGCGCAGCTCGCGGTCGTGGTCGAGGGCGAGGTGGCGGAAGCAGGCGAGCAGGTTCGCGGCCAACCCGACGGTCTGGGTCCAGGCCACGTTGATCGCCCAGCTCCGCGACGGCCACCGATTCAGCCCGAGGGCCTTGGCCTGTTTGACGTCGTTCTCGACGTGCACGTGGGAGCGGTGCCGGGCGTCGAGCCAGGACAGCTGCCCGGCGGTGGCGTTGACGGTAGCGGCGCCCGAGGACCGCGGTAGCGGGGTCGCAGGAGGCCAACAACATCGCGGTCTGTTCGGGTGTCAGGTACTTCGGCAGCCCGACCAGTTTAGGGTTGGCGGCGGTGGGCACCGCACCCACCAACGACATGTCGATCACGCCGCGCAGGTGCAGGAACCGCAACAGCGAACGCAGCGCAGTGCCCGTGCGCTGCACCGTCGCGGGCGACGCGCTCTCGCTGCAGGCGAGCATGAACGCGGTCACCTCCCCAGCGGCCAACGAGTCCAGGCCGAGTACGCCGCCGACGACCCGGGTGGCCAGGAACGGGCGGACCAGATCGGTCTCGCGCGTGACCGTCACCGCGGCCAGGCCCCGCTCGCGGGTCAGATACTAGGCGTAGTCGGTCAACAGTGCCCCGACAGGGCCGGCCACCAGCGGCGTCGCGACCGCCGGCGCCGCCCCGACCTCCCGCAGACACTCCAACAGCGGTCTCAACGACCCGGCCGAGCGCGCACGCCGGTGACCAGCAGCACGACGGTCCAGAACGAACCCGGCCACGACCTCCGGGCTCAACCCTGAGCCGTCCAACCGATGTTCGACCAGCCAACGACTCAGATCGGTCATCAGCCGCAGGTGCCCTGCCTGCGACTGCTGGGCGTAGCCCAACCGCTCCAAACGAGTCCGGAACGCCTCAACGAACGGCGCCAACGGGCCCGTGACCTGGATCAACGCAGGATCTCTCATGCTCGTCCCTCTCCGTAGGTGGGAGAAGGGCAACACCGATCCTGCGTGCGATTATGCCGACCACGTTGTCCGGGACACCGCCGCCAGCAGCAGTCCCCGGCCAGCGCATCGGCATAACTCGCAGTCCTCATAAGATGCTCTCCACACACAGCGCGAGCACGTCGCCGACCTGCACGAACGCGGCGCGCACTGGGTTCTGTCGGTCAAGGGGAACCAGCCCCGGCTGCGCCGACAACTCGCCGCGCTCCCGTGGCGGGAGGTCGACACCTCGCACCGCGGCACCGCCACCGCGCACGGACGCCGGGAGATCCGCACCCTCAAGGTCGTCACTATCGCCGCCGGGATCGAGTTCCCGCACGCCGCCCAGGCCATCCGGGTCACCCGCAAGACCCGCCCGGTCTCCGCCCGCACCGGGTGCCGCGGCCGCTGGCGCACCGAGACCGTCTACGCGATCACCGACCTCGCCCCGCAC
>JBBQEF010000390.1:0-4790 GCA_038320445.1 Mycobacteriales bacterium
GGCCAGCGCGTGCTGGCCCGGCTCACCTCCGCGGGACGGCACGTGCTCGCCGACGCGAGCTGATCCGCTCCCGCCACTCCCACTCCGGCCCGCTCGCACGGACCCCGTCCCGGTTGCGAGCGGGCCGGTCCTGTCTCGAACGCCCATACCCACCACACGCAGGCCGGACCGATTCGGTTCGGCCCGATCACGGCGCGCGCCGCGCACGCGCGTCCTGTGCCGGTCCCGCGGGTCGCGATGCATGATCACCGGACGGGTGCGGAGCCGCGAAGGCGGTCGAGGCGGGACTCTCGGCCCGGGGAACGAGCGGTCGCCACCCCGTCGTACCCGGGTCCTCAGAACGGAGGTGGTTCGTTGTCGGTGTCGGCCGGGAGTGGAGCGCGGAGCTCGGCTGCGGGTGGCGCCACGCCGCCGACCCCGGGGCC
Organism: Mycobacteriales bacterium; assembly: GCA_038320445.1. Lineage (GTDB taxonomy): Bacteria > Actinomycetota > Actinomycetes > Mycobacteriales > Pseudonocardiaceae > Pseudonocardia. The sequence goes on from JBBQEF010000390.1 coordinate 426, forward strand.
AACGTGAGGGCCGGCCCGATCGCGGCGCGGGCGGACTCGTAGGCCTGCGCCGGGGTCATCCCGGCGGCCGGTGCGGCTCCGGCGCCGCTGACGTAGGCGGTGATCTCGGTGTACCGCCGGGCCTGGGCCCAGGCGATGACCTGCTCCCAGGCCTTGATCCGCTCCAGCATGTCGTAGTCGCTGCCCGCGGGGCCGGTCCGGTCGAGCAGCATGGTGGAGGCGCCGTCGAGGTGGAAGTGCAGCAACGGCACGAGTTCGATCGCCGCGGCGCGGAGGTAGCTGTGATCGAACTTGTGTTCTCTTCTACCGAGGTTCGCCCGGCCGGACCAGGAATTGTGTGCCATCGCGAACGCTGCGGTCGCGCCGGGTTTCACGTGGAACACCCCGGCAGAGATGAAGGGGGCGTGCCGTACGGTCCGGACCGTGCCCGGACTCGTCGCGCTGGTCGGGAGTGGTGAGTACCTCCCGATCATGGCCCCGGTGGAGGCGTCGCTGCTCCACGGACGCCCGCCCCGCTACGTCCAGATCCCCACCGCCGCCTCACTGGAGGGCGAAGGGTCGTTGACCCGCTGGGTGACCCTCGGCGTCCAGCAGGCCGAACGGCTCGGCGTGGAGGCGGTACCGGTCGTGGTGCGCAACCGCGCGGAGGCCGACGACCCCGCGCTGGCGGCGCTGGTCGAGGGCGCCGGTCTGGTGTACCTGTCCGGCGGCAGCCCGCAGCACTGCGCGTCGACCCTGCGCGGCACCCGGGTCTGGGACGCCGTGGTCGCCGCCTGGCGCGGCGGGGCGTCGCTGGCCGGGTGCAGTGCCGGGGCGATGTCGCTGACGTCCTGGGTTCCCGACCTGCGTCACCCCACCCGAGCGGCCGACCCTGGGCTCGGAATCGTCCCGCAGGTGCGGGTGATCCCGCACTTCGACCGCTTCCCGGGCTGGATCCCCGACCTCGTCTCCCGCTACCTGATGCGGGTGCCCGAGGGCACCTCAGTCGTCGGGGTCGACGAGGACACGGCAGTGCTCTGGGACGGGGCGGTCTGGACGGTGCGCGGCCGGCAGTCGGCCTGGCTCCTGACGAAGGACGGGCGCCAGGGTTTCGGTGCGGGCGAGACCGTCGCGCTGCCCGCGCCGGCCGCGTGAAGGGCGTGGCCGCGCCCCCATCCGTTCGGCCCCGATGCCGGCGATCACGACGAAGGCGACGCCGGCCAGCGGAGCCGGGCCGGGCACCTGACCCAGGAAGGCGAGCCCGATCACCAGGGCGATCGCGGGTTCGAGGCTCATCAGCGTGCCGAACGCGGCGGTCGTGAGCCTGCGCAGCGCCAGCAGCTCCAGGCTGAACGGGACGACGGGCAACAGCACGGCGAGCCCGAGGCCGATGAGCACGACCTCCCAGCTCAGCGTGCCGACGATCGACGGGCCGACCACGACGGTGGCGACGACGCCCGCCACCGGGATCGAGACGGCCAGGCCCTGGAACCCCGCGACCTCGTCGCCGACCCGCTGCGTCAGCAGGATGTAGCCGGCCCAGCAGACCGCCGCGGCGAGGGCGAACGCGACCCCGACGGGGTCGACGGTGCCGTGCCACGGCTCGGTCAGCAGGAGCACCCCCACGGCGGCCAGCACGGGCCACAGCGTCCGCCCGCCGCGTGCGACGGCCACCCCCAACGGGCCGAGGAACTCCAGCGCGGTGGCCGTGCCCAGCGGCAGCCGGGCGACCGCGGCCATGAACAGCAGCGTCAGGCCGGCCGTCACGACACCCAGGGCGACACAGGCGAGGAACCCGGCGCGGGTGAACCGCGACGGGCGCGGCCGCACCAGGACCAGCAGCAGCAACCCGGCCCACGCCAGGCGCAGCCACGCCGCCCCGGCGGGACCGATCCGGTCGAACAGCCCGACCGACGCGGCCAGGCCGAGCTGCACGCAGACCATCGAGGCGAGCGCCAGGGGTGCGCCGCGGGTGGCAGTGGTCATGGCGTCAGTACAGGACGCGAAACCGTGCGTGTCCACGTCACCATCCTGGACGTACCGTTCAGTCATCATGAACGATGCCCGCGTGGAGACGCGGCGCCTGCACCTGCTGGCCGAACTCGCCCGGTGCGGCTCGATGCGTGCGGTCGCCGACGAGCTGGGCATCACCACCTCCACGGTGTCCCAGCAGATCGCCGCCCTCGCGCGGGAGGCGGGCGTCGCGCTGATCGAACCGGTCGGGCGGCAGGTCCGGCTGACCGCGGCCGGGCGCCGCCTGGCCGGGCACGCGACGGTCATCCTCGCGGCCGTCGAGGCGGCCCGGCTGGACCTCGACCCGAGCGGCGACCCGGCGGGCACCGTGCGGATCGCCGGGTTCGCGACCGGTATCCGCCGTTCGCTGCTGCCCCTCGTGGCCGATCTCGCCGCCGACCACCCGGGCGTCGGCCTGCAGCTGCTCGAGCACGAGCCCGCCGAGGCGCTGGCGATGCTCGCCGACGACGCCGTCGATCTCGCGCTGGTCTACGACTACAACCTCGCGCCCCGCCCCTTCGACCCCTCCCTGGTGGCCAGTCCGCTGTGGACGACACCGTGGAGCCTCGCCGTGCCCGGACGGGCACCTGCCACCACCGTCGACGCGTGGCAGGCGAGTGACTGGATCGTGAACTCGCGCAACACCGCCGACGAGGAGGTGGTGCTCACCCTCGCCTCGCTGGCCGGCTTCACGCCCCGGATCGCCCACCGCGTCGACAGCCTGGACCTCGTCGAGGACCTCATCCTGAGCGGCCTGGGGGTGGGCCTGCTCCCGTCCGCCTACCAGCCGCGGACGGGGATCGAGCTGGCCCCGCTCTCCTCGCCGGACGTGATCCTGCGGTGCTACGCCGTGACCCGCCGCGGGCGGCGGGCGTGGCCCCCGGTCCGGCTGCTGCTCGACAGGCTGGGCGCGCGGATCGGGCCGCTCCGGCCTCGATGACGCGTACGGTCGGAGCCCCCGGGCCCCGGCTCCCGACGGGAGGCAGGCATGGCCGCTCCGATGCTCGCGACCAAGCTCCATCTCCCCCGCAGGCGATCCGGCCTGGTGGCGCGTCCCCGACTGGCCGAGCTCCTGGGCCGGGCGGCGGACTCGGCCCTCACGCTCCTCTCGGCCCCCGCCGGGTTCGGCAAGACGACGCTGCTGACGGAGTGGCTGGCCGCACCCGCCACCGGACGGTCCGTGGCCTGGCTCTCGCTCGACCGGCGCGACAACGATCCCGCGACGTTCTGGACGTACCTGCTCGCGGCGCTGGACACGGCCGTGCCCGGGGTGGGTGCCGGCGCCCTGTCGCTCCTGCAGCCTCCCCGGGCACCGATCGAGGCGATGCTCACCACCCTGCTCAACGACATCGGCGGCCTCGCGGACGACGTCGTGCTGGTGCTGGACGACTACCACGTCATCGACGCGCGCGACGTCCGGGACGGGATGGCCTTCCTGGTGGAGCACCTGCCCCCGCAGATGCGCCTGGTGATCGCCGGCCGCGCCGATCCGGCGCTGTCGCTGGCCCGGTTGCGGGGGCGGGGCGAGCTCGTGGAGATCCGCGCCGCGGACCTGCGCTTCACCTCCGGCGAGGCCGCGGCGTACCTCACCGGGGTGATGGGACTGGCGCTGACGGCAGGCGACGTCGACGCGCTGGAGGGGCGCACGGAGGGGTGGATCGCCGCGCTCCAGCTGGCGGCCCTCTCGATGCAGGGCCGCGACGACGTCGCCGGATTCATCGCCGGGTTCGCCGGGGACGACCGGTACATCGTGGACTACCTGGCCGAGGAGGTGCTCGCCCGCCAGCCCGAACCCGTCCAACGCTTCCTGCTGCAGACCTCCGTCCTGGAGCGGCTCTGCGGCCCGCTCTGCGACGCCGTCACCGGCCAGAGCGGCGGCGCGGCTCGGCTCGCCGACCTGGAACGGCGCAACCTGTTCCTGGTGCCGCTGGACGGGCGCCGCCGGTGGTACCGCTACCACCGCCTCTTCGCCGACGTCCTGCAGGCGCGCCTGCTCGACGAGCGGCCCGACGAGGTTCCGGAGCTGTACCGCCGGGCGAGCGCGTGGTTCGAGCGCAACGGCGAGCCGTCCGAGGCGATCCGCCACGCGCTGGCCGGTGGGGACGTCGAGCGGGCGGCGGACCTGGTCGAGCTCGCGATCCCGGAGATGCGCAGGAGCAGGCGGGACGCCGCGGCGCTCGGCTGGCTCACGGCGCTTCCCGACGAGGTCGTCCGCGTCCGACCCGTGCTCGGCGTCGGGCTGGCCGGGGCGTTGCTGATCGGCGGTGAGCTCGACGGCGTCGAGGAGCGGCTGCGCGACGCCGAGCGGTGGCTGGGCACACCCCGGCAGGCGGGGATGGTCGTCGCCGACGAGGACGAGCTCCGCAGGCTCCC
>JBBQEF010000391.1:0-4757 GCA_038320445.1 Mycobacteriales bacterium
CCGGGTGAGGACGCGGTTGATGATGATGGCGTCCGTGCTGCTCGTGGGGGGCTGCACGACCGCTTCACCGACCGATGCCACGCCGACCGGCACGGCCGTGCACGGCACGTCGCTGGGCCGGGGGTGCTGGCGGTTCGAGCCGGGGCGATGGAGCACGATCCGGCAGCACCTCCGGCTCAACAGCCCAGGGACCTCCGACGGCGAGGTCACGGTGTGGCAGGACGGCCGTCCGGTGTTCACCGCCCACGGCCTGCTGTTCCGCACGACGCCCACGCTCGGGATCGAGGGCCTGTTCTTCTCGACGTTCTTCGGCGGCGGCGACGCGTCCTGGGCCTCCCCGGTGGACCAGTACGTCGATTTCGCCGGCTTCGCGGTCTCCGACGCCGCCCCGGTCGCCGACAGAGGAGGGGTCACGTGCTCAAGCGCATCCTGACGGTGCTGGCCGCGGGCCTGCTGCTGGGCGCGTGCGCGCCGGCCGCCCCACCGGCGCTCGCGATGAAGACCGTCAAGGCGACCGCGCGGGTCGACCCCGCCGCGCCGTGTTCCGGCAAGCCTCCCGCGTCGCCGGCCGCCCCGCCCTCGACCACCGCTGTGGCCACCTTCGACCGGGCCGCGAACCGGATCTCCCTCACCCGCGGCGAGCACGTCACGCTGCCGGAGCTGAGCAAGGCCGTCGGCGCTCCGGCCGCGCTGCGCGAGCTCACACCCGGCGAGTGGTTGCTCGGCGCCTCGCTGGAGATCATGCCCGGTGCCTCGCTCGACGTGGCCGCGCCGGACGTGCGCTGGCTGAAGATGACCAGCAACAAGGGCACCGCCTACGTCTCGATCAAGGTTCTCGGCGGCGGCCTCGACGTGACGGGAACCTGCATCACGTCCTGGGACACCGCAGCCAAGAAGGTCGACATCGACTACTCCGACGGGCGCAGCTTCCTGCTGGCCCGCGACGGCGGTCGGATGACCATCGACTACGGCGAGCTGCGCTACCTCGGGTTCGGCTCGGGCGAGTCGTACGGGCTCGCCTGGCGGCTGGCCGGGACCAACGGCGGGATCACCCACAGCGTCGTGTCCCACCTGTACTTCGGGCTGTACTCCTACCAGGTGTCCGGGCTGGACATCACCGACAATGAGTTCCACGACAACGTCGTGTACGGCATCGACCCGCACACCAGCTCCAAGGACCTGAAGATCCTCCGCAACGTCGTACACGACAACGGCAAGCACGGAATCATCCTCGCCGAGAACTGCACCGACTCGGTGATCAGCGAGAACGTGGTCTACAACAACGGACACCACGGCATCGTCCTCTACCTCAACTCCGACTCGAACACCGTCGAGAACAACGACTCGTTCGGCAACCAGGCTCAGGGCCTCAACATCAACGAGGCCTCCGCGAACACGATCCGCGGCAACCGGATGTACAACAACATCGAGTCCGGGATGGGCATCGGCCAGGGAGCCAACGAGAACATCCTGCAGCAGAACGACATCCGCGGCAACCAGCAGGACGGCATCCGGCTGTTCAGCGAGGCCACGAGCACCGCGGTGACCGACAACATCATCGGCCAGAACGGCCGCTACGGGATCTACGTCGACAGCGACAGCCCGTTCAAGCTCACCGGCAACACGATCTTCGGCAGCCGCGTCGGCGTGCTGCTGAAGGGGGCGGCCACCGCGTCGGAGGGCTCCAACCAGATGTACGACAACAACCAGGCCAACATCAAGAACGGTTGATCTCGCCAGGCGTGTGCCTGGTGTCCTGGCCATGACCGCGGCCGGCAGTCGCCGCCTACTGCGTCGCCGTCCCCCGCTGCGGTGCCTCCGGTACCACGTGTACTCGCCGCCGAGGGTGATGGTCACAGCCACTTCCCCTGCCCGGTGTCGAGCAGGACACTGCACCGGACCGTGCCGTCGGACAGCTGGGAGTCGGTCATGACGAGGTCAGAGCTCGGGACCATCGCGCGGGGACTGTGGTGGCTGCTTCTCCTCCGCGGGATCCTGTCGATCCTCTTCGGGGTGTTCGCCTTGGCCGCTCCCGGCAGCGCGCTGCTCGCCCTCGTGATCGTCTTCGCGTTCTACGCGGTCCTGGACGGCATCACGGCCATCGTGCTCGGCCTGCAGCACCGGAGCACCGAATCGCACTGGGGCTGGCACGTCGTGCAGGGTGCGATCTCCGTGGTCGCCGGCATCGTCGCGTTCGTCTGGCCGGGGGTCACCGCGCTGGCGATCCTGTTCGTGATCGCGTTCTGGAGTATCGCGAGCGGTGCTGCGGTGATCGCGGAGTCGCTCGCGATGCGCAAGCGCGGCGTCGGCGAGTGGGGCTGGACGCTGGCGGGTGGCGTTATCAGCGTGCTGTTCGGGATCATCCTGCTGGTCCAGCCGGGGGCGGGGTTGCTCACGCTCCTGTGGCTGGTCGGCACGTTCTCCGTGGTGTTCGGGATCATCGTCGTGGTCTGGGCGTTCCGGCTGCGCCGCGCGGGCGCTGCCTGACGGCCGGGTGAGAGCCCCGGGTGCGCCGGGTCGGGCGCGAATCCGGCTCGTGGTGCAGCTCGGCGCGCTGATGGCCGCGTTCTACGTGGTGCCGATCGAGCCGCTGTCGTCGACGTCGCTCGCGGTGCGGGCGGCGGTGACGGTCCTGCTCGTCAGGTTGGTCGTGTGGCTCGTGGGCCGCGAGGTGCTCAGGGAGGTGCGCGTGACGGACGGGGAGGTGCAGTTGGCCCGGTTGTTGCAGGTCGTCGTCGGCGGGCTGCTGCTCTTCGCACTGGCCGACTTCCTGGTGGCGACGCTCGGCGCCGAGCAGTTCGTCGGCCTCGCGACCCGGACCGACGCCCCTTACTTCGCGCTGACGATGTTCACGACGATCGGCTTCGGCGACGTCCACGCGGAGGGCCAGTTCGCCCGCGGGCTGATGATCGTCCAGATACTGTTCAACATCGTCGTGCCGGCCGCGGCTGTGCGGACACTGGCGCGCGGTGCCGCGAGGCGCAGGGGCTGAGCAGGTCAGAGGTCGGGCCGCGCGGCGATCCGGCCCTTCGCGATCGCCGCTGTCACCCGAGGCAGCTGCGCAGCGACGAGGTCCTCACCCGGGAAGCAGGGTCTGCTGGATGAGACGGGCGATGCCGCCGGGCGGGACCGTGGTCTGCACGTTGGCCTTGTCGCCGGCCAGGGCGGCGTTGTAGGCGGTGTTCCCCTGGACGTTCGTGCCCCGCATGTAGCCCTGCGGGTGTGGATCGGGCATCGTGACGTCGTCGTGGACCGGCAGAGTCGTCCGAGTCAGGCCCAGCTTGTCGAGCACGAGGTCCTGGAGGAGCTTCGGCAGCGGAGCCTTTCCGCCTTCTCGGCGATGACGCCGAGCATCTGGTAGCGGGTGTGCGAGTAGTGGAAGCCCGTGCCCGGAGCGAAGTACGGCGGGTGGGCCGGGCCGATGGCGATCTCCTCGTCGGCCGTCCACGGCTTGCGCGGGTCTTGCCGAGGGTGGACCTGGGTCCAGGTGGAGGGGGGATGCAGGTCGGGTGATGTCGTTCCGGAGCTCGACGTCCGATCGCTCGGCCCGCTCCGCGGTGAAGCCCTCGCCGAGCCCGAAGCGCACTCCCCGGGCGGCCGGCTCGCCGCAGGCGGGGCACAGGGATTTGGCTTGTACCTGATGGTCGCACGCGGCGTGGTGCATGGCTGACCGCGCCGTCGTCGAGCCAGCGGTCGCCGCACGCAGCATCGCGGCGAGGACGCCGAACATGTCGCGGCCTCTCCGCGGCCCCGTCGTTCCCGGGCGCGCGGGGCCAGGATCGGTGCTTCGGCGAGAAAGGTGTGTGAACTGCGGCAATCGACTCGAAATCGAACGTCAGTTCGAGTAGAATCGGGGATGTGCCGGACAGTCCGCTCGCCCTCGCGCACCGCCTCCTCACCGAGGCGGTCGACGCGCTGGCCGCGGCCGGTGCGGGCGCGGGTGACGGCGAGTTGATCTCGGTGCTCACCCTCGGCGAGGGGGTGGCGCGGCGGCTCGACCAGGTCACCGTGGGTGCGTTGGCCGATCTGGAACGCCGCGGTGTGTTCGCCGAGCGCGGTTACCGGTCCACCGTCACCGCGCTCGGTGACCTGCTGGGGTGGGAGCGGTGCGAGGCGCGGCGCCGGCTGGTCGCCGCCGAGCATGTCCGGCCGCGCACCGGCCTGGACGGCACCGTGTTGGCGCCGCGGCTGGCGGCGACCGCGGTGGTGTTCGACGCCGGTGCGGCGAGCCTGCGCCATGTCGAGGTGATCGCCCGGGTGCTGGGCTCTCCCGCCGCCGGGCGGCTCTCACCGCAGGTGTGGGCGGGCGCCGAGGCCCAGCTGGCCGGGTGGATCCCGGATTGCACCCCGAACGAACTGCAGGCCCGCGGCGTGCAGCTGGTCGACGCCCTGGACGCGGACGGTCCGGAGCCTGATGACCGGCCCGAGCTTCAGCTCAACGAGCTGCACCTGCACCGCAGCCCCGACGGGGTCGGCGGCACGATCAAGGGCAGCTACACGGATGCGGCGATGTTCGACGCGATCGCCTCGCTGATCGACACCACGTCGAAGCCGTTGACCGCCGACGATGACCGCACCCCGGCGCAGCGGCAGGCCGAAGCCCTGGCGGATGCGTGCGGGTACGTCCTGGATCATGGTTCCAGCGTCGAGGTGCCGGCCAGTGGTGGTCGCCGTCCGCATCTCAACGTTCTGGTGCAGCTGGAGGATCTGCAGCGCCGCGCCCGGGCGGCGGTGCTGGATTTCGGCGGGGTGTTGTC
>JBBQEF010000392.1:0-4676 GCA_038320445.1 Mycobacteriales bacterium
GACCGCTGTCAGATCCTGTGTGCACCCGGCCGGCCGGCCGGCGAGCAGGATCGCGAACTCCTCGCCACCGAACCGCCCGACCAGGTCGCGGTCGCGGAGCTCGCGCCGCAGCGTCCGGGCCACGGCCGCCAGCACTCGGTCACCCGCGAGGTGCCCGTGGGCGTCGTTGACGGCCTTGAAGTGGTCGAGGTCGAGCATCAGAACGGCGAGCGGGCCGTCGGCCTGCGTCGTCCCCTGGAGCACGCGCTCGGCGCGCTGGTGCCAGGCGGCGGCGTTGAGGAGACCGGTCTTGCCGTCGGTGGACGCGACCACCCGCAGGTGCCGGACCAGAACGGCGCGGTGCAGCACGAGCAGCGGCGGCAGCAGGAACGCCACGAGCCAGGGATTGATCGTCAGCGCGGCCGCGGCCAGTCCGCCGAGGCAGAGCGTGGTGAACTCGAGCAGGTTCTGGTCCCCGTCGCCGAGGACCCGTTCGACCGGGGCCTGCGGGTGGTGCACGGCGATCGCGGCGGCAACGAGCGCCGAGTTCACGGTGGCGAACACGGCGATGCCCACGAGCAGTGTCGGGACGCCCACGGCGGCCCCGGCAGATCCGCCCCAACCTCCGATCTGCCGCACGTAGGCCATCGCGGCCGACGCGGCCATGCTCGCGAGCACGAAGACGGCGGCGCTGAAGACCTGCCGGTAGACCGGCGCGCCCACCCCTCTCGTCCGCCACCAGAGATGCGTGTAGACGACGATGGCGCACACGCCCGCCCAGGCCGGGGACAGGAGCACCGCGCCCGCGAAGAACCAGATGGATCCCAGGTTCACGTGCAATTCGGTGTCGAACAGTTGGCGGCGGGCCTGCTCGATGTCGTGAGCGATCTCCGCGTGCACGACCCCGGCCACGACCAGCAGGACCAGAATGCGGATGTCGTGATCGGAGAATGCGCCGGCCGCCGTCCACCCGAACCCGACCAGCACCGCGGCGGCGATCTCGACGGCGAGAACCGAGACCACCAACCGGACCGGAATCGACCACAACGCCCAGTCCCTCACCGAGATGCAGTTCCGCACCGAGAACCGTCGCTGATGTTCTGCTCCGGAAACGACATCACGCTCGTGCTGTGACATGGACACCCAACGGCTCACCGGACGGACCTTCCCAACCTAGGGGGTCGGGGGTCCTCACGTCTTGCTCCCCGGCGAGCCGAAGGGCCACGTAGCGCCATGTGGCGCATTCGCCTTCGGCCGAACGCCGACGTGCGGCGCCGAGATATCCGTTCGGATCGGTCCGGCCGGTGCTCATCGCCCCGGCGTGCAACTCTCCGCTCACCGGGGCAGCGGAAAGGAGAGCGCCGTGAGCGGCAAGGAATGGGGCTGAGAATCACGCATCACCATCCAGCCAGCCGAGAGGAGAAATCATGTCCGGCACGGAATGGGGCTGAGAATCACCCGTCGGGGCGCAGCCGGGGATCAGCCGTACTCGCGGGTCGGCACGACCGCGACCGGCTGACCCCGGCTTTCTCCGACCGCTCGCCGCCAGGCCACCGCTCCGGCGGCGGTGAGGGCGATGCCCAGCGCGGCGATCACGACGACCGCGGTGGCCGGGTCCCACACGTCGGCGAGCACGCCGCCGGCCAGTACCGCGACCCCCTGGCTCGCGACGATGCCGGACGCGGCGACGCCGATCGCGCGGCCCCGGATGCCCCCGGGCGTGGCGCGGACGAAGGACGCCTGGGCCTGCAGGAGGTACGCCGCGGACAGGAGCCCCGAGAGGCTCCAGAGCAGCATCGTCAGCGGGACGTCCGGCTGCAGGCCCGTCAGCAGCAGCGGCATCCCGGCTGCGACGGCGGTAGGGCCGATCAGCGCGGGCCGCCGTACCGCCGGGACGAACCGGACGAACAACCAGGCACCCAGGACGCTCCCCAGGGGATCGGCCGCCATCAGCAGGCCGACCGCGGTGGCGTCGGCGCCGACCTGGGCGGCGTAGGGCGCCGCGAGTGCCTCGGGCACGACGAAGCAGCCGATCGTCCACGCGAGCGCGACGAGCGAGCGCCGGCGGGGGTCGCCGACGATGTCGGCGACGCCGGCGATCGCGTCGCGCCAGTGGCCACCGCGCGGCGAACCGGCGGCGCGCGCAGCCGGACGGTCGGCCAGGCCGACCCGGACGAGGGCACCGGCCAGCAGGAACGTCCCCGCGTCGAGCAGCAGGGCCGGGGCCGGACCCAGTGCGGCGACGAGGAGCCCGCCCGCGGCGAAACCGACCATCTGGGCCGTCTGGCCCGACATCTGGACGAGGGCGAGCCCGCGCTCGTAGAGATCGCCGGGCAGGATCTCGGGCAGCAGCGCTCCACGGGCCGCCGCGTACGGCGCGCCGAGCAGCACCACGATCACGACCAGGCCGCACATCACCGGCAACGGGATCCCGGGCACGGCCATCAGCGCGACGGGCCCGGCCCGCAGGAGATCGCAGGCGAGCAGGACCTCCCGGCGACGGTAGCGGTCGGCGAGCCCGGCGAGCACCATCCCGCCGACGATCGCCGGGAGGAAGGTCAGCGCGTAGGTGCCGGCCGCCCAGACCGCCGAGTTGGTGCGGCCGAACACCAGTACGGCCAGGGCGACGCGGGTGAGCTGGTCGCCCAGCACCGAGAGCACGTCCGCCGCCCAGACCGCGCGGAACTCGCGACTGCGCAGGACCCGGGACAGACCTCGACCCTCCGCCTTCCCGTGCTTCGCCATACGCTCGCCCCCCGCCCTGCGTGGACCGAGCGTAGGCACCCGGACGCGATCGGTGAGGGCGATCGCGAGCTCATCGCCCGAACGGTGCAGCGGGCCGGAGGCGATCGACCGATCAGGTGCCCGCCGGCGGGCCCAGCAGGGTGGCGACGTGGGCGATCTCGTTGACCGTCCGGACCGCCCGGCGCCCGTCGCGCCCGGCGAGGACCCGGGTGATGCCGACGTAGTCGAGGGGGAAGGCGAGCGGCCTGCCGATGCCGAGCACGTGGGCCAGCCAGGTGTTGATCACACCGGCGTGGGCGACCACGACCGCGGTGCTCCGCCCGGGATGGGCGGCGACGATCCGCTCGAACGCCGCGGCGACCCGCGCGGTGAACCGGGGCACGTCGACGTCGGCCGGCAGCAGCCCGGCGAGCACCCGCTCCCACGCGGCGGGGTCGAGGCGGGCCATCTCGTGCACCGGCACGTAGCGGGCGGCGTCGGCGTCGTACTCGCGCAGGTCCGCGACGACCACCGGCTCGACGCCCAGCGCCACGGCCAGCGGTGCCGCCGTGCCGCGAGCACGGGCCATCGGGCTCACGTAGAGCCCTGCGACGTCCGTCCCCACCGCATCCACCAGCCGCTCCGCCTGCCGCTCACCGAGAGCGGTGAGCGGTGGATCGGCCGGACCGTCACCCTCCCGGACGAGCTCGGGCAGCGCGTGCCGCACGAGCACCAGCTGCACCTCAGGTCCCCACCGTCAGCCCACGGCTCATGCCGGTACCGACCCACCGTGGCCCGCGTCGCGCAGCGCCTGCCGGAGCCGGTCGCGATGCGCGTCCTGCTCGGCCGCGTCCACCGTCGTCGCGGCGTTCGCGAAGTCGAACGCCGCCATCTCCCACGCCGGGAACACGTGCAGGTGCAGGTGGGCCACCTCGAAGCCGGCGACCAGCCACCCGACGCGCGGCGGCTGCCACACGCTGCGCACGGCTGCGCCGATCGCGTGCGAGACCGTCGTCAGGTGGGCGAGGAGGCCGGGTTCGGCGTCGATCCACTGGTCGACCTCGGTGCGCGGCACCACGAGGGTGTGCCCCGGGCCGAGCGGGTTGATCGAGAGGAAACCGACCGCGACGTCGTCGGACCAGACGAACCGGCCGGGCAGCCTGCCGTCGATGATCTTCGTGAACAGGGTGCTCATCGGTTCGGGACACTATCCTCCCCGATCATGCCGCGCACCATCGCCACGAACACCACCGTCGGCCGCGACGAGCTCACCGAGTTCCTCCGGCCGCGCCACGATGTGATCCTGCTGACGCCCCGCAACGACGGCGGCTGGCAGGGCTCGCCCGTCACGTCCGGCATCGACGCCGAGGGACGGATCGTCATCGCGACCTATCCGGAGCGGGCCAAGGCGACCAACGTGGCCCGGCACGGGAAGGCCGCGGTGATCGTCCTGTCCGAGGACTTCAACGGCCCGTGGGTACAGGTCGAGGGTGATGCCGAGCTGCTCACGCTGCCCGACGCGCTCGACCCGCTGGTCGACTACTTCCGGTCGATCTCGGGCGAGCACCCGGACTGGGACGAGTACCGGCAGGCGATGAGCGACCAGGGGAAGGCCCTGATCCGGATCACGCCCACCCGATGGGGGCCGATCGCGACGGGCGGGTTCCCGGCCCGGCTGGGCTGAGCCCCGGCCCCGCGGGGTTCGGCGGGGCGTCGGTGCCCCCCGGTAACCTCTGCCGGTCGGGACGGGGTGCCGTTCCGCCGTGTTGCACGAGCAGAAGCGAGGAACGCACATGCGGCCGTGGCCGGGGCACGCCTATCCCCTGGGCGCCACCTACGACGGATCCGGCACCAACTTCGCCCTGTTCTCCGAGGTCGCGGAGCGCGTGGAGCTGTGCCTGTTCACGGGGCGCGGCCGGGAGACGCGCATCCCGCTCACCGAGGTCGACGGCTTCGTCTGGCACGGGTACCTG
>JBBQEF010000393.1:0-4668 GCA_038320445.1 Mycobacteriales bacterium
GAGCTTCGCGGCGTACGCCTCGCCCTCGTCGCGCAGGACATCGGCCTCGTCGACGCACAGGTACGTCGGCGGCAGCCCCCGGACCTGCTCGACGGTCGCCCGGTTCGGCGACGCGGTGATCTCCGACCGTTGCGCGTGGTCGGGGGCGTAGGCGTCCCAGAACCACTCCATCCCCGCCCGGCTGAGGTAGTAGCCGGTGGCGAACCGGTCGTACGAGGCGGTGTCCATGGCGGCGTCGGTCACCGGGTAGTACATCGACTGCTGGACGAACGTGACGTCGCCGCGCTCCTTGGCCATGAGCGCGAGCGCGGCGGTCATGTTGCCGCCGACCGACTCACCGGCCACGGCCATCCGACCGGCGTCCAGGCCGCGGGCGGCACCCTCGTGGACGATCCACTGCGCCGTCGCGTAGCCCTGCTCGATCGCGACCGGGTACCGTGCCTCGGGCGAGGGCGTGTACTCGACGAACGCCACCGCCGCACGGGCCCCGACCGCGAGGTCGCGCACCAGCCGGTCGTGCGTCCCGGCGTTGCCGAGGATCCAGCCGCCGCCGTGCATGTAGACGACGACGGGCAGGACGGACGCGGCGCCGCGGGGCCGGACGATCCGCACCCGGACGTCGCCCACCGCAGCGGGCACGGTGACCCACTCCTCGTCGACGGGCAGCATGTCGACGGGCGCGGCCTGGAGGTCGACGAGCACCTTGCGCGCCCCCTCCGGCCCCAGATCGACGAGACCCCGGGGATCGGCCGTGGCCTCGGTGAGGTCCTGCGCGGCGGGTTCGAGGACGACCCGCTGCCCGACGGCCGTCACGCCGCACCGCCCGAGGCCGGGTCGGCGAGGAACGCGAGAAGCTCGCGGTTGACGTCGGCGGCGTGCGTCACGCAGTGGATGTGGGGTCCGCCGTCGATCTCGACGTACCGGGCGGCGGGGAGCGCCGCGTGCAGGCGGCGGCCCTGGCCGTCGATCGACAGGATCCGGTCGGCGGTGCCGTGCATGATCAGCGTCGGCACGTCGATCCGGGCGATGTCGGCGGTGAAGTCGTCGAGCCAACCGAGGGGGCACGCCCACGTCGCCTCGGGTCCGGCCTCGGCCCCCGCGGCCCACATCGCGCGCACGGTGTCCTCGCTGACCCGCTTGCCCAGGTACTCGTCGAGGTTCAGGAACTCGTTCATCATCCCGGTCAGCCACGCGTACCGGTCGTCGAGGATGGCCTGCTGGACGCCGGCGACCCCGGCATCGTCGACGCCGTTCGGGTTGTCCGCGGACTTCGCGAACGACGGGGCCAGGCTCTCGATGAGCACCGCGCTGCGCAGCCGCTCCGTTCCGTACCGGCCGATGTAGCGGGCCACCTCGCCGGTGCCCAGGGAGAATCCGACCAGGGTGACGTCCCGGAGGTCGAGCTCGCGCAGCACCGCGTCGAGGTCGGCGGCGAGGGTGTCGAAGTCGTAGCCCGTACCGGGCCGGCTCGAGCGCCCGAACCCGCGCCGATCGCAGGTGACCACCCGATAGCCCGCCGCCAGCAGCGGGTGCACCTGGGGCTCCCAGGACCGGCCGTCGAACGGCCAGCCGGAGAGCAGGACTACCACCGGCCCGCTGCCCTGGTCCTCGTAGTAGATGTCGATCGGGCTGCTGCTCTCCTGACCGACGTTGACCGTGGCCATCGGGCCTCCTCTGGATCCGGTGCAGCGACGGGGTCCGCTCGCTCGCGTCACCCACTGTCGGCGATGGCGCCTCGGCGGACATCCGTCATCCGGCCATCGCCCGCCGCGGACCGACACTCCGGTCGGTGTCAAGGGGGACGGTCCGCGGTGGTGCGGTGGCCAACCCGATGGCGTCGCCCGATCCGGAGACGGACGATGATCGCCATGGCGACCGTTGCGGAACTCATGCGTCAGAACTTGTTCGATGTCTTCAACGAGCGGGACCCCCAGCGACGGCGCAGGGCTCTCGCACTGACCTACGCCGAGGATGTCGTCTTTCACGATCCCGAGGGCTCGGTCACCGGCCGGGCAGCGGTCGACGCGAAAGCCCAGGCCCTCCTGGACCGCGCTCCCGGATTCGCCTTCGCGGCACGCGGGTCTCTCTACACGAGTGCCGGCGCTCTCGGTGCGCTCGCCTGGCGGTTCGGACCTGCCGACGGTGAGCCGGTCGCTACCGGGATGGACATCGCGCTCATCGAGGACGGGCTCATCCACACGATGCACACCGTTCTCGACGGCTGAACATCACGGCATCTCACGCCTGTGCGCGCGCCGCCGCCAGGATGACGTCGGTGCCGGTGGGGTAGGTGAGCTGCTCCAGCGCGGGGTTGAGCGCGCTGTCCGTCGAGCCCTTCTCGACGGTCGACAGCACCTCACCCTGCTCGGTGGCGAAGCCGTTGACCTACACCAGTGCCCGGACGCTGTCGGCCCCCGTCGCCGCGTTGCTGATCACCGCGCCGCCGTAGGAATGCCCGACGAGGACCACCGGGCACTTGATCTGGGAGAGCAGGCTGGCGAGGTAGGCCGAGTCGGAGGCGAGGCCGCGCATCGCCAGAGCCGGAGCCACGACGGTGTAACCCTGCTTCTGGAGCCGCGTCACGACTCCGTCCCAGCTCGAGGCGTCGGCGAAGGCGCCGTGTACGAGGACCACGGTCGGTTTGGCCCCCTCCGAGGGCACCTGCGCGGACGGCGCCGCGGCGGCCTGCGGAGGTGGAGGCTGGGCCGACGCGCCGCCGGAGGCACACCCGCTCAGGCCGATCACGCCGAGAAGCGCGGTGGCGGTCACGGCGTGGCGCGTTCGGCGGAAACGTCTGGGATGGATGGCCATGGTGGCTCCCTCGTAGTCACGATGCCACCACCGCACCGTGCCTATCGGGAGCCGCCGGCTACATCGGTCAGGTGACCAGACCGTTCTCGACGACCCGTGCGCCGGGCAGCGGCAGGGTGACCCGCAGCGTCGTCCCCGTTCCCCCGGTGCTCGCCAGGTGGAGGGTTCCGTTGAGGGCGTCGACCCGGTCGGACAGCCCGGTCAGGCCGGAGCCACCGCCGGGATCGGCACCTCCGACCCCGTCGTCGGTGACCTCGATGACGAGCAGGTCCCCGTTCCCGGTCACCGTCACCCGGGCCCGCGTCGCCCGCGCGTGCTTGGCGACGTTCGTCAAGGCCTCCGCGACGACGAAGTAGGCGGTCACCTCGATCTCACCCGGCAACCGCTCGGACGGAAGGGCGGACGTGTCGACGTCCACGGCCACCGCGGACGTGGCGACGAAGGAGTCGATCCCGGCCTGCAGCCCGCCCCGCGCCAGCGACGCCGGCAGGATGCCGTGGACGATGTCGCGCAGCTCCACCGTCGCGCGCTCGGCGTGCTCGAGCGCCTCCCGGACGAGGCCGACCGGGTCCTCTCCCCGGGCTGCCGCGTCCAGACCGAGCTTCAGGGCGAGCACCGTCTGGACGAGCCGCTGCTGAGCTCCGTCGTGCACGTCGCGCTGCAACCGCTTCCGCGTCTCGTCGGCCGTCGCCACCACCCGCGCGCGGGAGGCCCGCAGCTCGGCCCGGTTCTCGGCACTCACGATGGCGGCCGCCGCAAGCTCCGCCAGCTCGGCGAGCCGCTCCTCGGCGTCGGGCGCCGGCGGATCGCCGGGCGTGGTGGTCGACAACCCGCCCCACACCCGCCCCTCCGCGACGACGGGCACGGCCACCATCGCCCCGATGCCGAGGTCCCTGGAGCGGTCGGCCGACCGGCTTGCGGCCAGGGTGGAGAGCCGCAGCGGCAGCCGGTCACGCGCCAGGCCGGCCATCGGACTCCCCTCGGCCGGGGCCCTCAGCCCGACGGGCAGGGTGCTGCGGCACGTGGCGACGACCTCGAAGGAGGAGCCGTCGTAGTGGAAGAGGTTCGCGGCGGCCTCGCCGAGGATGTTCGAGGCCTCGGTGGTGACGGAGGAGAACACCTCGTCGAGGGTCGCTCCGCGGGCGACCAGCTCGGCGACCCGGCGCAGGGCGGCCTGCCGGGCGCCGAAGCGCTCGAGCTCGGCACGGGCCGCGACGTTGGCCAGGGCCGAGGCGACCAGCTCAGCGAACTTGGCCAGGCGTCCCTCGGTCATCGCCGGCAGCCGTCGTCCCTCGTTCAGCGTTCCCAGTGCACCCCAGAGCCGGCCGTCGACGATGATCGGGACCGACACGCTCGACCCGCATCCGAAATCCCGGTTGGCGTAGGACCGGTCGACGATCTGGTCGTAGCAGTCCAGCCGCGCCGGCTTGAGCGTGCGCAGCATCGTGGCGGACGTGCCCCCGTCGCCCTCCGGGACCCTGTATCGCGTGCCGACCGGCGCCGGACCGTTGCGGTGGGCGAGCACGAGGAACGTGCGGTCGCCCTCGTACCGGACGAGGGTGGTCGCCTCGTCGTCGATCAGTCCGGCCGCCTCCTCCGCGACGGTGTCGAAGATCTCGGCTTCGCCTGCCCCCTCCGCCACCAGTGCCGCGACCCGCAGCAGCGCGGCCTGCTCGGTGGCGAGGACGCGAGCGCTCTCCCGCGCCTCCGCGCTCACCGCGGCCGCGGCGACGATCTCCACGAACACGCCCAGCCGGTCCTCGATTCCCGGGGGCAACGCGCCCGCGCGAGAGCTGACACCCAGCGCGCCCCAGAGCACCCCGTCCACGGTGACCGGGACGGACACCCCCGCCTGGA
>JBBQEF010000394.1:0-4651 GCA_038320445.1 Mycobacteriales bacterium
TGGTCGCGCACCGGCTGGTCGCGGACGCGGAGTCGCTGCGCATCCTGCTGCTGGAGGACCTGTTGAGGGCCCTCGGGCAGCTGCGCGGCGAGGAGCCGGTGCGGCTGCCGGCCAAGACGACGTCGTGGCAGTCGTGGGTGCGCCGCCTCGTGCGCCACGGCCGCGGCGAGGCGGTGCAGGCGGAGCGGGCGTTCTGGACCGACCTCGTGACGGCCCCGGCCGGTCGGCTGCCCGCCGACCACCCCGCGTCGACCGGCGCCGACACCGTCGCCACCGCCCGGACGGTCACCGCGACGCTGGACGCCGCCGCGACCGCGGAGCTGCTGCGCCGGACGGACGCGCTCGGCGTCGGGCTGCCCGACGTGCTGCTCGCCGCGCTCGGCCGCGCCCTGCGCACCTGGTCGGGGCACGACCGGCACCTGGTCGCCTACGAGCGGACCGGGCGCGAGCGGTTCGACGAGGAGGTCGACACCGCCCGCACCATCGGGCCGTTCGGCCTCGTCCACCCGGTCGCTCTGGACGGCGCCCCGGACACGCCGCCCGAGGCCGCGGTCCGGGCGGTCGCGGAGCACCTGCGGTCCGTCCCGGGGGGCGGCGCAGGCTGGTCGCTGCTGCGCCAGGACCCGGACCCCGTGCCGGATGCGCCAATGGACCTCGTGTTCCGCCACCTCGCCGCGGAGCCCGGCCCGCCGGCGGGCTGCTCCGCCGTCGCCGACCGCCCCTGCGGCGACGACGGCCCGCGCAACCCGCGCCGCTACCCGCTGGAGGTGCTCGCGTCAGTGGTGGACGGGGAGCTGACGGTCGAGTGGTCCTGCAGCGAGGCCCGGCACCGGCCCGCGACCGTGGCCCGGGTCGCCGAGCACTGCCTCGACGAGCTGCGGGCCCTGACCGCGGCCGGTCGGGCGACGCAGGCGCCCTCGGACTACCCGCTCGCGCACGTCGACCAGGCGCAGCTCGACGAGCTGCTCAGCCGGCTCTAGACACGAGGACCCAGCATGGACGTCAGCCTCTTCTTCTTCGCCGACAGCCGGGGGGCGGGCCGGGACGGCTACCGGTTGCTCCTCGACAGCGCCCGGTTCGCGGACACCCACGGCTTCACCGCCGTCTGGACGCCGGAACGGCACTTTCACCCCTTCGGCGGGGTGTATCCGAACCCGGCCGTCACCGGGGCCGCCGTCGCCGCGGTGACCCAGCGCATCGGCATCCGGGCGGGCAGCGTCGTCGCACCCCTGCACCATCCCGTGCGCATCGCCGAGGAGTGGGCGGTCGTCGACAACCTCTCGCACGGCCGGGTCGGCGTGTCGTTCGCCTCGGGCTGGCACGCCGCGGACTTCGTGCTCGCGCCGGGGAACCACGCCGACCGGCGGACCGTGCTGGTGGAGACCGTCGAGACGGTGCGGCGGCTGTGGCGGGGGGAGGGCGTCGCCTTCCCCGACGGCGCGGGCGAGTCCCGGGAGGTGCGGATCTTCCCCGCCCCGGTGCAGCCCGAGCTACCGGTGTGGATCACCAGCGCGGGGTCGCCCGGGACCTTCCGCACGGCGGGCCGCCTCGGCGCGGGCGTGCTGACGCACCTGCTCGGCCAGGCCCCCGACACGCTGGCCGCCAACATCGCGCTGTACCGGGAGGCGCTGGCGCAGGCACACGGCCCCGGCGCGCGCGGGCACGTCGCGCTGATGCTGCACACGCTGCTCGGGCCGGACACCGACGTGGTGCGCGAGCTGGTCCGCGAGCCGTTCAGCGACTACCTGCGCAGCTCGCTGGACCTGGTGGTGGCGGCGTCCGGGCTGCTGCCGGCCGGGTTCGACCCGAGCCGGCTGCCCGAGCGCGACCGGGAGTTCCTCGTCCGTGCGGCATTCGACCGCTACTTCACCACGAGCGGGCTCTTCGGCACCGTCCCGGACGCCGCGCGGTTCGTCGGGCGGCTGGAGGCGATGGGCGTCGACGAGGTGGCCTGCCTCGTCGACTACGGGGTCCCGCACGACGCGGTCCTGGACTCCCTGGTCCACCTGGCCGAGCTGGCCGAGCTGACCGGGCGCGTGCCGGCCGGGCGGTGACCCGCCCGGCCGGGGTGGCCGGTCAGGTGTCCGTCCGCCGCGGACGGTGGGTGACGGCGCAGGGCAGGGACGCGAAACCGCGCTGGTTGGGCGAGTGCACCCGCCGCGCCTTCGCCATGTCGATCTCGTACCCCGAGAACACCGCTCCGGCCTCCTCGAGGGCGACCCGCATCTCCATCCGCGCGAGCGCGGCGCCCAGGCAGTGGTGCGGCCCGCGCCCGAAGCTGATCATTCTGGTCGTGTCGCGGTCCAGGTCGTACCGGTCGGGGTCGGGGAACACCGTGCCGTCCCGGTTGGCCGACGCGGGCAGGAGCGCGATCCGGGCCCCCGCCTCCAGCCGCGTCCCGTGGATCACGCGGTCCTCGGTCAGCGCCCGGACGGTCAGCTGGTTCCCCGAGTCGTACCGCAGGGTCTCCATGGACCAGTCGTCGGCGCGGCCGTCGAGGCCGGCCCGCTGTACCTCCGGGTGGAGCCAGCCGTGGTACCAGGCGTTACCGAGGGTCTTGCCGGTCGACTCGTTGCCGGCGCTGATGACCAGGAACAGGAAGGCGACGATCTCCGCGTCGGAGAGCCGCTCGCCGTCGACCTCCGCCCGGATCATCCGCGAGGTCAGGTCGTCCCCACCCGGGCGCCGGCGCAGGTCGGTGATCAGCCCGACGAAGTAGTCGGCGAGCCGGACGGCGGCCACCACCGAGCCCTTCCCGCGCTCGTCGGACCCGTCGGCCCGCTCGTTGAGCCGGTCGGTGTCGGCGCGGATCTGGTCCCAGTCGTCGAACGGGATGCCGACCATCTCGCACACGACGTCGTTGGGCAGCGCGGCGGCGTAGTCGGCGGCGAAGTCGAAGTGGCGCTGGTCGCGCAGCGGCGCCAGCCGGGCGCGTGCCAGCTCGCGGACCCGCGGCTCCGCGGCCGCCACGTGCCGCGGGGTGAACGCGCTCGACGCCAGCCGACGGTAGGTGTCGTGCTCGGGCGGGTCCATCGCGTGGAACAGGATCCGCTGCGCCGCCTCCGGCCCCCACAGCTCCGGTTCCAGGGAGATGCCGTTGCGGATGGAGAACAGGGCCGACCGGCCCAGCGCCTGCTCCACGTCGGCGTAGCGCGACAGCGCCCAGAAGTCGCGGTGCTCGCTGCGGTACAGCGGCGCGTGCTCCCGCATCCACGCGTAGGTCGGGTAGGGGTCCTCGTGCATCCGGTAGTCGAACGGGTCGTACCCCGGCGCCGGCGGGTGCGGAGACGGCGGGCTGGTCGTGGTCACCGTGGGACCACCGGGTCGAGCGGTCGGGGCCGGTGCACGACCTCGCAGGGCAGGGACGCGAAGCCGCGCTGGTGGGGGGAGTGCACGCGGCGGACCCGCGCCGGGTCGATCTCGTAGTCCGAGACCAGGGCGGCGATCTCCTCCAGCGCGACGCGCATGCCGAGCCGGGCGAGCGCGGCGCCCAGGCAGTGGTGCGGCCCCGCGCCGAAGCTGATCAGCGGTCCGGCATCGCGGTCCAGGTCGAAGTGGTCCGGGTCGGGGAAGACCCGGTCGTCGCGGTTGGCCGAGGCGGGCAGCACCAGCACCTGCGCGCCCTCGGGCAGCGCGGTGCCGTGCAGGACGGTGTCCCGGGTGAGCGTGCGGGAGGTCATCTGGCTGGCCGAGTCGTAGCGCAGCGTCTCGGTGGCCCAGGCGTCGGCGCGCCCGTGCAGCCCGGCCCGCCGGACGCCGGGTTGGCGCCAGCCGTGCCACCACGCGTTGCCGATCGTCTTGCCCGTCGACTCGTTCCCCGCCGTGACCACCAGGAACAGGAACGCCACCAGCTCCATCTCGGTGTGCTTCGTC
Source organism: Mycobacteriales bacterium (assembly GCA_038320445.1). GTDB lineage: Bacteria > Actinomycetota > Actinomycetes > Mycobacteriales > Pseudonocardiaceae > Pseudonocardia. The sequence continues at coordinate 3,874 of JBBQEF010000394.1, forward strand.
CCGTCCACCTCGGCCTCGATCATCGTCGAGGTCAGGTCGTCGCCGGGGTGCCTGCGCAGGTCGCGGACGAGGTCGGTGAAGTAGCCGGCCAGCCGCAGGGCCGCGGCCGTCGAGCTCGGCCCGCGCTCGTCGGACCCGTCCTCGCGCTGGTTGAGCAGGTCGGCGTCGGCGCGCAGCTGGTCCCAGTCCTCGGGGGGCACACCCAGCAGCTCGCACACGATGTCGTTGGGCAGGGCCGAGGCGTACTCCGCGGCGAAGTCGAAGCGGCGCAGGTCGCGCAGCGGCTCCAGGCGTGCGCGGGCCAGCTCGCGCACCCGCCGCTCCAGCCCGGCGACCCGGCGCGGGGTGAACGCGCCCGACACCGGGCTGCGGTGGGCGCCGTGCAGGGGCGGGTCCATCGCGAGGAAGAAGCTGGTCCGGACCGCGCCCGGCCCCCACATCTCCGGCTCGATCGAGATGCCGTTGCGGCTGGAGAACAGGCGCGGGTCGCGCAGCGCGGCCGACACGTCGGCGTACCGGGACAGTGCCCAGAAGCCGCGCTCGTCGTTGCGGTACACCGGCGCGTGCTCGCGCATCCACGCGTAGACCGGGTAGGGGTCGTCGTGGAGGCGGAAGTCGAACGGGTCGTAGCAGGGCGCGGCCACGCGACTCAGGCCCCCGCCGCGGCCAGTTCCCGGTAGGAGCGCGCGAGCGTGCCCGCGGCCGCCTCGACGGTGTCGGACGGCCTGGCCAGCGAGACGCGGATGTAGCGCAGGCCGCCCGCCGGGTCGGCCCAGTG
>JBBQEF010000395.1:0-4616 GCA_038320445.1 Mycobacteriales bacterium
CGTTCGCGATAGGGCAGCTCGACGGTGCTGTGCCCGTCGAGCCAGAGGAGGTCGGCCACCTGGAAGTCGACGGGGACGGCACGGATGTGGTCCTCGGACGGGTGGAACCGGGCGCTGCGCTTCTGGAGCAGCCGGGCCCGGGGGGCGTGCTCCTCGCCGCGCGCGACGATCGTGCCGTCGAGGATCATGCCGCGGGGCGGGGCCCGGCCTTCCAGCGCCGGGCCGAGCTCCGGGTAGGCGGCCGTCATCGAGACGTCGCCCGAGCTCAGCAGCCGCGTGCGGCGTCCGGGCTCGACGTAGGCGACGCACCGGTGGCCCGTCCAGGCGAGCTCGACGACCCAGTCGGGGCCGACGGGTGGCTGCCCGGAGCCGGCCGAGGGCTGCATGGGCGACAGGAGATCGGGCATTCCGCCCCTGACCTGTGCCACGCGGCCAGGCTAGCGCCATTGCGACCCGGCGGGCAGCCGTGGCTGCCGGACCCCAGCAAGGTGACACGGCTGCGACCGGCCCGGAGCAGTGTCACCCTGCTGCGGACGGGAGCCGGTGCGCGGGGGACGATCGACGCATCATGACCCTCACCGAGCGCCTGCCTCCCGTCCTCGACCCGGACCTCCTGGTGGAGGCGTTCACCGACTGGGCGTTCGAGGAGCAGGGCCTGTCGCTGTACCCGGCGCAGGAGGAGGCGCTGATCGAGCTCGTCACCGGCGCCAACGTGATCCTCTCGACGCCCACGGGCTCCGGGAAGTCGCTGGTGGCCGTCGGCGCGCACGCGGCGGCGCTGCAGCGCGGGCAGCGCACGTTCTACACCGCGCCGATCAAGGCGCTGGTCAGCGAGAAGTTCTTCGCGCTGATCGACGTGTTCGGTGCCGAGAAGGTCGGCATGCTCACCGGCGACGCCGCGGTGAACGAGCAGGCGCCGATCATCTGCTGCACCGCGGAGATCCTGGCCAACATCGCGCTGCGCTCCGGGTCGGGCGCCGACGTCGGCTCGGTGGTGATGGACGAGTTCCACTTCTACGCCGACCCCGATCGCGGCTGGGCCTGGCAGGTGCCGATCGTCGAGCTGCCGCAGGCGCAGTTCCTGCTGATGAGCGCGACCCTGGGCGACGTCACGTTCTTCCAGGAGGACCTGACCCGACGGACGGGCCGGGAGACCGCGGTGATCACGTCGGTGGAGCGGCCGGTGCCGCTGCTCTACGAATACGTGCACACCCCCATCCACGACACGATCGCCGAGCTGATCGGCACCAACCAGGCTCCCGTCTACGTCGTGCACTTCACGCAGCAGTCGGCGGTCGACCGGGCCCAGTCGCTGATGAGCGTCAACATCACGTCGAAGGAGGACAAGGCGGCGATCGCCGAGCTGATCGGCCGGTTCCGCTTCACCTCGGGCTTCGGCAGGACCCTGAGCCGCCTGGTGCGCCACGGCATCGGCGTGCACCACGCCGGCATGCTCCCCCGCTACCGGCGGCTCGTGGAGACCCTCGCGCAGGCCGGGTTGCTGCGCGTCATCTGCGGCACCGACACCCTGGGCGTCGGGATCAACGTGCCGATCCGCACGGTGCTGTTCACCGCGCTGACCAAGTACGACGGGCAGCGCACCCGCCCGCTCAAGGCGCGGGAGTTCCACCAGATCGCGGGCCGGGCCGGGCGGGCGGGCTACGACACGGTCGGCACCGTGGTCGCGGAGGCGCCCGACCACGAGGTGGAGAACGCCCGCCTGATCGCCCGTGCCGGCGACGACGAGAAGAAGAAGAAGCGCATCGTGCGCAAGAAGGCGCCGGAGGGGTTCGTCGGCTGGTCGGAGGTCGGCTTCGGCAAGCTGCAGGTGGCCGAGCCGGAGCAGTTGACCAGCCATTTCGTCGTCTCGCACGCGATGCTGCTCAACGTCGTCTCCCGCCCGGGGGACGCCTTCACCGCGATGCGGCACCTCCTCGAGGACAACCACGAGCCACGGCCCCGCCAGCGCCGCCACATCCTGCGTGCGATCGCGATCTACCGGGCGCTGCTGGCGTCCGGCGTGGTGGAGCAGCTGCCCGAGCCCGACGCGGAGGGCAGGCGCGTCCGGCTGGTGGGCGACCTCCAGCTCGACTTCGCCCTCAACCAGCCGCTCTCGCCGTTCGCCCTGGCCGCGATCGACCTGCTCGACAAGGCGTCGCCCAGCTACCCGATGGACGTGCTGTCGATCATCGAGGCCACCCTCGACGACCCCCGCCAGGTGCTCTACGCCCAGCAGAACAAGGCGAAGGGCGAGGCCGTCGCCGTGATGAAGGCCGAGGGCATCGAGTACGAGGAGCGCATGACACTCCTGGAGGACGTCACCTGGCCCAAGCCGCTCGACGAGCTGCTGACCGGCGCGCTGGAGACCTACCGCCGCGGCGCACCGTGGGTGGAGGACGCACGGCTGTCGCCGAAGTCGGTGGCCCGCGACATGTTCGAGCGCTCCATGACGTTCGTCGAGTACGTGTCGCACTACCAGCTCGCGCGGTCGGAGGGACTGGTCCTGCGGTACCTCGCCGACACCTACCGCGCGCTGCGCCAGACCGTTCCCGACGACGCCAAGACCGAAGAGCTCACCGACGTGGAGGAGTGGCTGGGGGAGCTGGTGCGGCAGGTCGACTCGTCGCTGCTCGACGAGTGGGAGGCCCTCGCGGCGGGCGCCGGGACCGGCGACGACGTCGCCCCGCCGTCGCTGGACCAGGGCCCCGCCGGGGTCACCCGCAACGTCCGCGCGTTCCGGGTGCTGGTGCGCACCGCGATGTTCCGCCGCGTCGAGCTGGCTGCGCTGCGCCGCTGGGATCTGCTCGGCGAGCTGGACGGCGCGTCCGGCTGGACCGCCGAGGCCTGGCGCGAGGCGCTGCTGCCCTACTGGGAGGAGCACGGCGACACCATGGTGGCCATCGGCACCGGTCCCGACGCCCGCGGGCCGTCGATGATCACGATCACGGAGGAGCCCGAACGCTGGCTCGTCCGCCAGGTCCTGGACGACCCGGCGGGCGACCGCGACTGGGCGATCACCGCGGAGATCGACCTGGCGGCGTCGGACGAGGACGGCACGGCGGCCGTCTGGATCACCGGCGTGGAGCCGCTCGGCGGACCGTAGCCCCGGACCCGTGCGCCGTTCCGTGCGCCCGGGCAGAGCCCTCGGGCGCGTTGCGAAACATCGACGGCGTGCGTCAATGTATCGTTGGCGCCGTGAAGTACGCGGAGGCGGAGCGGTGGATCGAGCGGGTGGATCCCGCCGTCACCCGCGACCGGTCGGTCACGGCCCATCTGGAGTTCCTCAAGGGCCGCAGCAGCGAGGGCCCGCTCACCGACGACGCCGCGGCCGCCTGGTACGCCGTGGTCCAGGAGATGCGCAGGCTCGCCGACTACTACGAGCGCGATCTCATCCGCAAGCTCCGCTCCGACGGCATGACGTGGGCCAAGGTCGCCGACGCCGTGCAGGCCCAGCTGTCGAGCCGGCAGGCGGCGCAGGCGAAGTGGAAGCGGCTGGTCGATCCCGGGCGGCGCACGACCACCGGCGACATGCGGCGCGGCGGACGGCCCAAGCAGGAGCCCCCGACCGGGTGAGAGCCCGGCTCCCGATCGCGCGCGCCGCCGTCCGGCCGCCGCTACGGTAGGCCTGTGACCCGTACGGCCCGCGCCTGGTTCGCCGTCAACGCCGCCGTGGTCGTGGTGGCGCTCGTGATCCAGATCCCGATCACGGCGGCGAGCACCGGCGGGGCGTTCGACACCCCCGCCGCACGGGTGGCCAACCTGTTCACGTTCTTCACGATCCTGTCCAACATCGTCGTCGCGGCCGTGTGCCTGGTGCTCGCCGTGCGGCCCGGCCACCGGTCGCCGCTGTTCGCGGTGGCGTGGCTCGACGCCCTGCTCTCGATCACCGTCACCGGGATCGTCTACAACACGGTGCTCATCGGCCTCTACGAGCTGCACGGCGCGGAGCTGTTCGCCGACCGGCTGTTCCACATGGTGTCCCCCGCGCTGTTCGTGCTCGGCTGGCTCCTGTTCGGGCCTCGTGGGCTGGTGAGCGCACGCACCGTGGTGCCGGCCCTGATCTATCCGCTGGCGTGGCTCGCGTTCACGCTGGTGCGGGGCGCGATCATCACCTGGTACCCGTACCCGTTCCTGGACGTGCCGAAGTACGGCTACGGCCAGGTCGCGCTGAACAGCCTGGGGATCACCGCGCTGTTCGTGGCGCTCGCGGCGGCGGTGGCCGGGATCGACCGCCTCCTCGGGAAGCGGGTTCGCACGCCTCGGTGACAAGATCGACCCATGACGCACCCCATCCGGATCGGCCTCCAGTTGCAACCGCAGCACGCCGACTACGCCCAGCTCCGCAGCACCGTCGCCGCCGCCGAGGAGGCCGGCGTCGACATCGTGTTCAACTGGGACCACTTCTTCCCGCTCTACGGTGAACCCGACGGCAAGCACTTCGAGTGCTGGACGATGCTCGGCGCCTGGGCCGAGGCCACCAGCCGCGTCGAGATCGGCGCGCTGGTCACCTGCAACAGCTACCGCAACCCGGAGCTGCTGGCCGACATGGCCCGCACCGTCGACCACCTCTCCGGCGGCCGGCTGATCCTGGGCATCGGCGCGGGCTGGTTCGAGCG
>JBBQEF010000396.1:0-4561 GCA_038320445.1 Mycobacteriales bacterium
GACGAAGGAGCACCCAGGACCACCCCCACCCCCACCGCCACCCCGATCCCCAGCCCCACCTCCACGATCAAGACCCCCACCGGTCTCGCGGGCTCCCCCGCCCGGCTCGCCGACGACACCACGCAGGGCCGGACCACGATCGCCGCCTCCGTCGTCCAGAAGATCGCCGGCATCGCCGCGCGGGAGATCTCGGGCGTGCACTCGATGGGCGGCGGCGTGTCCCGTGCGTTCGGCGCCATCCGTGAGCGCATCCCCGGTGGCGGCACCGGCGCGGCCAACATCGCCGGCGTCCAGGTGGAGGTCGGCGAGAAGCAGGCCGCCGTGGACCTGGACATCGTCGTCGAGTACGGCGCGTCGATCGTCGAGCTGGCCCGCGCCGTGCGGCGCAACGTGATCACCGCCGTGGAGCGCATGACCGGCCTCGAGGTCATCGAGGTCAACATCGCAGTCAACGACATCCACCTCCCCGAGGTCGACGACACCGAGCTCCCGGTCGCCCCGGCGCCCGCGCGCGTCGAGTAGGAACCATCGGACCAGCCGAGCCCAGGGAGCACTCCGTGACCATCACCGTCGTCCCCGATCCGGCCACGCCGATCCCGCTCGCCGAGCGGGTCGCCGCCGCCGTCACCGCGCACCCGGCCGTCGCCGCGCTGCACGGCGGGATCTTCGGGGTGGTGGCGACCTACCTGCCGGGCCGCCGGCTCACCGGTGTGCGCATCGGCGAGGGCGACGAGCCCGTCGAGCTGGCCGTCGTGCTGCATCTCGACGAGCCGATCCCCGGTGTCGTCCGCGCGCTGCGCCGGGAGGTCTCCGGCCTCTGCGGCGGCGCGCCGGTGGACATCACCGTGGCCGACGTCACCGTCCCGGCCGCCCTCGCCGCCGAGCTCGCGGCGGGCGGGCCGATCGACGACCGCTGGTGAACAGCGACGAGCGGGCCGCGTACCGGGCGTTCGTCCGCGACAACCACCCGGACCGCGGCGGTGACCCGGATGTCTTCGTCGCCGGGCTCGCCCGGTTCCGCGAGGGCGGGCCGCCCGCTGCCGCCCCGCTCGACGACCCCCGGTGGGACGGCCCGGTCGAGATCGTCACCCCGCTGCCCGCTCCCGTGCGGCTCGCGGTCGCCCTCATCCGCACGCTGCGGTGGCACCGCAGGCGCCGCGTCCTCTGAACGCACCATCCACTCCAGGAGCACCCATGAACGCCACCCGGACCGGCCTGCTGGCAGGTCTCATCCTCGGCGCGGCCGGATCGATCGGCGGCTTCGGTTCCTTCCTCATCACCCTCGTCGTCGGTCTCCTCGGTTTCGTGATCGGCCTCGTACTCGACGGCAGCCTGGACGTGAGCGGTGTCCTCGGCCGGGGCAAGGACCGGTGACCTCCTCCCTCGAGGCACCGTCGGAGATCGAGCTGCGCGGCACGCTCGAGATCGCGCCGGTCGTCCTGCGCAAGATCGTCGAGCACGCCGCCGACCAGGTTCCCGGCACGCTGCGCCTGGGCCGTCGCCTGGCCGGCATCGACGTCGGTGAGTCCGGCGCCAGCGCGAAGGTCACCGTCGGCTCCGGCGACCCGGACGCCGTGGACATCCGGCTCGAGCTCACGCTGCAGTACCCGGCTGCGGTCCGCGACGTCGTCGAGGCCGTACGCGCCCGGGTGGGCGACGAGCTCACCCGGCTCGCGGGCAGGCGCGTGCGTGCACTGACCGTCACGGTGTCCGGGCTGCGCGGCGCCCCCACCACCGTCTCCCCCCGCCTGCAGTAGCAACCAGCCCAGTAAGGAGTGCCGTCGTGCGCGTACTGCTCCGCATCCTCGCCCCGCTGCTCGGCCTCGCGCTGGCCGCGGCCGGCGTGCTGTTCGTCATCGAGGTCGTCGCGGCGTGGGTCCGCCCCGACGCCACCGCCGGGCTGCTCGTGCCCTGGCCCGACTGGCGTGCCACGCTCGAGAACCTGACCTGGGCCGACGCCCCCGTCCCCGGCATCGCGATCGGCGTGGCCGCGGTCGGCGTGGCGCTGGTGCTGCTCGGCCTCGCAGCCCGCCGCTCCGACATCCACCTCGACGCCCCCGGCGGGATCGCCGTCACCACGGCGCCGCGGGTGCTCGCGCGGCTGGTCGGCACGCGCATCCGCGCCACCGACGACGTCGCGGGCGCCGCGGTGACCGCCTCGGCCCGCAAGGTCTCCGTGACCGCGCAGGCCTGGGGGGACGCCACGCCGGAACTGCGCGGCACCGTCCGGTCTCGCGTCGACGAGCTGCTCGACGAGCTGCCGCTGCGCCGCAGGCCCCGCGTGGGCGTGTCGCTGCAGGAACGGGAGGGACCCCGATGACCGCCGCGGATCTGTCGAAGCCCGGTGTGGAACCCACCGCCCTGCGCCGCCGTTCCCGGTCCGCCGTCGCCCGCTCGGCGGGCGGCGACCGCTCGACCACCGTCGTGCTGGGGCTCGTGCTGCTCGCGGCCGGCGTCCTGGTCGCGCTGCTGTCCTACGGCGTGTTCGGCACGGCCAGAGCCGGCCGCCCGTTGCTCGACCCGATGATCGTCGACGCCGTGCGGGCCCAGCCGCTGCTCGCGCGGGTGATCGCGATCGCGGCCGGGGTCGTGCTCGTGCTGCTCGGCCTGACCTGGGCCGCGCGGTCCGTCCGCCCCGAACGGCGGCCCGACCTGGCGCTCGACGGCGGCCCCGACACCATGATCGTGATCAGCTCCGCCGCGGTCGCCGACGCGGTGGCCGGCCAGGCGGGCGAGCTGCCCGGGGTCGGGCGCGCCCGCGCCCGCCTGGTCGGACCCGACACCGCGCCCGCGTTGCGGATCACGCTGTGGCTGGCCGACGACGCCGACGTCCGCGAGGTCCTGCGCCGTCTCGACGACCAGGTGCTGGCCACCGCGAGGTCCTCGCTCGGCCTCGCGGCCCTCCCGGTGGCCGTCCGGCTGGAGCTCGAGCGCACCCATCCGCATCCACGGGTGGCGTGAGGAGCCGGCTCACGGGTTCCTCACCACCGGTGCGGCACCGTGTGCGGGTGACACGGGCTCGCGCGGTGACGGCGGCAGCGCTCTGCCTCGCGATCGCGGCGGCCGGGTGCTCGGTGGGGCCGTCGGTGCGGCCGCCCGTGGCCGTGCGCGGCGACGCGATGCCGGCGACTGCCGCACCCCGGGCCACCCCGGCCGTGCCAGAGACGCTGCCGCCCGCCGAACCGCAGAACCCGAGGATCCCCTTCTACGACTGCACCGCCGAGACGGCCGCCGCCGTCCCCGTGCCCGCCGGTCGGGCCGTGAAGTTCGAGTGCGGTGAGCTGACCGTGCCGGCCGATCCGGCGGATCCTGCGCTCGGCACGGTGTCTCTGGGCGTGCTGCGGGCCGGGCTCGCCGACGCACCGCCCGACCGACCGCCGCTGATCGTGGTGGGCGACAGCGCCGGGGACGGCTCGGCGCTGGCCGCGGCGGCGCTCGCCGGGCAGGTCTCCCCCGAGCTGCTCGCGTCCTACACGCTCGTGGGCATCGACCGCCGCGGCGCCGGGTCGGACCGGCTGGACTGCGCGCCCGCGAACGCCGTGGCCGCGCTCGCCGACGCCGACCCGGACGCCACCTCCGACGCCGCGCTGGCCGACCTCCTGGAGCAGGCCCGCGCCGTGGTGCAGGAGTGCAACCTCACCCTCGAGAACACCCTGGGGACCTTCAGCAGTGCCGGCACGGGCGCCGACATCGACCGGCTGCGGGTCGTGCTCGGGCTCACCCGGCTCACCGCGATCGGCGTCGGGGACGGCGCAGGCGCGCTGGCCGGCTGGGCGCAGTCCGAGCCCGGCAACGTCGGCCGGGTGGTGCTGGACGGCCCACCGCAGCCCGGGCTCGACGAGCCCGCTCGCAGTGCGGCCCGGGCGGCGGCGGCGGAGAGCGCGTTCGACGCGTTCGCCGTCTCGTGCACCGCGCAGCCCGGCTGCCCGCTGGGCGCCGCCCCCCGCACCACCACCGCCGCGCTGCTCCAGGCCCTGCGCAGCCGGCCGCTGGCGTCGGCGGACGGCAGGCGGCTCACCACCGGCTCGGTGCTCCTCGCGATCCGCGCCGCGCTGGGCGAACCCCGCAACTGGCCGGCGCTCGCCACGGCGATCGCGGCCGCCGACACCGGCGACGCAGCCCCCCTGCTCGCCTTCCTCGATCCGCTCACCGGCCCGCGGGGCCGCTTCGACGGGACCCTCGCCACCGCCTGCAACGACACGCAGCGCCGGCTGGCCCCCGGCGAGATCTCGGCACTGGCCGCCCGCTGGCGCGGGGCGTACCCGCTGTTCGGCGGCTCGTTCGCGCTCGGCCTGCTCGACTGCGCGCCATGGCCGACGGGACGGGCGGCCCGGCCCGCGGGTACCACGCGCGGCCTGCCGCCGCTGCTGGTGCTCGGCACCCGGGCCGATCCCCGCAGCCCCGAGGACGGCGCCCGGCGCGCCGCCGAGGCCCTGCCCACGGCCCGGTTCCTGAGCTGGCAGGGCGCCGGGACGGGCGCCTACCCGCGGACCCCCTGCGTCACCGGGGTGGTCGACGCGATGCTGGTGGACGGTGTGGTGCCGACCAGCGGCATCCTCTG
>JBBQEF010000397.1:0-4538 GCA_038320445.1 Mycobacteriales bacterium
GGGTTGGGCTTCTGGAAGACCATGCCGATCCGCTTGCGCGTCTGTGTGATCCGCTCCCCGGGAGCGTAGATGTCCTCGCCGTTCAGCAGCACCTCCCCGGCTAACTGCGCGGCGGCCACCGACTCGTGCATCCGGTTGAGGATCCGCAGGAACGTCGACTTGCCGCACCCGGACGGGCCGATGAGCGCGGTCACGGAGCCACCTGGCATGTGCAGGGAGACGCGGTCGAGGACCTTGCGCTCCCCGAACCACGCCGAGATCCCGCCGGCATCGAGCGCGGCGGCGGCGGTCGCCGGCCGCTCCGGCGGGACGCCCGGCAGCAAGCTGGTCGAGGACATCGGCGGGTCGGTCACGGCCGCACGCTATCCGTCGCGGGGGTGCCTCCGGCAAGCCTCGACGGCGCCGGTCGTCCCCAGAGAAGGCGAAGTTCATTCCCCGTCCACGGTTGGTCCCGTGTTCCGGCAAGCCCGAATCGGCCAGAGTCGGCAGCGTTCGTCGGACGTTCTCCGGAGGTGTGGTTGTGATGCGGACCCGCATGATCGCGATCGGGTCGGGGGCGGCCGTCGCGCTGCTGATCGGGGGGTGCAGCAGCGGGTCGGCAGCCGGTGACGGCACCTCGCAGGAGGCCGTCGCGTGGGTCGGCAAGGTCTGCGGGGCCATGAGGTCGGTGCAGGACGCCGGCGGCACCCAGCCGGCCGTCGACCCCGCCGACCCGGCCGACCCGGCCGCCGCGGTGCGCGGTCTCGACACCTACCTCGGCGGTGTGGTCACCGCCGTGCAGGGTGCGCGCGACTCCCTGCACGCGGCCGGCCCGTCCCCGGTGGCGAACGCCGACGCCGACGTGACCCGCATCCAGGACGAGCTCGGCCAGGTCCAGACCGCGTTCGAGACCGCGCGCAGCAAGATCGCCGGCATCGACGCGGCCAGCCCGGACGCGCTCGCCACCGGGCTCTCCACCGCGCTCACACCCATTCAGTCCCTGAAGGTGGCGGCCGACCCGATCGGCGACCTGCGCCGTAACCCGGCCTTCGACACCGTCGCGAAGAGCGTGCCGAGCTGCTCGACGACCTGACCGGTCAGGGCCGCATCGGTCAGGGCAACTTCCACGCGACACCGAGCACCCCCTCCACCGCCGTGTCGAAGAAGAACAGCGGGCCCCACATCGCGACGAACACGCTCACGGCGACCGCGGCCCACGCCCGCACGCCGGGGCGCTCTCCCATCCCCGACGCCGCGAGCACCGCGAGCATCGGCAGGTAGTCGAGGCTGTAGCGGTAGCCGAACTGCGCCCAGCCGGTGGTGCCGTAGAGCACGTGCGGCACCATCACCAGCAGGACCGCGCAGGCCGCGGCCGCCTCCACCCGCCCCCGCCTGGCCACCAGCGCGTAGAGCAGGGCCGGGCTGACCAGGAACAGCGCCATCCCGGTCGCGGTCGGCGTGAAGAACGGGAACCGGTCCGTGAGCTGTGGTCCGACGGTGAACAGCGCCTCGACGTGGCGCGGCACGTGCGCCACCGAGAAGCGGCCGTCGGCGAACCACGGCGACTGTGAGTACTGCGGGTGGTCGTAGCCCGCGTCGGCGACGGTGCCGTACCGCGCGAGGTTGTAGAGCGGCACGACGACCGCCATGGCACCCAGGCCCGCCCCGAACTGCACCACCCGCCGGACGAGGGACCGGTCCCGCAGCACCGCGCGCCACTGCCGCCACCCGGGCAGGTCGGCCTCGAGCAGCACCACCAGGAAGAACGGGAACGCGAGGAACGCGGGCAGCCGCGACAGGCCCGCGAGACCCACCAGCAGCCCGACGAGCCACGCCCGCTTCCGCCCGGTGGCCTCCACCAGCGCCCCCATCAGGAACGCCACCGCGCACACGTGCGCGAACGTCCACACCGACCCGTCGCCCGCCGCCCACCACAGGTTCGTGCCGAACGCGACCAGCACGGTGATCGCGGCGCTGCGGGCGGTGGTCCAGCCCAGCTGCCGCGTCGCCACCCAGAACAGCCCCACCGCGACGGCGCCGACCAGCACCGCGACGTACACCTGGTTCAGCCCGGTCCCGAACAGCACGACGAACGGCACCAGCAGCACGGCGGGGACGGGCGGCTCGACGACGTAGCCGCGACAGCCCGGGCCGCCGCTGCACACCACGCCGTCGGCGTCGTAGCGGGCCAGCTCCAGGTAGTCGGGCGGCGAGGTCAGGTACGTGCGGCCGTCGAGGAAGGCGTCGGCCAACCGCACGAACTGGTCGAAGGGGTTGGACGGCGCGCAGGTGAGCAGGTAGACGGCCAGCACGGCGAGCGCGACGAGCCCGCCCTGGATCCAGCGTTCGCCCAGGAGGCGCGTGCGAACCCCTTGGGCCGCGGCGGGCGGGTCGTCGGTGACGGTCATGACGAACCTCCGGTCTGCTGTCCGGCACTCCCGCAGGAGGCCGCGACGTCGTAGTAGGTGACCCCGGATCCCGACCAGGCCGTCACGAACTCGCCCGGGAACAGGCTCGGGTTGCGGCGCGGGAACCGGGTTGCCTCGGTTTCCCCCGAGCCGACCTGGACGTAGTCGACGCCGGTGCCGCCCAGCGCGGCGCAGGCACCAGCGCGGTCGGGCGCCGAGTAGACGGCCTGGATCGTCGCCTCGCGCGGCGCGGTGTCGTAGCCGAACCCGGCCGCCCAGCCGGTGAAGCCGCCGAGGTAGACGCGGCGGCCCGCGAGCGTGGGCACCGTGTACGGATCGCCGTAGGCGGTGAGGAACACCGCGTCGGAACGCGTGGACTTCTCGATCCACGCGATCGCGGACCGGTTGTCGCCGAACACCTCGTAGCGAGGGTCGTTCTTGAGCGTCATGACGTCCAGCAGCCCCGACAGCACCATCAGCACCGCCAGGACCGGCACCGCCACGGCCGCGGCCACCCTGGACGGCACCCGCAGGATCCGGCCGCGCAGGGTGATCCCGTTCCACAGCCGGCGGGCCAGCCAGACCAGCGCGTAGGCGGCGTAGAGGTTGACCAGCGTCTCCCACAGGTTGAAGACCTTGTGCCCGTGCCCCCCCACGTCCTCGCCGAATGCCACGACGTTCCCGACAAGGAACAGGGTCATGATCGCAGCCAGCAGCGTGCGGTCGGCCCACCCGACGACCACGGCCGCCAGCACCACAAGCGGCCCGATCACCCCGAGGTTGAGCCACCAGTAGACGACCAGGTCGAGGTACGACTGCGGGTCGTCGAGCCGGAAGTCGGGCACCAGGTAGCCCCAGTGGATCCGCACGGAGCTCGTCTCGGACGCGCCGCCCGCACCGAGCCAGACCGCCTGCGGCAACGCGGTCACCCCGAGCGCCGCGACGAACGGCCACCACTCGCGCGCCGAGCCGCGGTACACGACGAGGAGCGCGCCGAACAGGACGGCGGCGGCCGCGACCAGGATCCCGTTGATCCAGAAGGACGCCCCGGCGAGCACCCCGAGCGCGACCGCCTGCGCCCGGCCGATCGGGACGCGCTCCTCCTCCCCCGGGCGCAGGTGCCACACCAGCACGTGGATCACGAACAGGACGATCGCCATGCCCACGATCAGGTGGGTCTGCGTCAGGTAGGGGTTGAGGGTCCAGAAGATCGAGATGACCTCGTCGTTCTGGTAGGGGGCGATCGCCAGGTACCGGTCGAGGTGCCACCAGTTCGACGGCGACAGCGCCTCGCCGAGCGTCGGGTAGCGGGCGGCGTAGCGGAGGAAGGCGAGCGAGCCGTTGGTCAGGAACAACACGGCCGCGACCACCCCCACCCAGGCGCTGCGCCACAGGTGCCAGGCCAGGGACGCGACGAGCACCACGATCGCGGTGAACCCCAGCGTCGCGGGCACGTTGAAGGCCCAGTCGATCGGCAGGCCGAGCTTCTCCAGCGTCCCCGCGTAGAAGTCGAACCCGAAGTGGTAGCGGATGCCGTCGCCGGAGAAGATCGGCAGCTGCGGCGGGTAGTTGTCGCCCTGGGAGAACGAGCGGGCGATGCCGATGTGCAGCGCCGTGTCGCCCCAGGCGTTGGTCGAGACCTCCAACGGGTCGCCACCGAGGCGTTGCTGGACGACCCAGCCCGACGCGGCGAGCGCCGCGAGCATCCCCGCAAGGGGGCGCAGGGGGATCCGGAACACCTCCGGGGTCAGCAGCCGCCTGCCGGTGACGAGGACGGCGGCGTTCACCGCGGCCGCCGCGAGCAGGCCGTCCGACGTCGGGTCGGGCGTCCCGAGGACGTGCGCGAGCATCGCCGCGCCGAACGTCACCCACGCGGTGCCGGCGATCGAGACCCCGAACGCGCCCGCGAGCCGGACCGGCGCGGGCAGCGCCGGGAACAGCCGCTGCACGACCACGGCCGCCGCCAGCCACGACAGCACCAGGTACGCGATCGCCGTCATGGTCGCTCCTCCCGCGGGTTCACAGGATGTTGGGCAGCAGCGCCGCCGCGTTGTCGAGCACGAACAGGCCGATGACCAGCAGCACGGGCACGCCGATCACCCAGGTCCGCGCGCGGCCGATCCGGCGGCGCACCCACACCAGGCCCGCCGA
>JBBQEF010000398.1:0-4529 GCA_038320445.1 Mycobacteriales bacterium
GACGGCGGCGCCGACTCCGGCGCCGAAGGCCCGGCCGACTCCGGCGCCGGCCAGGGAACCCCCGGCCAGAGCGACGGCGGAGCCGACGGCGGCGCCGACAGCGGTGCGTGAGACGCCCGACGCCGGGCGGTCCGTCGCGGACCGCCCGGTGTCACCGCTGACCCGCGCCACCGGCATGGCGCCGGACCTGTTCGCCCAGCGGCACTGGGGCCGCTCGCCGTTGCTGACCAGGGGTGCCGACCCCGCGCACTTCCGTGACCTCCTCGACCTCGACGGCGTCGACGAGCTGCTCTCCCGGCGCGGCCTGCGCACGCCGTTCCTGCGCCTGGCCCGCAACGGGTCGGTCGTGGACTCGGGCTCGTTCACCGGCCCCGGCGGCGTCGGCGCGGAGATCGGCGACCAGGTCCGCGACGACCGGGTCGCCACCCTGTTCGCGGACGGCACGACCGTGGTGCTCCAGGCGTTGCACCGCCTCTGGCCGCCGCTGATCGACTTCGCGACGCGGCTGGGCGCCGAGCTCGGCCACCCCGTCCAGGTGAACGCCTACGTCACCCCGGCATCCTCACGCGGGTTCTCCGCGCACTACGACGTGCACGACGTCTTCGTGCTCCAGCTCGCCGGGCGCAAGCACTGGACCGTGCACGCCCCCGTGCACCCCGACCCGCTGCGCGGCCAGCCGTGGAACGACCACGCGCCGGCCGTCGCGGCGCGCGCCCGCGACGACCGGCCTGTGATCGACACCGTCCTCGAACCCGGCGACGCGATGTACCTGCCGCGCGGGTGGCTGCACGCCGCCACGGCCCAGGGCGAGGTGTCGGCGCACCTCACCGTCGGCGCCCACGTCGTCACCCGGTACGCGCTGGTCGAGGCGCTCACCGCGCTCGTCGCCGACGACGCCGCGCTGCGCGCGTCGCTGCCCCTGGGGCTCGACGTGGCCGATCCCGATGCGCTGGCCCCGCACCTCGACACCGTCCGCGACGCGCTGGTGGCCGCGCTGGGCCGGGTGTCGGCAGCGGCCGTCGCCCGGCGGGTCCGGGGGCGGGTGTGGAACGGCACGCGGCCCGAACCCGTGCGCCCGGTGGCGGCGGCGGCGTTCGCCGACGGGCTCGCCCCCGGCGACACCGTGCGCGCCCGGATCGGCCTGGGCCACCACGTGGTCGAGCGCGGCGAGCACGTGGTGCTGGAGCTGGCCGACCGCGAGATCGCCCTGCCGGCGGCCATCGCCCCTGCGCTGCGCGCGCTGCTCGGCGGGCCGGCGTGGGTCGTGGGTAGCCTGCCCGACATGGACGAGGCCGACCAGCTCGTGCTGGTGCGCCGCCTGCTGCGGGAAGGCGTGCTCGTCCCCGCGGCCCGCGGATGACCATCCCGCCCCGCCTGGCCGGACCTGCCCGGGCCGGACCTCGCTGTGCCGACCTCGCCGTCGACGACCCGCCGGAGGGCACAGCTCCTCCCGCCGACCGCTGGTTCCTCGTCGAGCATCCGGGACCGTGGGGGCGGGTCGCGTTCGCCCAGTCGGGCTTCGAACGCCCCGTCGTCGACGCGCTGGACCGGTGGGCCCGCGCGATGCGCGGGCGGGTCCTGCTGATCCGGCGACCCGGCCGGCAGGCGGCCACCGGCGCGCGGCGGTGGTTCCGTGTCGACTCCCGTCCCGGTCACGAGTCCGTGCGCACCGGCACCGTCACCACGGACGCCGGGTTGGTGGCCGCGCTGCACGAGACCGGCACGGCGTCCGGCGACCCGCTGCACCTCGTGTGCGTCCACGGCCGGCACGACACGTGCTGCGCGGTGCGCGGCCGTCCACTGGCTGCGGCGCTGGCCGCGGCCGACCCCGACCTCACCTGGGAGTGCTCGCACATCGGGGGCTGCCGATTCGCGCCCGCGCTGGTGCTGCTCCCCCACGGCTTCACGTTCGGCGCGGTGCCGCCCGCGGAGGCCGCCGCGCTGGCCGCCGCCTATGCGGGCGGCACGGTCGATCCCGCGTACCTGCGCGGCCGGTCCTCGTACCCGCCCGCCGTGCAGGCCGCGCACCACCACGCCCGCCTGACCACCGGCGCGCACGGTGTCGACGCCCTCCGGCTCGTCTCCGTCGAGGCGCCGTCTCCCGGCCGCTGGTGCGTCGTGCTGGCCGACCCCGACGTCACCGTGGAGCTGGCCGAGCGCCGCCTCGACCCCGGCCGCACGCTCACCTGCGACGCGGCGACCCCCGGCTGGATGCGCGTGTTCGACCTGGTCACCGTCGCGGCCCGCTGAGCCGGACAGTGCAGGGGCCGGCCCCACCGAAATCCGCCGACACCCGCTCGACTCGACCGGAGCCGTCCCGCAAGTACCTACCCCCGGCGCACGGCCGCGGCCCCACCCCTGGCGCCGGCCGACCGCGCGAAGGCGCGCGCTTGCCGGCCCGCAGCAACCTGATGGGACGTCCTCAGGTCACCCGCGCACCGACCGCGTCACCCAGGGCGCGGGTGATGGACCCGGCGGAGATCTCCGCGCCGTCGGCCGCCGCCAGCGCGACCACGTGGTCCGGCCGGACGAAGAGGGCTGCGAACGGCGAGACCAAGGCCGGGACGTTGTCGGGCGGCGGTGCCGGGCCGACGTCCGGCAGGGCCCCGGCGACCCGTTCCGCCACCTCGCGACCGGAGATCAGCAGGCCGCCGGGTCGCAGGTGGTCGTAGAGACGGGAGCCGTCGGGAAGAGCGACGTTCGGCATCCGGCGCCCGACCGGCGTGTCGCCGCTCAGCAGGGTTGACGGGGTGAGGGGTCGGGTTCAGCATCGACAGCCGGGCGGCGACGGTTCTCGGCAGGGGGGTCGCGCGGAGCAGGCCGACCACGGAGAACGCCGTCCTGCGCAGCCACGCCGGGCCGGTCTCCATGCGTTCGATGCCGTTGGTCAGGCTGCGCACGTCGGCGCCGAAGGACCGGATGCGCTCCTGGGCATAGGAGTCCAGCAGCGTGTCGACGTCCCCGCGTCCGTCGAGGATGCGGGCGATCCGCCACGCGAGGCCGTGGGCGTCCTGCAGGCCCGCGTTGAGTCCTTGGCCACCGGCGGGACTGTTCAGGTGGGCGGCGTCGCCCGCGAGGATCACCCGCCCGGCTCGGAAGCGCTGCGAGCGAGAGCCCGCGGCGGCCGTCCGCGAGACGATCCTCACTGCCCTGCGCGTGCAGCATCGCGAGAGGCTCCGCCGCCTCATCGGCGACCATCCTGACCTGGACCTCCGCGCCGACCTCGGCCCGGCCTACATCCTGTTCCACGGTGCGTTCCTCGGCCGGGCCGTCACCGACGACGAACTCGGCGCGCTGCTCCCGCTCATCACCGGCGAGTGCCGTCGTTGAGGTCCATCGGTGACCTTCGGCCCTACCGACCGTTCTGCTCAGCCGCGACGCTGCAGCGATCGTAGGGATTTGCGCCCGGCCTCCCGTACCGCAGGAAGTGTCCCGTGAAGGATGACATCCCCATCAGCATCGGCCTGCGGCCCGGAGCAACGAGGTACCCGCCGCCGCCCGGGGAAGTGACGGCGACAGCGTCGGAGGCCTCGATCCCGCGGTTCGTCGGCGCGGCCTTCGTCGCGCAGTTCGTCACGAGTCTTGCCGCTGGGCTCCTTTCGACCTCGGCACTGTCGGGCGACGTGGGCACCGTGCTGGCCGACGCGGGCGCGGACCCGACGCGGCTGCGGGCGGTCGTCCTGCTCGAGTTGCTGACCGGAGTCGGGATCATCGCTCTGACGTCGCTGCTCTACGTCGCCCTGCGCGACAGCGTTCGGTGGGTCGCGACCGTCGCCTTCGCGCTCTGGCTCGCCGAGGCGACGGTTCTCGCGGCGAGCATGCTCGGCCTCTACGCGCTGCTCGACATCGGTGGCGCCCGCAGCGGTTCCGGATCTGCGCTGTCGGCGTCCGACGCAGCGGTCGGAATGTTCGCCCTCGGACTGCACGAGCACGCCGCGAACATCGCCTTGTTGTTCTTCAGCGCGGGTGCGCTGCTGTGGTACTCCCTGTTCGTCCGCACGCGGTTCGTCCCGCGGTGGCTGGGCATCTGGGGTCTCGCATCGGCCGTACTGGTCTGCGTCGCAACCCTGCTCTCGGTAAGCAACAGCGACCTGCAACCGCCGATCCTGCTCTATGCCCCTTACGTGCCCTACGAGCTCACCGTCGGGATCTGGCTCCTCGTCAAGGGATCACCGGGCCGGCCCACGGGCGTCAGCTCGGAGCAACTCCGGCCGTCCGAACGGCCGGCCCCTGACGCCGTCGACGCCCCCGTTGAAGACGGCGGCTAGGAGCGCCCATGTCGAACCGACGCGAGACCCGGCCGCGACTTCCTCCTCGCTGGTTCGTCCGGCTGGCCTGGTATGTCCACCGTGGCCTCTACCGCGTCACCGGCAGCCGCGTCGGTCTGTGGCGTCCGCGAGGCGACCGGTGGGGCACCTTGCGACTCACCGCCACCGGACGTCGGACAGGCAAGGAGCGAAGCGTGATCCTCGGGTACATCGAGGACGGTCCCCGCCTCGTCACGCTGGCGATGAACGGCTGGGCAGACT
>JBBQEF010000399.1:0-4512 GCA_038320445.1 Mycobacteriales bacterium
CATGGCTGGTCCCCCTTACAACAGGGAAGGGGCGGCCGGATGTCTCGGCGGCCCCATTCATCTCATCAATGTCCTGGTGCCCACCGTACCTTGCTCACCGCCCGGTGTGCGACGTGGCACCTCCGATGTGACGATCCCGGCCGCCGACGGCCCCGCCGGCCGCCCGCGGCTCGGCCAGGTGGTGCAGCACGCCGATCGCGCCGAGAGCCGCCACGGTGCCCATCGCGAGCATCGCGGGCCAGCCCAGGCCCTGCGCGACCAGCCCGCCCAGCGGCGGGGCAACGGCAGCGCCGACGTAGTTGGCGGTGTTGGACACCGCCATCGCCGTGGCGGCGCGGCCCGGCGGAGCCAGCTCGCCCGCCGCGGTGAACACCAGCCCGTTCCAGCTGATGGCCAGCGCGGCGGCCGGCACCAGTACCGCCGCCAGCAGGGGCGCCGGGCCGGGTTCGAGCACGGCCGCCAGTCCGAACCCGACGGCGACGGCCGCGGCGATCACCCGCAGCGGGCCGAGCCTGCTCCCGGCGCGGTCGGACCAGAACCCGTTGCCCAGCCGGCCCGCCGCGCCCAGCGCCTGGGTGAGCGCCAGCAGGCCGCCGGCCAGGGCGAGCGACAGACCGGCGCTCTGCAGCACCTCCACGAGGAACACCGAGCCCAGGAACTGCGGCACCACCAGCAGGAGCCCGGCCAGGCTCAGGCGCAGCAGCCTGCGATCGGCCAGCAGCGTCCGGATGCCGGTGGCGGGGGCCCGCCCGGTCGCCCGGTGGCCGGGCGGCTCGCGGATCCAGACGGCCACCGCCACCGCGGCGACGACGCAGGTGCCGGCGAGCACGGCGAACACCGCCGGGATGCCGCCGACGCCGGCCACGGCGGGCAGCGCGACCGCGGCGACCCCCGCACCCACCGGCACCGACGTCTGCCGCACCGCCATCGCCATCCCGCGGTTGCGGGCCGGGAACCAGGTCAGGACGGCGCGCCCGCTGGCTGCGTTGACACTCGCGCCGGAGGCTCCGGCGAGCAGCAACAGCGCGCCCGCGCCGATCGGGTCGCGCACCAGCGCCGCGGCACCGAGCGCGACCGCCGACCCGATCAACCCGGCCGCCATCACCCCGCGCTCCCCGAACCGGTCGGCGGCACCGCCCCAGGCGATGAGGGTCGCGATCAGCCCGACCGAGATCACGCCGATCAGTGCCCCGACCCCGGCCAGGCTCAGCCCGAAGTGCTCGCGCAACGCAGGGGTGACGGCGGCGAGGCCGAGGAAGTAGGTGGCCGTCGACGCCTGCGCGAATGTCCCCACTGCCAGCACGACCCACCGGTACCCCATGGCCCGACGGTACGACGCCGTCCCGCGATACGGGAGCGCGATCCCAGCCGATGGGCACTCCCCGGATGTACGGACGTCGCTCGCGCCTCCACACCCCCCTTCCGGCGTCACGCGCCCCGTCGACGGGGTGCGTGCGTGCGCTGGGGGTGTGTGCGCGCCCGGCTCCCTGTCCACACCCCCCTTCCGTCGCCACGCCCCCCGTCGACGGAGGGCGTGGGCGCGGGCGGGGGGTGTCGGCGCTGCGCCTGCGCCCGTCGCGCTGCGGCGGCCCTGGCCGCGGCCCGGCAGCTCCGACCCGTGCCTCGCTCAGCCGCGGAGGCCGCCGCGGATCTGGGCGGCGCGGCCGGGGGGAGGGGTCGGGTCGTCGGCGGGTACCGAGTCCGGGTCGATCCGGGCGGGCGTGGCGCGCTCGTCCACGCCGGCCGTGAGCTCGGCCTCGACCGGCACCGAGCGCTTGACCAGCGCCAACGCCACCGCACCCAGCTCGTGGTGCTGCACCACAGAGCCGATGCGGCCGACCGCACGGCCCCCGCTCAGCACCTGGTCACCGGGAACGGGCAATTGCTCGTCGCCGCCGTCGAAGTGGAGGAGCACGAGCTGCCGCGGCGGGCGCCCCAGGTTGGCCACCCGCGCCACCGTCTCCTGTCCGCGGTAGCAGCCCTTCGTCAGGTGCACGGCGGAGCCGATCCAGCGCACCTCGTGGGGGATGGTGCGGTCGTCGGTGTCGAGGCCGATCCGCGGGTGCAGCGACTCCACGCGCAGCGCCTCGAAGGCCATCGTGCCCGCCGGCCGGGCCCCGGCCGCGGTGAGCCGCTCCCACCAGGTGTCCTTCTCGGCGCGGGGCACCACCACGTCCGCGGCGTCCACGCCCGGCCAGTCCATGCGTCGGACGAACCCGCCGCCCGGCAGCGCGAGCGCCCCGTGCGGACGTGCCGGGACGGCGATCTCCGCCGCCGCGAGCACCGCAGGCGTATCCGGCCCGACGACGCTCAGTACCGCCAGTTCCGCCGTGGCGTCGCGCGGCTCGACCTTGGACCAGAACACCATCTTCTGCAGGTAGTCGAGCAGTGCGGGGACGCCGTCGGGCTCCGTGTCCAGGTACACGACATCGCCGGCGTGGGCGACCACCATGTGGTGCAGCACCCGGCCCTGGAGATCGAGGATCAGTGCCTCGGTGCCGGTGTCGGCGGGCAGCTCGCTGACGTGCTGGGTGAGCAGCAGGTGCAGCCAGCTGAGCCGGTCCTCGCCAGGTACGGCGATCACGCCGCGGTGGCTGCGGTCGACCACCGCCGCCGAACGGGCCATCGCCCGCTGCTCGGCCAGCGGGTCGCCCCGGTGTACGGCGACGGCGTCGTCCATGCCGTGCTCGGGAAGGCTCATTCCGACTCCCCTTCCCGGCAGGTCCGGCACAACCCGGAGAGCGCCAGGTGCGTCACGTCGAGCTCGAATCCCGACTCGGTTCGCAACCGGGTACCGAGGCCGTCCAGGAGGTCCCGGGGAGCCTCGGAGACCGCTCCGCAGTGGTGGCAGACCAGGTGGACGTGCTGATGTTCCTGCTCGGAGTACGACGGCGCTCCGTGGCCCAGGTGGGTGTGGCGCACCAGTCCGATCCGCTCCAGCAGGTCCAGCGTCCGGTAGATGGTCGTGATGTTGACGGCGGGCGCGGAGTCCTGAACGCGCGCGCAGATCTGCTCCGGGGTGGCGTGGCCGAGATCGCGGACGGCGTCGAGCACGAGCTGTCGCTGCGGCGTCATCCGGAGGCCGCGCTGGTGCAACGTGCGTCGCAACGAGGTGTCCACACAACCGATGGTATGCCGTCGGTCCTATACCTTCTGCCGCCCCGTCGCGGGTGTTACGAAACACCGGCGGAGGGTGGAATGGTTCACGATCGGTATGCTCCTAAGGGGTGAACGACCCGGCTCCGCTGCGACGATCTCCCTACGCTCGACGACATGCAGGGTGTCAACAGGCTCGGGAAGGACCAACGATGACGGCCGACGCGGGTGGGGCAGGTGTCCCACGTTTCGACGTCGTCCTCCGCGGTTACGACCGCCGGCAGGTCGACGAGCACGTCTCGCGCCTGCAGCGGGTGATGTCCCGGATGCGTGCCGATCTGGAGATGGCGCGGAGCCAGCCGATCCCGGTCGTGCCACCTCAGCACGGCGGCTTCGGTGGTCCCGGCCGCCCGCCCGCGGGCCCGCCTCGTCCCGCTCCCCGGCCCCGTCCCGGCGGTCCCGATCAGCCCGACATGATCGGCAGTTTCACGGACCGCATGCAGAGCATCCTCCTGGCCGCCGAGGAGGAGGCCGCGGAGATCCGCAACAAGGCGCGGGCCGCTGCCCACGCCGAGGCCGGGTCCGTCCGGGCCGAGCTTGCCGATCTCGTGCGCCAGCGCGATGCCGCGCGCGCCGAGCTCGCCCGGCTCCGCGACCAGATCGGGGAGCACGCAGGTCCGACCTCGCGCATGCCGATGCCGTCGCGGGACGGCACCCCGGAGCCCGGTCGGCCGGTGGCTCAAGGAGCGGGTTCGGGTCCTCCGGCGGGCGGGCGCTCGGGCGCCCCGCCGTTCGCGGCCGGAGCCGGCAAGCCCGGTGCCGGCGGGCCGGATCGGTCGGGCCCGGCATCCCCGAAACCTCGTCCGGCACCCGGCGCGCCCGGTGACCGCCCACCGGCTGGTACCCCGGCCCCGCACGGACAGCCCCAGCGCGTGAGTTCGCAACAACCCGGTTCGCAGCAGGCTGGCCCAGCACATCCGGGGCCTCCCAAGCCGGGTTCGCAGCAGCCCGGTGGTCAACTGCCCGGCTCCCCGCAGCCGGGTTCGCAGCAGCCTGCTGCGGTCCAGACCGGCTCCCCGCAGTCCGGTCCGCCGAAGGCGGGTGCGGCCCAGCCGGGCTCGCCGCCGTCCGGCGCACAGAAACCGGGATCGGGACAGTCCCATCCCTCGGCGGCGGGTTCGCAGCAGCCGGGTTCGCAGCAGCCGGGTTCGCAGCAGCCGGGTTCGCAGCAGCCGGGTTCGCACCAGTCGGGTTCGCACCAGCCCGGTTCGCAGCAGCAAGCTGCGCCGAAGCCGGGGTCGCAGCAGCCGGGTTCGCAGCAGCCCGGTTCGCAGCAGCCGGGTTCGCAGCAGCCCGGTTCGCACCAGCCGGGTTCGCAGCAGCAAGGTGCGTCGAAGCCGGGTTCGCAGCAGCCGG
>JBBQEF010000400.1:0-4495 GCA_038320445.1 Mycobacteriales bacterium
TCTACTTCGGCACCACCGGCGGGCAGGTGTACGTCTCCCCCGACGGCGGCGACCACTGGTCGGCGATCGTGCGCGACCTGCCGGCCGTGCTCTCGGTGGAGGTGCAGACGCTGCCATGATCCTCGTGAAGCTGCCCGCCCACCTGCGGAGGTTGGCCGAGGTCGACGGCGTGGTCGAGCTGGAGGTCGGGGAGCCGGTCACCACGGCCGCCGTCCTCGACGCGCTGGAGGCCAGGCACCCGGTGCTGCGGGGCACGATCCGCGACCACGCGACGCTGCGCAGGCGCCCGTTCGTGCGGTTCTTCGCCTGCGAGCAGGACCTCTCGCACGAGGCACCGGACGCCCCGCTGCCCGCCGCGGTGGCCCGCGGTGCGGAGCCGTTCCTCGTGGTGGGGGCGATGGCGGGCGGGTAGGACGCCGGCTACTCGAAGCGGGAGGGATCCCCCGCACCGCGCCGGACGATCTCGGGCTCGTCGCCGGACAGGTCGACCACCGTGGTCGGCTCGGTGCCGCAGTCGCCGGAGTCGATCACGGCGTCGACGGCGTGGTCGAGCTCCTCCTTGATCTCCCAGCCCTGGGTCAACGCCTCCTCGTGGTCGGGCAGCAGCAGCGTGCTCGACAGGATCGGCTCCCCCAGCTCGGTGAGCAGGGCCTGCGCCACGACGTGCTCGGGAATCCGAACGCCGACGGTCTTCTTCTTCGGGTGCAGCAGCTGGCGCGGCACCTCCTTCGTGGCGGGCAGGATGAACGTGTACCGGCCCGGGGTCGACGCTTTGACCAGCCGGAACACCGAGTTGTCGACCTTGACGAACTGGCCGAGCTGGGCGAAGTCGCGGCAGACGAGGGTGAAGTGGTGCCGGTCGTCGAGGTGGCGGATCGCCCGGATGCGGTCCAGCCCCTCCCTGTTGCCGAGCCCGCAGCCGAGTGCGAAGCAGGAGTCGGTGGGGTAGGCGATCAGCCCCCCGCCCCGCACCAGATCGACCACCTGCGTGATCGCGCGTCGCTGGGGATCCACCGGGTGCACGTCGAAGTACCGGGCCATGGGCGCAGCTTAGGACCGGCGAGACTCTCCGGGTGGACGAATCGTGCCCGTGCGGACTGCCCGTTCCCTACCCTGCGTGCTGTGGCCGCTACCACCACGGTGACGCCGCGCCGACCGCCGAGCTGCTGATGCGGTCGCGCTACTGCGCGTTCGTGGTCGGCGACGCCGCCTACCTGCGCCTGACCTGGGACCCGGCCACCCGGCCTCGCCGCGTCGGCCTCGATCCGCACACCCGCTGGACCGGGCTGGACATCATAGCGACCGACGGCGGCGGACCGGACGACGACGAGGGCACCGTGGTTTTCCGTGCCCATCACGACGGGGGGACGGTGCACGAGAACAGCCTGTTCCGCCGGGCAGGCCGGTGGCGCTACGTCGGACCTGCCTGACCGAACGGTGACGGAAGTATCACCCGCGGCGGCAGCGGGCTCCCCTCAGCAGGGATGACGGCGACGGTGGCGACCCGACCATGCTCGCCGAACACCCGCTCGAAGCGGCCGACGGCCCGGAGGTTCCGATGAGCACGACCACCACCCACCCCTCGCAGGCCCGGCCCGCGACCACCGACGCGGGTCACGCCACCGATCCCGACGCCGTCAAGCGCGCCACGTCCTACCGGCATCGCGTCGAGCTGCTGCGCCACCGCTACCAGTGCCGGGCCCGGCGGTACACGTTCTGCGCCAACGGCGTCAGCCTGCTGCTGGTGGCCGCGGGCGCCGGCATCGGTGTCACCGCGCTCGATCCGTCCTTCAGCGTGTGGACCGTGGTCCTCGGCGCGCTCGTCGTCCTGCTGGAAGGGGTGACGCGGGTGCTGCGGCCCTCCCTGCGCGCCGGCCGCGCCCGCCGCACCGCCCGCGCGCTGGACCGCGAGTTCCGCCTGTTCGACGCCCGCGGCCGCGGCTACCGCGGTGGGGACGCGGAGGCGGAGGCCGCCTTCGTCAACGCCGTCGAGCGGATCCTGGACCACGCCACCGCCGAGGAGGACCGGGACGACACCGGAACCGGTTCCGACTCCACCCCGGCCGAGCCGCTCCCCCGCCGCGGGCTGCGCACGGCGGGCTGATTCCTACGATGGCGCGGTGACCACCACCACCGTGACTGCCCCCGACGGGATCCTGCTCGCCGTGTACGCCCACGGCGAGCCGGCCGCCCCGACCGTCGTCGCGGTACACGGCTACCCCGACGACCACACGGTCTGGGACCGGGTCGTCGCGGATCTCGCGGCCGATCATCACGTCGTGACCTACGACGTGCGCGGAGCGGGCGCCTCCGACGTGCCCCGCGACCGTGCGGGCTACCACCTCGACCGCCTCGCCGACGACCTCCTCGCCGTGCTGGACGCGGTCGCGCCCGGCCGCGCGGTGCACCTGCTCGCCCACGACTGGGGGGCCGTCGCGAGCTGGCACGCCGTCACCGACGAGCGCCTCGCCGGCCGGGTGGCGTCCTACACCTCGATCTCGGGGCCGTGCCTCGACCACGTCGGCGCGTGGTTCCGGCGCCGCCGCTCGGGTCGTGCGGTGCTGCGCCAGATGCTCGCCTCCTGGTACACGGCGCTGTTCCGGTTGCCCGTCCTGCCCGAGCTGCTCTGGCGTTCCGGGCTGGCCGGGCGGGCGGTCGCCCGGCGGGAGGGGGTGCCGCGCCCGGACGTCGGCAACGCCGTCCACGGCCTGGAGCTCTACCGCGCCAACATCGCCGAGCGGATGGCGGCACCGCAGCCGCGGACCACCGACGTGCCCGTGCAGGTGCTGGCGCCCACCGCCGACCGCTACGTCACCCCCGAGTTGCAGACCGAGATCGACGCCTACGCGGGCGATCTGCGGGTGCGCCGCATCAGCGGCGGGCACTGGCTGCCGTGGCACCGCCCCGATGTGGTCGCGCAGTGCGTCCGGGGCCTCGTCGCGCACGTCGAAGGGGGCGCGCCCGATCCGTCATGATCAGCGGGCGCTCGCATCGGTCGGCTGATCCGCGGCACCGTCAGGCCGGGACCACGTCCGACACGTTGGTTCGGAGGCGCTCCAGCAGCGCCCCGAGCGCGTCGAGCTCGGGCTCGCTGAAGCCCGCCCGCAGGCGGGTGTCGTGCCTCATCGCGACGCCGCGCAGCCGGTGGAACGCCGCCTCGCCGTCCGCGGTCAGCTCGACGAGGTGCACGCGCCGGTTGCCCGGGTCGCGGCGCCGGGTCAGCAGCCCGTCGGACTCCATCGCGTTGAGGTGGTGGGTCAGCGTGGCGCCCTGGATGCCGACTGCGGCGGCGAGCTCGCGCTGGTTGGCCACCGGCCGGGTCTTGAGCGTCAGGAGCACCAGCCACGTCGGCAGTGACCCGCCCGCCTCGGCCAGCACGGCGTCGAAGGCCCGGCTCACCAGCCGCGCCACACGCGCCAGTTCGAGGCCGATCGGTGGGGACGAAGGGGGTCCGGCGGGCACCTGCCGATCCTACCCGTCGACGTCGAACGATTCCCGGATCTGCAGGCCTCGCCGCAGCGTCCCGGCGTAGGCCGCCGATCTCCGCGGCGGACACGCGCCGCCGCTTCAGCCTGCCGGGCCCGACCAGCGGGGTCCCGTGTCGGTACGGTCGGCCTCTCAGCGGATCGAGATCGAGGAGCGCCTGGTTGAGCGGTCACGGAACCGAACGGCTGGCGGCGTTCAGCGACGGCGTCTTCGCCATCGCCATCACCCTGCTCGTCCTCCCCCTGACCGGGGCGGAGATCCACGACAGGACGGTCACCGCCGACCTGGAAGCCCTGTTCCCGAAGGTCGTCACGTTCGCACTGAGCTTCGCGGTGATCGGTCGCTTCTGGCTGTTGCACCACAGCGACGTGCAGCGCATCGCGCGCACCGACAGCAGGCTGCTCGTGTTCAACCTCGTCTTCCTGTTCACGATGGCCTTCCTGCCGTTCCCGACGGCGGTGCTCGGCGAGTCGTCCGACAGCGCGGCGGCAGCCATCCTCTACGCCGTGACGATCGTGGCAGCGGCACTCGCCTCGACGGCGATGTGGTGGTACGCCGCGCGACGCGGGCTTCTCGACCCCGAGCGGGCGCCCGCGGCGCAGGTGCGGGCCAACCTCGCGGGTGGGCTGGCCGCGGCGGCATCGTTCGTGCCGTCGATCCCGCTGGCCGTCGTGGCACCGGGCTGGGCGAAGGTCTCGTGGCTGCTGCTCATCCCGTTCAGCATGATCGCCGACCGCGTGTACCCGGCCGGTGGCCAGAAGCCCCACTGAGGTCCCGGCCGCGCCACCGGCGGGGGAGCACCCGGTATCACGGCGCCGATCGCCACCACGGCACCGGTCCCGGCCGCGCCACCGGCCGGTGAGCACTCGTCTACCGTGGGGGGGTGGCACATCCAGCGGTGGCGATCGGCGTCGCTCTCAGCTCGACCAGCTGCTACGCCGTGGCCGCCGTTCTCCAGCAGCGGGAGGCGACACGCCATGCGGAGGACGCCACCGCGAGCGGCCCGGAG
>JBBQEF010000401.1:0-4462 GCA_038320445.1 Mycobacteriales bacterium
CGTCACGCTGGCGATGAACGGCTGGGCAGACGCCGAGCCCCTGTGGTGGCTCAACCTCCGAGCGCATCCTGACGCACGAGTCGATCTCGGCGACGGGCCGTGCCTGGTCAGGGCAGGAGCCGCAGAAGGAGCGGAACGATCACGCTTGTGGGACCGGTGGCGGGAGATCGACAAGAACCTGGACGCCTTTGCGGCCCGCCGATCGTCGGAGACCGCGGTCGTCGTCCTCGAGCCACAGTCCACGCCGCCCTGACAACGGCTCTCACTGCGGGAGAACGACTACCGGAACCTCAGTCTCCGGCGCCCGAGCGCAGCCGGCCTCGTGCGTCGAGCAGGTCGAGGGCTCGCTGGTCGGGCTCGACGACCTCCGCGGAGGTCCGGTAGCGCGGGTACATCGGCCGACGCCCCAGGACGCGACCCAAGGGGGCGAGACTCCCGAACAGCAGGCGCTGGACCCAGGGGGGCGGGGAGGCGAAGACCATCGCGTCGCGGTACTCCTGAGCGGTCACCGCCAGCTGGAGCAGGTGCGGCATGCCGTGCCGGTCGACCTGCCCGTCCCGGACCAGCCCGAACACGGTGGTCAGCATGTCCGTGAACCGGTCTCCGGGTGCCATGTCGACGATCACCTCGGCGTCGGTGTCCCCGACCTGCCACCAGTCGTGAAGGACGCCCTCGGGCACCTCGGCCTCTTCACCGGGACCGAGGACCCGCTCCTGCGCGCCGATCAGGATGCCGACCTGCCCGAGAGCACCCGGAAGCGTTCGGCGGCCGCGGGATGCACGTGAGGGGCAGCGACCCGCCCGCCCACGGCCACGCGCAGGTGGCCTACGAGAGCGCGATCCGGATGCACGCCGGATCGGTGAGCATGACGGCGCGTTCACCCGTCCGGGGGTTCTCGAAGACGTGGCCGCGGGTGGAGGACCCCGACCGCACGCCGAGATGGCCGGCGGCCCGGGTGCGACGTTGATGGGACATCGTGGTGGTCCTTCTGTGTTGGGATGGAGTGGGGTTCAGGCGACGGGACGGTGCGCGGGCCTCGACCGGCGGCGGGCGCGGCGGGTGGCGAGCAGCATCCGGGCCAGGTACAGGGGGGTTGGTGGGTTCCAACCGAGCTGTTGGCCCATGCTGAGGTCGTCGCGGTTGGCCCAGTGCTCGGCGACTCTGCCGTCGTTCATGCGGAACCAGTGGGTCTGGGTGACCGCGAATGTCCGGCCGCGGGGCGGGAACACTGCAGCGACCTCGGCGTCAGGCCGGTAGGCGACGAACGGTCCTGTCTGGCGGCCGGACATGGTCGCATGGACGACGACCAGATCGCTGTCGTGTGCCGCGTCGTGCACCGTCCAGGTCAGGTCGGTGAAGGCGGTGCGCAACCAGCGGGCGGTGGCGTGCATGGCGGCCGGCCCCCCACCGCGGGTGTCCGGTGGCTCGGTCTCGGACTCCCGGTTGACCGCGTCGGCGGTGTAGAAGGCCTGGAAGTCGGCGAGGGTGCCCGATCCCATGGCGTGAATCGAGGCGATGGCGACGGCGGTGTCGTCGGTGGCATCAGCGACGAAATGGCCGTGGCGACAGTCCGTCGGCTCCGACTGGGGGCGGGCGGTGGCGGGCATGACGAGCTCCTGTTCAGGTGAGACCGCGGTCAGCCCGTGACGGCCGGGTTCCGGGTCAGGTCGGCCAGCAGGGTGGGGGCGGTGAGGGGGAGGAGGTGGTTGTGCCCGGGGACGACGGTCGTGCGCGCGTCGGGCAACATCCCGGCGAGGTGGTCGACCAGCCGGTGCGTGAAGGCCGGGCTGTCAGCGCCGGCGACGAGGCGGACCGGCTGCTCGATCCGGCGCGCCAGCTCCTCGTCGAAATGCCACGCGACGAGCGCGGGCACCTCGCCGGTGAAGCAGTAGCCGCAGTCGCGTTCGGCGCGTTCCAGCCCGGCTCGGCCGAGCGCGGACTCGATCACCCTGCGGTGCTCCGGTCCGCACAGCGCCGCCAGGAAGGTGTCGAAGGCGGTGCGCAGGTCGCCCTGGGCGGCGGCGCCCATCGCCGCACCCAGGGCAGGGCCGATCGCGGCGGCGACACTCGCCCGGTCCTCCGGTGGCAGGAGCGGGTCGATCAGCGGCGGCTCGACCAGGACGAGCTCGCCGACCAGCTCCGGGTGGTCGAGCGCCAGCTGCAGGGCGACCACGGTGCCGGAGGAGTGCGCGAGTACCCGTGCCCGCTCGATCCCC
Source organism: Mycobacteriales bacterium (assembly GCA_038320445.1). Classification (GTDB taxonomy): domain Bacteria; phylum Actinomycetota; class Actinomycetes; order Mycobacteriales; family Pseudonocardiaceae; genus Pseudonocardia. The sequence continues at coordinate 2,217 of JBBQEF010000401.1, forward strand.
AGGCGGCGCAACAGATCCGCACACTCGGCGGCGTGGTCGGCGACCGACATCGGCTCGGCGGGTGCGGGGTCCGCGTACCCGGTGCGGGTCACGCGGATCCGGCGCAGGCCGGCGACGGCCGGCTCGCGCTCGAGCGGGACGAACCAGTCGGCGAAGACGGCCGCGTGGATGAGGACCAGCGGCTCGCCGTCGCCGCCGGAATCGTGGTGTCGCATGGGGATTCTCCTGTTCTCGGGTCTGTTCTCGGTCTGTGGGTCGGGTCAGTCGGCGTAGAGGCGGAGCTCGATGCCGTCGGGGTCGTGCAGGCCGACGAGGACGGCGCCGCCACGGTGGCCGGTGACGATGCCGCCGTGCTGCTGACCGATCGCGGCCAGGTGGTCGACCCAGGCGTGGACGCCGTCCCGGGTCGGGACGCCGAGCGCGACGAGGTCGAAGCCGCGGAGGGCGGCGGCGCGTTCGGGGTCGTGCCGGAGCGCGATCGACGTGGCGCCGTCGAGGGTCTGGAGGGCGACGCCGCGCAGCTGGCCGTCCTCGGTGAACTCGATCGCCACCTCCAGCCCCAGCACCCGCACGTACCACTCGACGCTGGCCCGCACGTCGCTGACCGGGATCTTCACGTGGTGGATAGGGGCGAGGGCGGGCATGATCTCCTCCATTGGGTAGAGCTGACTCTAGCGAGTCACTAGAGTAGTGTCTAGTCAATGAGCGACCTCGTCAAGAAGGAACCGACGCCGACCTTGCGCCGCGCCGAGAAGATGCGGCTGACCAGACGGCGGATCGTCGCCGCGGCGGCGGACCTGTTCCTCGACCAGGGCTACGGTGCGACGACGCTCCAGCAGGTCGCGACGCGCGCGGGCGTCGCCGTGCAGACCGTCTACTTCCACTTCGGGAACAAGGCGACGCTGCTCAAGGAGGCACTCGACGTCGCAGCGGTCGGCGACGACGAGCCGGTGGCGCTTCTCGACCGGCCGTGGTTCCAGGAGATGACCGCCGAACCCGATCCGGTCCGGGTGATCGAGCTCTGGATGGTCGGCGGCCGCGCGATCATGGAGCGGGTCGCGCCGCTGCTCGCCGTCGTCCGCGGCACCGTCGGCACCGATCCCGATCTCGCCGCGCAGTGGGATGTCAACGAGGACCAGCGCCGCACCGCGTACCGCGCGCTGGCCGACCTGCTCGGCGGTCGCAACGCACTGCGCCGGGGGCTCACCGTCGAGGAGGCGGCCGACCTGGCCTTCCTGATCGCCAGCGCCGAGAACTACGTCATCGCCACGGACACCCTCGGCTGGGCACCGGAACGCTGGCGGCGCACCACGGCCTCATTGCTCGCCCAGGCCCTGCTCGCCCAGACGCCTGACCCGAGCGTGACACTTCGTGATCAGTCGTCACCGGCAGTTCATCAGGCCTAGGCGGGTCCCGGAACATGGATCAGGCCGGGAGATGCGACCGGTGCCGTCGAGAACGTGACGCGGACGCGGAGACCGCCGGCCGGCGAGGTGCCGACCTGCACGTCGCCGCCGCGTCTCGTCGGACACCCGGTGGACCAGCTCGCCGAGTCCTGCGGCGTGAGCTTCCCGGCCTGCCGGACGAGGTCGTCGTCGATCACCACCTCGACCCGCCCGCCCCGCGCATCGGTGGTCGTCGACCTGCCGTTGCCCACCTGCAACCGGTTGGTGCCCACCGCCAGGCAGCCGACCTGCCCAATCGTGTCGTACTCCCGACAGCTCACCCGGCGCGCCGCGGGGTCGAGGAACGTCGCTCCGCTTGCCGAGGCGCACCTGGCCCGCGCTGTTCGGTTCGCGCGCTCGACGCTCTGGTTGTTCGGTCCCGATCATGAACACCGCCGGAGTTCCCCGCGGTCGTGCCGGCGGCTCGCGACCACTCCTCGTCGTTCGGGGCGTGGACGGCGCCCCCCGCCCGCGCCGTCGGGTGCGATCCGGTCGAGGCCGAGCCGATGATCAGCGAGTCGCCGTCCCCGCTGTGCGGTGGCCCTGGCGCCCGGACACGGGAAGCTGGTGTTCAGTTGCGAACGTGGAGTTGTCCGATGGGCGGGGGGACCGAGGCGTTTCCGCCTGGCCCCCCGGGTCTAAAAGAGGGCATCACCTGCCCGCCGGCCGGTGCTCCCGCGCCGCCGCGGCCCGGTATCAGATAGGGCAGCACGCCGGCCGGTGGCGAGGACTCCAACTGCCATGTGGGCACGGTTCCCGGCCCGTCGCCGCCGACGGGGCGCCCGTCGGTGTCGTAGTTGC
>JBBQEF010000402.1:0-4462 GCA_038320445.1 Mycobacteriales bacterium
GTCACACCTGCGCTGATGCAGAGCATCGCCATGCTGCAGACGATCACCCGGGCCGAGGGTGCCGGTCAGGCCCCGACCGGGGTTTGGACGTTCGTCGTCCTCCAGCACACCGACTGCGGCATCACCCGGCTCGCCGACCGCCCGGACCTGCTCGCCCCCTACTTCGGCATCGGTGTCGAGGAGGTCGCGTCCCGGCACGTCACCGACCCGCCCGCCGCCGTGGTCGTCGACGTGGCGCGGCTGGTCGGGATGGTCGCGCCGCAGTTCACCGTCGTCGGGATGGTCCACGGACCTCGACACCGGTCGCGTCAGCGTCATCGACCGGGCGGCGTGATCCCCTCCGGGGGTTCGGACCCGGCGCTGAGGTTGAGGTCGCCGGCGACGACGGCAGTGACCGCGGCGCCGAACCGGGCAGGTGTGACGGTTGAGGGCGCCCAGGCGTGTTGCAGCAGGAAGCCCTGAGCGATCGCGAGCAGCACCCGGGCGACGTCGTCGGGATCGAGTGCGGCGTCGGCGGTGCCGTCGGCCTGGGCTCGGGCGACCCGGCGGGCGAGCCCGGCCCGGACGCCCTCGAGGGCGTCGCCCATGGTGCGCGCGAGTTCGGGGTTGCGCAGCAGCTCGCCCCAGGCCTGCACGGCAAGCCGGGTACGCAGCTCGGCCTGCTCGACCCCGGAGAGGATCCCGGGCAGCGACCCGACGAGTTCGGGCAACGGTCGTCCGGTGTCCAGGGCCTCGGTGACCGCGGACTCGACGACGCCCATCGCGTCCACCGCGATCGCAGCGATGATCTCGTCCTTGCCCCGGAAATACCGGTAGACCGCACCCGGGGACAGGCCGGCCTGCTCGATCACGTCCTGCATCGACGTGCGGTGGAAGCCGTCGACAGCGAACCGGGATGCGGCCCCGGCCAGGATCTGAGCGCGTCGGGTGTCGCGGAACTGGTCTTTGATCCGGGGCATGCCCTCGATGATAGAGCGAACCTTCCCTCTTGACACGCTTCGCGCAGGGCGTACCGTCTAAATATAGAACGAACATTCCCTCTACGACTGGAGAGCGCCATGCGAGAGGTTCACGTGCTCATCGCCGGTGCCGGGCCCACCGGGCTGGCCCTCGCGGTCCTGCTCGCCCGCGACGGTGTCGAGGTCGAGATCGTCGACGCCCACGCCGGCCCGCTCGAGGCGACGAAGTCCGCGGCCCTGCACGCCCGCACCCTCGAGCACCTGCGCACCCTCGGCGTGGCGGACCGGGTGCTGGCCGAGGGCGCCCGGGTCGACCTGCTCACCCTGCGCACCCAGTACCGCGACCGGCTGACCGTGGACTTCCGAACCCTGACCGGGACGCGCTACCCCCACATGGTCGACATCCCGCAGAACCGCACCGAGCACATCCTCATCGACCGTCTCGCCGAGCTCGGCGTCACGGTGCGCCGGGAGACCCGGGTGCTGTCCTTCACCGACACGTCGGCTCAGCCCGACGACTCCGGCGCCGTGGTCGTGACACTGCAGGAGCCCGACGGGTCAGAGGAGCAGGTCCGGACCGGCTGGCTCGTGGGCTGCGACGGCGTGCACAGCACCACCCGCCAATGCCTCGGCCTGGACTTCGTCGGGGACGCCTACGCCGACCCGTGGGCCCTGGCCGACGCCGAGCTCGACTGGCCGCTGCCACGCAACGAGATGACCTTCTCCGGGGACACCGACGGCATCTTCGGAGTGTTTCCGTTGCCCGGACGCGACCGCTACCGCATCGCCTACACCCAACACACCACTGCTGCAGGCACGCCGATCGAACCCGACCTCGACGACGCCCAGCGGGCCCTGTCGCGCACCGGACTGCCGGGCCGGATCCGCTCGGTCGAGAAGTTCTGGACCTTCGACCTCGCCCACCGCCAGGCCACCCGCTACCACGTGGGGCGGGTGTTCCTGGTCGGGGATGCCGCCCACGTGCACACCCCCTTCGGCGGCCAAGGCCTCAACCTGGGCATCGGCGACGTCGCCTCGCTGGGCTGGCGGCTCTCAGCCGTGGCACGCGGCACCGCCCCGGCGGCCCTGTTGGACTCCTACGAGGCCGAGCGGCTCGCCGTCGGGCAGCAGGTCATCGCGTTCACCCACCTCGGGGCATCGGCGATGCTGCTGCGCGACGACCCCCGCCACCATGCCCGCGACCTGGCGATGACCGCCCTCGGGCACATCGACCCCGTCACGCGTCTGGGCGCCCGTCGGCTCTCCCAGCTCGCCCACACCTATCGCCACACCCCCGCAGTCACCGGCCGGCTGCCGCGAGCTGTCGGCAGCCTGATCGGGCCGAGTATCCGCGGTGGGGACCGACTGCCTGATCTGGAGGTCTACGACACCCTGACCTCCGCGTCATTGCGCCTGCACGACCTGCTGCTCGCCGGCGGGCACACCCTCCTGCTCACCGGCACCGACGCGGTTGTGCTGGCGGACGCCGCCCGCGGCCTCGTCGCGATGCTCGAGCGTTCCTGGGGAGCCACCGTTCGCCGGGGTGTGACCGTCGTGGCCCTGACCTCCGCGGTACTGACCGACGCGCCGGGACTGACAGCGCCCACCGACAGGGTCGTGGTCGACCGAGGCTGCCAGGCCGCGGTCCTCTACCGCCGAATCCCCATGGTGCTGGTGGTCCGGCCCGACGGCCACATCGGGCACGCCGGGCCCGCCGAGCCCACGGCGGTGGACGCCTACCTGCGTACCGTCGCCCTGCGCCCGACCGCGGCACTCGCCCCATGAGCCGCAGCGCCACCGGGTCTCCACCTCCTACGCCGTACGGGGCGAGCACGGTGTGGTGCTGATCGACACTGGCCCGGCCGGACGGGAGGGCGGGCTGCTCGAACGGATACACCGTGGTGGGATCGGGGTCGACGAGCTGCGACTGGTCGTGCTCACGCACTGCCACCTCGACCACGCCGGCGGCGCCGCCGAGATCAGCCAGTGCCTCGGCATCCCGATTGCAGTGCCCATCACCCGCCCGACGCAGGACAGATGAACAAGACCCAGCCCGACACGCCCAGCGCTGATGATCGAGTCCGCTGATCTGCCGGATCGTAGGCGCCTGGTTTCGTCACCGAACAGACCGCCGCGACCGGCGGCACAGGCCGGAACCCGCGACCGGTCGACTGATCCAGCGCTCACGACCTGCTGTCGGTGGCCCTGGAGGTAATTCGCCTGCCACGGGCGGCCGAGGCACCCACCGCGTGGGTCCGCAGGAAGCCTTCGACGGCGTGGTTCACCAGCTCCGCGCCGGGCGCCAGACCCAGGAGCACGGTCTGGAAGATCACCGGTCCGACCAGCAGCGACACCGCCACGTCGAGGTCGGCACCCGCGGCGAGCTCGCCCGACGCCGTGGCGTCGGCCAGGATCATGCGGACGGGTGCGGTGTGGGCGGCGACGAAGCGCTCCCGCAGCCCCCCCAGCTCCGGGTCCCGCAACATGCTGCCCAGCACGGCGGACGCGAGCGCGGTGTAACCCGGATCCGACATGGCCTCGACGATCGGCGCGAACGCCGTCCGCAGCCGGTCGCCCAGCGGCCCGGGCGGTGGGACCGACGGCGGCGGGTGGATCAGGTTGTCGAAGGCCGCCGCGACGAGTTCGGTACGGGTCGGCCAGTGCCGGTAGATCGTCGAGCGGGCGACCCCCGAGCGCTGGATGACGGCGTCGATCGTCACCGCGCCTACACCCCGCTCGATCAGCAGATCCGACGCCGCGGCCAGGACGGTCGCCCGGGTGCGGTCGGTGACGGTGCTCCTGCGCGTGGTGGCCATCTCGTGTCCTTTCGATGTCTTGCCAGAACGAGACAGTACTGTATCGTCGAGCAAGACAGTACAGTCCTGTTCTACTAAGGAGCGCATGATGAACTCTCGCACCACCGCTCGGGGCCCGGCGGAGTCCGTGGACGTCCTCGTCGTGGGGGCCGGGCCGACGGGCCTCACCGCGGCCGTGGTCCTCGCGATGTCCGGGGCCACCGTCGCAGTGCTCGAGCGCGACGCCGGGCCGATCGACCAGTCCCGCGCCCTGCTCGTGCACCCGCGGACCCTGGAGCTGTGGCGCCCGCTCGGCATCACCGACGAGGCCCTGCGCCGCGGCCGGGTCTTCGACCGGATCGACGTGCACGTCTCGGGCCGGCAGCGGGGCCGGCTGTTCTACGACGGCGAGGGCCTGTCCGCCTTCCCCAGCGGCCTGGTGCTGGAGCAGAAGGAGACCCAAGGGCTGCTGCTGGAACGCCTCGCCGAGCTCGGCCTGCACCCGCGGTGGTCCCACACCGTCGCCGGGATCGTCGAGGACGACCGTGGCGTGGTCGCCACGGTGATCACGCCCGCAGGTGGGGAGAAGCCGCTCCGGGCGCGCTACGTCATCGGTGCGGACGGCGCGTCCAGCACCGTCCGCGAGGGCCTGGGTCTCACCCTGGAGGGCTCCACCTACGCGTCGAGCTTCTTCCTCGCCGACCTCGT
>JBBQEF010000403.1:0-4460 GCA_038320445.1 Mycobacteriales bacterium
GGAGCCGGCAAGACGACGCTGGTGAACCTGATCCTGCGGTTCTACGAGCTGGACGGCGGCCGGATCACCCTCGACGGCGTCGACACCGCCACGATGACGCGGGAGGACCTGCGCTCGGGCATCGGCATGGTGCTTCAGGACACGTGGCTGTTCGGCGGCACGATCCGCGACAACATCGCCTACGGCAACCCGTCCGCGAGCCCCGAGCAGCTCCTGGCCGCCGCCAGGGCCACCTACGTCGACCGCTTCGTGCGCAGCCTGCCCGACGGCTACGACACCGTGATCGACGAGGAGGGGTCCAACGTCAGCGCGGGGGAGAAGCAGCTGATCACGATCGCGCGGGCGTTCCTGGCCGACCCGTCACTGCTGATCCTCGACGAGGCCACCAGCTCCGTCGACACCCGCACCGAGGTGCTGGTGCAGCGGGCGATGGCGGCGCTGCGGAGCGACCGCACGAGCTTCGTGATCGCGCACCGGCTCTCCACGATCCGCGATGCCGACCTGATCCTCGTGATGGAGGCGGGCAGCATCGTCGAGCAGGGCACCCACGAGCAGCTGCTCGAGGTGCAGGGCGCCTACCACCGCCTCTACAACGCGCAGTTCGCCGGAGCCACGACGTAGATCTGCGCGGATCGGGTCGCGTCAGCAATCAAGCCGGCCCCGCGCGTGCATTCCCCTGCCACGCGCGCGCAGCTACGCCCGCGTGGCACCCAGCACGCGCGCGCCGACGGGCGGATCGCGGGTCAGGAGTCGCAGGACGCCATCGCCGGCCTCCGGCGCAGCAGCCGCTGCCACCACACTGCGGGCGCGGGCTCGGCGGGAACGGCAGCGGCCGCGCGCTCGGGCTCGCCGAAGCCCTCGACCGGGGCCCACGGCTGCCCGTCGCGGGCGCGGCCGAGCAACGCCGACGCGGCGGCGAGCCCCGCCCGGACGCCCGTGTCGGACAGCGTGCAGGTCAGGGTGCGGTCCGGCGCGATCCCGAGCTCGTCGGCCCCCTCACCCCCGACGTAGGCGAACTCCCACGCGTAGTCGCGCTGCTGGGCCCCGACGATGTCGGCGATCGCGTCCCGGCTCCAGCGGGTGCCCTCGACACCGGCGGCGACGACCAGCACGAGAACCCGTGCGGGCCGCTCCTCCTCGGGCATCTCGGAGAGCTGCGCGCCCAGCGCGCTGATCAGGCTGCCGAGGTCGTCGCGTACGACGGCGGTGCCGCGCCCGCGCAGCGGCGCCACGGTGACGTCCGCGACCGGGCGCAGCGCCGGCAGGCTCCCGCCGGTCGGTGCGACGGCCGCGAGCACGTCGGCGCCGGACTCGCGCTGCTCGTCGAGGACGCCGATCAGGCCCGCGTGCACGGCGGCACGGATCGGGCGGGTGGAACGGGAGCGGTCGGCGAGGATGGCGATGGCGGCACGGCCCGGCTTGGTCACCGCGACAGGATCCCGCACCCACTTGCCGGGGGCGTGACCACCCCACGTAACCGCATCCGTCCGGCCCGGGCCTCGCAGCGACCGCACGAACGCACTGCCGGCCGCACCGGCGTCACGGCGTCCGCACGGCCCACACGCTGCGGGTGCGGTCAGGTGTAGAGCCCCGCGTGCGTGGCGCGGAGCTTGTACTTGAGCACCTTCCCGCCGACCGTCTCCGGCAGCGCGTCGGCCACGACCACCCGTTTGGGCGACTCGAACCCGGCCAGCCGCTCCCGGCAGAACGCGAGCAGCCCGGCCTCGTCGGGCACCGCACCGGGCCGAGGGACCACGACGGCGGTGACGGCCTCACCCCAGCGCTCGTGCGGCAGCCCGATCACGGCGGCCCGCAGCACATCGGGATGGCCCATCAGCACCGCCTCCACGCGCATGCTGGACACGTTCTCGCCGCCGGTCTTCACGATGTCCTTGTACCGGTCGACCATGATCCGCAGGCCGTCGTCGTCGATCGTGGCGCTGTCGCCGGAGTGGAACCATCCGCCGCGGAACGCCTCCGCCGTGGCCTCGGGGTTGCGGTAGTAGCCGGCGGTCATGATCGGGGAGCGGTAGACCGCCTCGCCGGGCTCGCCGCGCACCGGCTCACCGGTCTCGTCGACCACGTCGGAGGCGAGCATCGGGCTGGGCACTCCGACGTAGTTGACGGCCGGGGCGGTGCGCGCGTGCACCTCCGGCCACTTCGTCGGCCAGAACCGGTGGCAGGCGATGGCCTCGGTCTGACCGAAGATCCCGAGCGTGACGATCTCGCCGCAGTGCTTCTCCAGGCCGTGGAGCACCGAGGGCGCCAGCGCGCCCCAGCCGTAGACCAGCACCTGCAGCGCGGTGACGTCCAGCTCGGGTCGCGCGTCGAGCTCCGCGACCAGCAGGGTGACGAACTGCGGCGACCCGGCCCAGAGCGCCGTGGCCCGCTCGGCGGCCACCGCCTCCAGCACCGGTCCCGGCACCGGCCGCCGGCCGATGACCAGCGATCCGCCGGCCAGGAATGCCGGGAACGTGAAGACCTGGTCGGCGACGTGGTAGATCAGCGGCAGGAACACCGCGAGCCGGATGTCGCACTCGTGGCGCAGCCCCCGGGTGAGCGAGAGCGCGAAGTTCAGCGCCGCCAGGTGCGTGGACGAGTGCGAGATCATCACGCCCTTGGGCAGCGACGTGGTGCCCGAGGTGAACAGCAGCTCCCAGATGTCGTCGCCGTGGATCTCGACCTCGGGCTCGGTTGCCGGCTGCCCGGCGATCAGCTCGGTGAAGGACCGGCTGCCGGCCACCGGGCCGCCCCCGATCGTGATCGTGGCGTCCACCGCGAGGCCGGTGGCGGTGAAGGAGGGCTCGGCTGCCGGCCACAGCTCGGCGTCGACGATCGCGAACCGCGGCTCGGTGAGCGCGACGAGGTGCACGATGACGTCGGAAGCGAGGTTCGGGTTGAGCGGCACCGCCACCATGCCGGCCTTCGCGACGCCGACCTTGGCCAGGTAGGCCTCGACGGAGTTCTCGCAGAACAGCAGCACCCGGTCGCCCGGTTCGAGCCCCGCCGCCGCCAGCGCGTGCGCGAACCGGTTGGCCGTCTCGTCGGCCTGCCGGTACGTGACGCGGGCGAACGCGTCGTCGCCGTAGGCGCCGGCCCAGCCGGTGATCGCGACCTGGTCGGGGTAGCTCCAGGTCAGCCGCTCGAAGACGTCGCCGACCGACGTGCGCTCGAAGCGGTGCACGGCCCGGCGTCCGCGCAGGGTCACGACGTCGTGCACCTCGTGACCGGTGACGCGGCCGGGTTCGGAGTCCTCGTGTCGGTCGGCGCGATCAAGCGAGTCCATCCGCTCAGCATGGCGTGACGCCGGTCACGATATCAAGTGGTAGTCACCAGCTGTTCACTCACGCCGAGGCAGGCGTGCGCCATCCCGTCGAGCAGCTCGGCGAGGCGTCCGGGGGCGAGCCCGCTGCGGAAGAACAGCGTGGACTGCACCGCCCCCACCGCCGCGTGCACGGCCAGGCGCAGCTCCCCGTCGGCGAGGTCACGACGCAGCGGGGCCAGCACGTGCACCCAGTCCTCGATGTAGTGGCGCTGGCGCCTGCGGAGCCGCCGCCGTTCCTCCACGGGCAGGTTGTGGACCTCCCGGTGGTAGACGGCCAGCACCGTGCGGTCCTCGATCGCCACCCGGATGTGGTCCCGGACCAGCGCGGACAGCGCTGTTCGCGCGTCCGGCTCCTCGGCGAGGATGCGCTCGGCACCGGCGGCCAGGCGGTCCATCACCTGGTCCAGCAGCGCGACGAGCACCGCGTCCTTGCTGTCGAAGTGCCGGTAGATCCCGGAGCCGACGATCCCGGCCTCGGCGCCGATGTCGGCCATTCCGACCGTGTGGAACCCGCGCCGGGCGGCCAGCTCCGCCGCCGCGACGAGGATCCGCTCGCGCCGGTCGGGGTCACGTCTGCGCGGGCCCGCCGTGGACATCTGGTCATCATGGCACCCCCGCAGTACTGTCGTCACAAGTGAACCGCCAATCACGTCTGGGGTCGAAGTGGACTTCGTGGAGAGCGACGAGCACCGCGATCTGCGGGCCGCGGTCGGGGCGATCGCCGCCGGTTTCGGTCCCGGGTACTACGCCGAGCACGCCCGCGCCCGGGAGCCCCTCACCGAGCTGTGGTCCGCGCTCGGCGACGCCGGGTTCATCGGGGTCAACATCGGCGAGGCCTACGGCGGGGGTGGCGGCGGGCTCGTCGAGCTGGCCCTGGTCTGCGAGGAGCTCGCCGCGCAGGGCACGCCGATCCTGCTGCTGCTGGTCACGGCCGCGATCTCGGCCGAGGTGATCGAGGAGTTCGGCTCCGAGGAGCTGCGCAAGGAATGGCTGCCGGGGCTCGCGAGCGGGCAGAGCAAGGTCGTCTTCGCGATCACCGAACCCGACGCGGGGTCCAACACCCGCCAGATCTCGACCCGTGCCGAGCGGGTCGGCGACGAGTGGGTGCTGTCCGGCACGAAGTACTACATCTCCG
>JBBQEF010000404.1:0-4413 GCA_038320445.1 Mycobacteriales bacterium
CGCGGCGACCAGCGACCCGGCCTGCAGGACGGCAACGTGCGTGCAGGTGGCTTCGACCTCGGCCAGCAGGTGCGACGAGACGATCACCGTGGCGCCGGCTGCGTGCAGCTCGGCGATGATCCGCCGGACGTCGCGGGTACCGGCCGGGTCGAGGCCGTTGGTCGGCTCGTCGAGCACGACGAGCCGGCGCGGGATCAGCAGCGCGGACGCCAGACCGAGGCGCTGCTTCATGCCCAGGGAGTAACCGCGGTAGCGGCGGTCGGCGGCTCCGGCCAGGCCGACGCGTTCCAGGGCCGCGCCCACGGCGGACGGGATGTCGCGCGTCGCGAGCAGCGGCTCGGTGGCCGCCACGCGGCGCAGGTTCTCCCGTCCGGACAGGAACGGGTGGAACCCCGGCCCCTCCACCAGCGCGCCGACGTGCGGCAGCGCCAGCAACGCCTCGTCGGGCACCGCGTGGCCGAGCAGCTCGGCCGTGCCCGACGTGGGCCGCGTGAGCCCGAGGAGCATGCGGATCAGGGTGGTCTTGCCCGAGCCGTTGGGCCCCAGCATCCCCAGCACCGATCCCGCCCGGACGTCGAGGTCGATGCCGTCGACGGCCACGGTGGAGCCGAAGACCTTGCGCAGCCCGACCGCGCGGGCGGCGAGCGGCGCGCCCGTGGAGGGCGCGGGCTCGACCGCTGCCGTCGCCGGCCCGAGCGTCGCCGAGGGTCGCGTCGTCACCGTGTCAGGGCCGCGGTCAGCACCGGCTCCGGCACGGCGCCGACCGCGATCCGGCCGTCATCGGTGATGATCGCGGTCGCGACGGCCGTGGTGATCAGCCGCCCGCTGCCCCAGGTACCGCTGACGGGGGTGCCGAGCGCGGAGAGGGCTGTGGTCCCCCGCTGGGGGGTCGCCGCGTCCTGCTTCGGCATCGATCCCACCATCACGGTGTCCCAGCCGTCGCCCACGACGGTCGGGGCCGCGGCACCGGCCGGCTTGCCCTCCGGCTTCGCGCCGGCGGGAGGCGAGGTCACGGTGGACCCGGCCGGCGGGGTGAACGTGAACAGTGCCGGGTCCTGCGCGCCGAACGTCAGGTCGCTGTACCCGATCTGCAGGGCCGGGTCGGAGGAACCGTTGGCCAGCACCGTGAGCTCCAGTGGCATCCGGGTCTGCGAGTCGACCGCGACACGCACCTCGCGCAGCAGCGTCCGCTCGGTGGGGGCGGGCGTGAGCACCAGCGCGTACGCGGGGCGCCCCGCCACCTCGGCCGTGCCGTCGACGGAGACCGTGCTCGTGGCCCGCAGCCGGGCGATGGCCTCGGTGGCCGCCGTGGCGGGGTCCGACGTGGCCGGCTTCTCCTTCGTGCCCTCGGCCGACTTGGTGACGGTCTTGTCGGCGGAGTTCCACGACCAGACCGAGCTGCCGTCGGCGACGATCGTCCGCTCACCCGACGCGGACGGCACCTGAGCGCGTCCCTTGCCCGTGCCGTCGGACCAGACGCGGGCGGTGCTGGTGCCGTTGGCCGCCTGCGGAACGTTCGGCAGGGCAGGCAGCCCCAGGTTGTTGTCGAGCGTGACCGTGCCGCCGAACGCGCCCGGCTTCGCGGCCAGCACGGAGCTGACCAGGTCCTCCGCGCTCACCGTCGGCAGCTGCGGCGCGGCCCCGGCGCCTGCGGGGATCGCCAGCAGACCCAACCCGACCACTCCGGCGACCGCGATACCGGCCGCCACCCTGCGTCCTGTTCCTGTGCCCATGGGGACAGCCTGACTCATGCCTGCTGAGAGTGTTCTGAGGTGCGGCGCGCGGGCGGCCGGTAGGTTCCGCCGCAATGGCACGCGTGCTGGTGGTCGACGACGAACCGGGCATCCGGACGGCGGTGGCGCGCGGCCTGACGGCGGAGGGCATGGAGGTCGTGGCCCTCCGGGACGGCCCGTCCGCGCTGGAGGCGGCGCTCACCGGCAGCTTCGACGCGATCGTCCTCGACATCATCCTGCCGGGCCTCTCGGGCTATCGCGTGCTCGAACAGCTGCGTGCGGCCGGGGTGGACACGCCGGTGCTGTTGGTCTCGGCGAAGGACGGCGAGTTCGACCAGGCCGACGGCCTCGACCTCGGCGCCGACGGCTACCTCGTCAAACCGTTCGCGTTCGTGGTGCTGGTGGCGCAGCTGAAGGCGCTGCTGCGACGGCGCGACGCCGCGCTGGGACGCACCGGCCAGCGGGTCCGGCTCGGTTCCCTGATCGTCGACCCGGTGGCGCGGTCGGTGAGCTGGGAGGGCGAGTCGATCGAGCTGTCACCGCGGGAGTTCGCGCTGCTGCACGCGCTCGCCAGCCGCCCGGACACCGCTGTCGCGAAGGACGAGCTGCTGCGCATGGTGTGGGGCGACGAGCTGGCCGCGAGCCGCAACGTCGTCGAGGTGTACGTCGGGTACGTGCGGCGCAAGCTGGAGGCGGTCGGTGCCGGGCACGTGCTGAAGACGGTGCGCGGCTTCGGCTACATCGTCGGATCGTGAGCGCCGAACCGCGGCTCCGCCGCCCGTGCGCGAGAAACGTCGCCCCGGCGACGTCTTCCGCGCACGAGGTGGGGTGGGCATGATCCAGCGGGTCCGGCGCTGGTGGTCGCGGCGCTCACTGCGGTTGCGGATCACGCTCGTGGTCGGCGGCGTCGCGCTGGTGACGCTGTTGCTGCTCAGCCGGCTGGGCGCGGGCCTGCTCACCGGAGCACTGCTCGGGGCCGCCGACGCCGAGCTGCGGCAGCAGGCAGGCACCGCCGTGGTGCAGCTCGAGGCCGGGGGGGCGCCTGCGGAGCTGCGAGGTGCGGGCCTGCGGATCGTCGACACGGCAGGCGCGCCGGTGGACGGCGGACCTGCGCTCCCGCTCAGCGCGGGCGAGGTCCGCGAGCTCGCGGCCGGGGCGGCCATCGTGGTGGGTGGGTTCCGGGAGCCGCGACGGCTGCTGGCCGAGCCCGCGACGCTCCCCGACGGGTCGACGCGCCTTGTCGTCGTCACCGGGGATCTCGTCGGTGGGGCCACCCTGATCGCCCGCGCGGCGGCGGCGTTCGTGCTCGCGGCGCTGTTCGTGGCGCTGGTGGTGGCTGCCGCGGCGTGGGCAGCCACGCGGGCCGCGCTGCGGCCCGTCGACCGGATGCGCGTGGCCGCCGCCCGGTTGCCCGCGGGGGAGCGGCTGCCCGTGCCGGTGGCGCGCGACGAGCTGCGGTCGCTCGCCGAGGAGATCAACCTGCTGCTCGCCCGCCGCGACGACGCCGTCAGCAGGCTGGAGCGGTTCACCGGGGACGCCGCGCACGAGCTGCGCTCGCCCGTCGCCGCGATCCGGGCCCAGGCCGAGGTGGCGGTCGCCCACCCCGACCCGGAGCTGGCCGACGAGACGCTCCGCGCCGTCGCCGATGAGGCCGCGCGGCTGTCGACGGTGCTCGCCGACCTGCTCGCGCTCACCCGTGCCGACGCGGGCAAGCGCCCCGACGCCCGGCCCGTCGATCTCGTGGCGGCGGCGCGGGAGGCACTGGCCCGGGCCGGGGACGGGCCCGCGTTGCAGCTCGTGGCCCCCGGCCCGGCCGAGGTCGCGGCGACCCCCACGGAGGTCGGGCTGGTGCTGGACAACCTCGTCGGCAACGCCCGTCGCCACGCCCGTTCGCTCGTGCGCGTCGCCGTGCTGCCCGCGGGGCAGCGGGTGCGGCTGATCGTCGAGGACGACGGGCCGGGCATCCCGGAGGCCGACCGGCTGCGCGTCTTCGACCGCTTCACCCGGCTGAACCCGGAGGCCGGTGGCGGGGCCGGGCTCGGGCTGGCGCTGGTGGCGGCGCTGGTGGCGGGCCGCGGGGGGACGGTGACGGCCGGCGCGACCCCGTCCGGCGGTGCGCGCCTGGAGGTGCGGTGGCCGGCCGCCGGCCCCTGATCTCCGGACGCGGTTCGGCCTGCGGGCGCCGATCACCCGTCCCGGCGGCTCGGGGGGTGGGGGGCTCACGGAAGACCGTCACCGGGCGCGATCACGGTGGCGTCCAGTGGTCCGGCCGGGTGACCGTGTCCGGGATGGCGGTGGTCGCGTCACCCCGCGCCGCGTTCACCTGGAACTGGGTCAGGAACAGGCTGTCGGTCAGGTTCGCGCCGCGGAGGTCGGCGGCCCGGAAGTCGGCGCCGATGACGTCCGCCGCGCTCAGGTCGGCCCCGGTGAGGTCGGCACCGATGAGGTAGGCGCCGCGCAGGCTCGCCCGTCTCAGGTCGGCGCCGCGCAGGTCCCGGCCCATCAGGTCGGCGCCGCGCAGATCGCGGCCAGGGGTGTCCACATCGGACTCGATGGTCCGGCCCGTCCCGGTGCGGCCGCCGCCCCGCCGCCGTCGATCCCCGCCCCGTTGTTCGCTCCTCGCGAGGCCTCCGGAGCCGCGTACGAGCTCGCTCGTACGCAGCAGCAGCACGTTGACCTC
>JBBQEF010000405.1:0-4409 GCA_038320445.1 Mycobacteriales bacterium
AGCCTCGGCGGCGTGCTCGCCCGGAGCCTGGGGCGCGAGCGGCCCGACCTGGTCCGGCGCGTGGTGACGATGGCGAGCCCGTTCCGGACCTACGAGCGCGGCGCGGAGCCGCTCGCGATGCCGAGCACCGCGATCTACACCCGCGGCGACGGGATCGTGGACTGGCGGACCTGCGTCGACGTCGAGGGCCGCGAGAGCGTGGAGGTCCCCGGCAGCCACTGCGGGCTCGGGCACAACCCGCTGGCCGCGAAGATCGTCATCGAGCGGCTGGCGCAGGAGGTCTCGTGGAGCAGATGAGCATGCTGGACGCGTCGTTCCTCTACCTGGAGAACGACGACACGCCCATGCACATCGGCGGCGTCGCGCTCTTCGAGGGCCCGCCCGCCACCCACGACGAGCTGACGGCCCGCTTCGCCGCGAAGCTCCCGCTGGTGCCGCGCTACCGCCAGCACGTGCGCTTCCTGCCGCTCGACCTGGGCCGCCCGGCCTGGGTCGACGACGAGCACTTCTCGCTCGACTACCACCTGCGCCGCACCGCGCTGCCCGCCCCGGGCGGCCGCGCCGAGCTGGACACGCTCGTCGGCCGCGTGCTGTCGCAGCACCTCGACCGCGCCCGCCCGCTGTGGGAGGCGTGGATCGTCGAGGGCCTGGAGGACGGGCAGTGGGCGCTCGTGTCCAAGGTCCACCACTGCATGGTCGACGGGGTGTCGAGCGTCGACCTGATGTCGCTGCTGTTCGACGCCGAGCCGCACCCCGAACCGCTCCCGGCCCCGCCGCCGTGGCGGCCCCGGCCGGGCCCGACGTCGTGGGAGACGCTGACCGGCTCGGTCGCCGGGCTGGTCAGCCCGCTGGAGGGGGCCCGCCGCGCCCTCGGCGGGCTGCGGTCACCACGCGCGCTGGCCGTCACGGGCATCGAGACCGCCCGCGCCATAGCCGGTGTGGCCCCCAAGCTGCTGCCGCCGGCGTCCACGTCGATCAACGGCAGCTACGGACCGCACCGGCGTTGGACCTCGGCCGAGGCGAGCCTCGCCGACGTCAAGGCGGTGCGGGCCGGGCTCGGCGGCACCATCAACGACGTCGTGCTGACCGCGATCACGCGCGGCTTCCGTGATCTCCTGCTCTCCCGTGGCGACGCGGTGGAGGGCCGCACGATCCGCACGATGGTGCCGGTCTCGGTGCGCGCCGAGAGCGAGAAGGGCAGGTTCGACAACCGCGTGTCGGCCGTGTTCGCCGATCTCCCCGTCGGGCTCGACGACCCGGTGGCCCGGCTCGCGGCGGTGCGGGCGGACATGGAGGGCGTCAAGCGGTCGAAGGGTGCGGTGGCCGGGGCTCGGCTCACGGAGCTGAGCGGGTTCGCCCCGCCGATGCTGCTCGCGGCCGGGCAGCGCCTCGCCACGAGCGTGCCGCAGACCAGCTTCCACACCGTGACCACCAACGTGCCCGGCCCGCAGCGCCCGCTCTACTTCGCGGGCCGCCGCATGATCTCCAACGCCCCGACCATCCCGCTCGCGGCCTCGCTGCGCACAGCCGTCGGCATCTTCTCCTATGACGGCGGGCTCCACTTCGGGCTCACCGGCGACTACGACACCGTGCCCGACCTCGACGTCCTCGCCCGCGGCATCGAGGCGGGCGTCGCCGAGCTCGTCGCGCTGGCGAACCCGAGCCGCACCCGGAAGGGGTCCGTATGACCAAGCACCGCCTCGCGCTCCCCGACACCGTCGCCGCCCTGCCGGGCGCCGCGGCGCTTCGCTGTCCCGACCGGCCCGCGCAGCGCTTCCACCGCGACGGTGCCTGGCTGGACGTGAGCTTCGCCGAGCTCCACGCCATCAGCACCGGGATCGGGCTCGGGCTCGTCGACCTCGGCGTGCAGCCCGGTGACCGCGTGTCGGTGCTGTCGGACACCCGCCCGGAGTGGGTGCAGGTCGAGTTCGGCATCGCGCTCGCCGGCGCCGTGGTCGTGCCGATCTACCCGTCCAGCTCCGTCGACGAGTGCGAGTGGGTGCTGTCGAACTCCGGCGCCGTCGTCGTCGTGTGCGAGAACGCGGCCCAGGCCGCGAAGGTGGAGCAGGTCCGGGAGCGCCTGCCCGAGTTGCGGACCGTCGTCCTGATCGACGGCGAGGCGGACGAGACGCTCACGAGCCTGCGGGCCCGCGGCGGCGACCGCGCCGAGCTCGACCGCCGCACCGAGGCCGTCACCCCCGACCAGCCCGCGCTGATCATCTACACGTCCGGAACCACCGGCAGGCCCAAGGGCTGCGTGCTGACCCACCGCAACCTCACGTCCTGCTGCCGGGTCTGCGACGACCTCGACGTGCTCGGCCCCGAAGACGTCGTGTACCTGTTCCTGCCGCTCGCCCACGTGTTCGCGCAGGTCATCGCGCTGGGCGCGGCCGGGATGGGGGCCGTCACGGCGTTCTGCAGCGGCGACGCGTCGAGGATCGTGCCGGACCTGGCCGCGCTGTCGCCGACCGTCGTGCCGTCGGTGCCGCGGATCTTCGAGAAGGTCCACGCGAGCGTGAGCGGGCTGGTGCCCGCGGAGCTGCGGACGCAGGCGGTCGCCGCCGGGATGGCCGTGCGCGCGCTGGAGCGCGCCGTCCGGGAGGTGCCGGACGCGCTGCGCGCCGCCGTCGACCAGGCGGACGCGGCCCTGTTCGGCAGGGTCCGGGCGGTCTTCGGCGGGAAGGTGCGCCAGGCCATCACGGGCGCCGCGCCGATCGCGCCGGAGATCCTCGAGTTCTTCCACGCCGCGGGCGTGCCGGTGAACGAGGGCTACGGCCTGTCGGAGTCCACGGCGATCGGCACGCTCAACACGCTCGACGCCGTCCGGATCGGGTCGATCGGGCGCCCGGTGCCCGGCTGCGAGGTCCGCATCGCCGACGACGGCGAGATCCTCATGCGCGGCCCGCACATCTTCGCGGGCTACTGGCGCAACGACGAGGCCACGGCGGAGACGCTGGTGGACGGCTGGCTGCACACCGGTGACCTCGGCGCGATGGACGAGGACGGCTACGTCACGATCACCGGCCGCAAGAAGGACATCATCATCACCTCCGGCGGCAAGAACCTCTCCCCGGCCACCATGGAGAACGACCTGAAGCTGTGCCGGTGGATCTCCCACGCCGTGATGCACGGCGACCGCAGGCCCTACCCGGTCGCGCTGATCACGCTCGACGTCGAGGAGCTGAGCCGGTGGGCGAGCGACGAGGGCCTGCCCGCCGACGTCCCCGCGCTCGCGACGCACCCGGCGGTGCACGCCCTGATCCAGCAGGCCCTCGACGACGTCAACGCGCACTACGCCACGGTCGCGCAGGTCAAGAAGTTCGCCATCCTCGACCACGACCTGTCGGTCGAGACCGGCGAGCTGACACCCACCCTCAAGGTGAAGCGCCGGGTCGTGGAGGAGAAGTACGCGGGCGTCCTGGACGGGATGTACGCCGATCGGGCCTGAAAGCGGTATCACCTCGCAGCAGATCCTGACCGACGAGCAGTTCGAGGCCTGCCGGAGCCTCGGGCACGCGGCGGGGAAGGGGCGGTGGAGCTGCTGAACCGGCCCGCGTCGCAGCTGCGGGCGTCCGGGCCGGTCAACGGCGTCACCCACGACATGCAGATCCGGGAAAGATCCTCCCCGGCGGTGTCGATTCCGGAGTCCGGCCGTTCGACGCATCGGTGAGGTCGCCAGGATGGGCGGCCACCGAGCATCAGGAGATCAGCATGCGGTTCCTCACCTACACCCTCGGCGACGACTCCGTCCCGCCCCCGCCGCCCTCGCCCGAGCTGATGGAGGAGATGAACCAGTTCATCTGCGAGGCCACGCGGGCCGGTGTGCTGGTGGCCACGGGCGCTGTGACCCCCATCGCGGAGGGCACGACGGTGACGCGCACCGGCGACACCTACACCGTCGTCGACGGGCCCTACGCCGAGGCCAAGGAGCTGATCGGCGGCTGGGCGCTGATGGAGGCCAGGGACAAGGAGGAGGTCGTCGAGTGGGCCCGGCGGTTCCTGGCCATCGCCGGTGACGGCTTCACCCGGATCCGGCAGGTCTACGGCCCGGAGGACTGACCAGGCCGGGAATGCCGCGCGCCGGGTCGGGCCCCGGCGCGCGGCTCGTTCCGCGTTCCGCGGAACGCGGTGTCGGGAAACTGTCGGTGCCCTCGGACACACTGACTCGAACCCACGTTCGACATCGAGGAGCCCTCATGAACGCCACGATCACCGACCCCACCGCGCTGAGCACCCGCGATCTCGAAACCACGCTGCTCGGCCTCGCCGGCAACCTCGCCGCCGCCCAGTGCCGCTTCCTGCAGCTGCTTGCCGAGTTCGACCGCCGCGACGGCTGGGCGGGCCCCGGCCTCAGGTCCTGCGCCCACTGGCTGTGCTGGCGCATCGGCATGAGCCTGCGCACCGCCGCC
>JBBQEF010000406.1:0-4392 GCA_038320445.1 Mycobacteriales bacterium
CGAACACCGGCAGCTCCGCGGGCCTGCTGTCGCGCATCTCGGTGCGCAGCGCCGCCGTGGCCGCCGCGTCACCGACGACGACGCCGTAGCGCCGCGCGCCGTCCGCCGTCACCAGGCCTCGGCGCACTTCCAGCTCCACCAGTGCGGGGTCGCGTTCGAGGGGATCTCCCCATCCGCCGCCGCCCCACGTGACGAAGTGCAGGACGTCGCCCGGCCGGACGGGAACGTCGTGGCACTTCGACGGCAGCACCGTCCGCGTGCCGTCGGGGTGGTCGAGCCACTTCGTGCCCCGCGCGCCGGGTGTGCCGCCGTTGACGCCCCAGGGATAGGTCAGCCACCGGTCGTCGTGGATCGCGATCTCGCCGGGCTCCTCGAACACGTAGGCGACGTCGACGCCGTTGCCGCCCCGGTGCAGGCCGGCGCCGCCGGTGTCGGCGATCGTCTCCCACTTCTCGATGCGCAGCGGGTAGTACGACTCGAGGTACTCACACGGGATGTTGACGAAGCTCGGCCACAGCGAGTGGCCGTCCGGGCCGTCGCCCAGCGGCCGGCCGGGGATCCCTCCGAAGCCGATCGAGTACAGCTGGAACCACTCACCCTTGCGGTCTCCCGACGAGTAGTTGCCCGAGTACATGAAGTGCGGTGACGACGAGAAGCCCGCCGCGTTGAGCAGCGCGGGGTTGGTCTGGCCGAGCAGGCCTCCGAACAGGTCGAACACGCGCCCGATGCCGTGGTTGCGGCCGTTGAGCGAGGCCGGGTGCTTGGGCTTCCAGTACGAGCCGTCGGGGATCGTGACGTCGACGAGCGGGTAGAACCCGTCGTTCCACAGGATCTGCGGGTCCGCGACGGTGATCATGTAGATCCCGAAGAACATCCGCGTCAGGTTCTCGTTGATGTAGTAGTTGATCGGACCTGCGGCCTGCGGCGAGCTCCCGGTGAAGTCCAGGTGCACCTTGTCGCCGGTGCGGGTCAGCGACAGCTTCAGCTCGTAGGGACCGTTGCCCACGCCGTCGTCGCAGATGTAGTCGGTGAAGCTGAGCGTCCGGCCCTCCTCGAACACCAGCGCGAGCAGCACCTTCATCGCGTCGTAGTTGCGCTGGAGCAGCGCGTCGAGGGCGCTGAGGTACACCCCGGTGCCGAACCGCTCGCACATCTCCAGCACGCGGCGGCTCGCGGTGCGGCAGGCCGCGACCAGTCCGTTGAGGTCGGCGCGGTTCCAGTCCGGCATGCGCACCTGGTTGAGGATGATGCGCAGCGCGTCGGAGTTGAGCACGCCCTTGGAGTACAGCTTGAAGGGCGGGATCACCACGCCCTCCTCGTAGATCGTGCGCGCGTCGGTGGGCATGGAGCACGGCGTCTTGCCGCCGACGTCGGACATGTGGCCGAACATCGACGCCCACCCGACCACGCTGCCGCCCGCGAAGATCGGCACGACGATCAGCCAGTCGTTGGCGTGGCTGATGGCGGCGCCGCACGCGTACGGGTCGGACGTCAGGAGGACGTCGCCCTCCTCGACGGTGTCGTGGAAGCCGTCGAGGAAATCGGGGATGGAGAGCCCGAACTGGCCCACCACCATCTTCCCCGCGGGGTCGGCGATCAGCGGGAACTCGTCGTGCTGCTCACGGATGCCGGGGGACAGGACCGTGCGGAACAGCACCTCGTCCATCTCGTAGCGGGCGTTGCGCAGGCCGTTCTCGATGAGGTCGAGGGTGACGGGGTCGACGTCGCCCTTCTCGACCGGGTCGGTCGCGGTCTCGATGATCCGGGCCATCTCACGCCTCCACGGGGTTGATCAGCAGGGAACCGGACGGGTGCACGGCGGCCTCGTGGCCGGGCAGGACGAGGGTCGTCGAGTCCATCTCGACGACGATCGCGGGACCGGTGATCACATCACCCGCGCGGAGCGTGGTGCGGTCGTAGACGTGGGCGTCCACGGTGGATCCGGACACGTGGATCGGATGCGTGTCCACCGGCGTCGGCGGCCCCTCCGACGCCGGCAGCGTCACGGCCGCCACCGACGGGCGCGGGCCGGACACGGTCGCGCGGGCGTTGACCAGCTCGTGGTCGGTGGTGAGCAGGAACGAGAACAGCCGCTCGTGCTCGGCGTCGAAGTCCGCGGCGAGCGTGGTCAGCGCGTCACCGTCGAGCGTGGCGACCTCGATCGGGATCTCGAAGCCCTGGCCGTGGTAGCGGACGTCCACCTGGTAGGTGGTGGTCTGGTCGGCCACGGCGACGCCCTGCTCGGCGAGCCGCGCGCCGGCCTCGGCCGCCAGCTCGGTGAGCACCGTCGTCAGGTCGCCGCCCTCGAGGTCGGCGAACCGACGCAGCACCGTTCGCGCCGACTCGCTCCGCCGGGACGTCGTCGCGTCCCCGAGTGCGCACAGCACGCCGGGCGACGGCGGCACGATCACCGGCCAGGCGCCGGTCAGCCTGCCCAACGCGTTGGCGTGCAACGGTCCGGCCCCGCCGAACGCCAGGAGTGCGAAGTCGCGGGGGTCGAAGCCCTGTTGCACCGACACCAGGCGCAGGCCGCCGAGCATGTTCTCGTTGACGATGTCGACGATCCCGGCCGCGGCCTGCTCCGGTGACGCGAGCCCCATCGCCTTCGCGATCAGGTCCACCGCGTCACGGGACGCGGCGACGTCCAGCGTGATCTCGCCGCCCGCCAGTGACGGCGGCAGGTAGCCGAGCACCACGTTGGCGTCGGTGACGGTCGGCTCGACCCAGCCCTTTCCGTACGCGGCAGGCCCCGGATCGGCACCGGCGGACTGCGGCCCGACACGCAGGGCGCGCGTCAGCTCGGGTACGTGGGCGATCGAGCCGCCGCCCGCGCCGACCGTGCGGACGTCCACGCTGGACGCGCGCACCGTCAGGTCGCCGATCTTGGTCTCACGGCCGATCCGTGGCGTCAGGCCCTGCACCAGCGCGACGTCGGTGGAGGTGCCGCCCATGTCGAACGTGATGAGGTCCGAGTACCCGCACTGCTCGGCCACCCACACCGCGCCCGTGACGCCACCGGCCGGCCCGGAGAGCAGCATCGTCACCGGCGCGTTGACGGCGGCAGCCGCCGAGGACAGCCCGCCGTCGCTGCGCAGGATGGCCAGCTCGCCCTGGACGCCGCCGTCGCGCAGCTGGGCCGACAGCGTCTCGACGTAGCGCTTGACCTGCGGCTGGACGTATCCGTTCGCCACCGTCGTGACGGTGCGTTCGTACTCGCGCAGCTCGGGCAGGACGTCCGACGACAGCGAGACGGGCACTCCGGGCAGCAGCTCCGCGGCGATCTCGGCGATGCGCTTCTCGTGGGCCGGGTCGGCGAAGGAGTTGATCAGGGAGACGGCGAGCGCGTCGATGCCCTCCAGCCGGGACAGCTGGGCCCGCACGTCGTCCTCGTCCAACGGGCGGATCACCGTGCCGTCCGACGCGATGCGCTCGTCGACCTCGACGGTGTTCTCCAGCGCGGCCAGCGGCTCGGGCTTGGGCCAGATGATCCAACCGGCCAGGCCGCCGGGGACGTAGGAGCGCGCGATCTGCAGGACCTGCCGGAAGCCCTTCGTCGTCACGAGCCCGACGGTGGCGCCCTTGCCCTCCAGGATCGCGTTGGTGGCGACCGTGGTGCCGTGCAGCACCTGGGCCACGTCGCTCAGCGCGATGCCGGCCTCGGCGCAGACCTTGCTGATGCCGTTCAGCACGCCGACGGCCTGGTCGGACGGGGTGGAAGCGGTCTTCGCCCGCCAGGTGGCGCCACTGGCCTCCTCGACGAGCAGCACGTCGGTGAAGGTGCCTCCGACGTCGACTCCGAGCCGGTATGTCATGCCGAGTGCTCCTTCACGGGTGTCGTGGCCGGTACTGGGGTCGTGATGGTTGGCATGATCATCGACTCGTCCCTTCTGCTGCCACGCGGACCATCACGGCCCGGGCGTTGTGGATGTGTGCGGTCATGACGGCCCGTGCCCACTCCGGGTCGCCCGCCCGGACGGCGGCGACGATCTCCAGGTGGTGGCCGAGGCTGCGGCGCAGTGACGCGTCGTCGTAGGCGTGGAAGTTGCGCAGCACGATCGGGGCGTGGATCGCTCCGGCGAGCGCACCCGCCATGGCGGGGTGGCCGGCGAGCGCCACGAGGCGCCCGTGGAACGCCCGGTTCATCGCGACGATCGCGTCGAGATCCTGGACGGGGCCGGGCGTCCCGACCGCGGCCATCTGTTCGGCGAGAGCTTCCAGCTCGTCGAGGTCATCGGCCGACGCGTGCGGCACGGCGAGCCCGGTCAGCCGGGGTTCGAGCGCCGCGCGGAGGTCGAACACCTCCTCCAGCTCGGCGACGGTCCAGCTGCTCACCCGCGCGCCCCGGTGGGGGATGATCTCGACGAGACCCTCGGCCGCGAGGCGTGTGAGTGC
>JBBQEF010000407.1:0-4355 GCA_038320445.1 Mycobacteriales bacterium
CCGTCGTTGTCGGGGCTGCTTGCCGCTCTTACCGACGTTTCCCGGCTTGAGCTGCCCCCAGCTTCGTTATGCTGCTGCGACAGCACGACGGCGAAGGCCTTTCACCTCCGCTCGGTCACACAGCGCCTCGTGGCGCACCAAATCCCCTTCCCAGGCACCGGGCACCGCGCGGTCGTCGACATCGGGCGGACGCGCACTGATGTTGACCATGTCTGGGATCCGGTTCTTGCGCTGCCCGACCTTGCGGCTGGGCCGGCGCAGGGCGCGGCCGGTGCGCAGGCACGCGGTCAGCTCCCGGCGCAGCGCACCCCTGGACTGCACATACAGCGACTGGTAGATGGTCTCGTGCGACACCCACATCTCCGGCTGGTCGGGGACCTCCACCCGCAGCCTGCCCGCGATCTGCTCCGGGGAGTACCACTTGCCCAGATCCCGCTCGACGATGCCCCGCAGGACCGGGTTGGTCACCAGCTTGGCCGGCTTGGGCCGCCCGGCCCGGTCATAGGCCAGGGCGTGGGCCGTGCTCGCCCGGTAGCGTCCGACCTTGGGGCGGTTGCGGCCCCGTTCGCGGCTGATCGTCGAGGGGCTGCGCCCGAGCCGGGCCGCGATCTGGCGCATCGACTCCCCAGCCGCACGACCCAGCGCGATCTCCTCCCGCTCGGCGAAACTCAGGTAGCGGCCCCGCAGGTTCCGGCCTCGCCGGGGCCGAACCCCACCCGCCGCGGCCAGCCAGCGGGTGCCCTTCTTCCGATACGTCCCGGCCTGCGCGGCAGCGTCGGTGATGAACTCACCGCGGGCCATGCCCGCCCAGAACGTCTGCACGATCTCCGGGATCATCCGATCCGAGAACGTCGTCACCTCACACCTCTCCCTGCAGCCCACCGATGACGATCATCCGAGGGTTCCGCTGTGCACACTCATCTGCAGGCATCCTCTGGCTCCCATTCTCACCGTTGTCGAGGAGCGCCTCCAGGTCGTTCGTCCTCGCTGCGCTGCGGGCGCTCCACCTGGACCCTCTCCTCGACAACGGCAACAGATGGCCAGGATCGAGGAATGGTGATCTCCGCCGTCAGCCTCGCCCGAGCCTGTGTTGCGACCACCGCAAGAACCCAAGGGAGCTCAACCGGGACAGGCTGATCTCGTAGCGCTGCTGTTCTCCGTCGCCCGGCCCCCCGTATACCTCACTATCGCGCGGGCAGCGCGGGCGCGAGGGTGCCCGGATGATCGCGGTCGGGGTGTTCCGCACCCGCACGTAACGCCAGGTCTGCTCGATCAGGTCCGCGGCGATGTCGTCGCTGCCGGCCCACGGTGTGGGCCGGCTCGTCGCGTTGGTGGCCTGCTGGTAGGCGGCCAGCACGTCGACCACGGGGTCGTGATCGGTGATCTGGACGAAGCAGGCCTTCTTGTAGGCCGTGCGGATCGCCGGGTTGTGTAGCACGGCGGCCTCGCCGAACATCTGCAGAACGCCCGCGTCGAGGGCCTCGACGGTGCCGTCGAGCAGGCTCGGCAGGCCGTGCGGCCAGTGCCCCCGGTACGCCGCCGCCACAGCAGCGAAGGGTTCGAGGGCGCGCCGCACGTTGACCGGTGGTGACAGCGTCGGCAGCGACAGGACTAGGCAGGAGAACCGCGCCAGCTCCACATCGACGCAGTCATCACTACCGCCACGGCGGAGGTGACGCCGACCATGACGAGCTCCTTCTCGTCGGCGTCGGTGGCGCCGGCGGCCGACGCCACGGCCGAGTACAGAGGTGGGACGAGATCCTCCTGGCCGCGAACCCCGTCGACCGAGCTCGGAACCGGTGCTGCGGTGGACGTCCTCCGGGTGGTGGTCGAACCGGTCGAGGCGGGCGACATCGTCCGCCGAGCGAAGTCATGACCGGGGTTGTCGGCAATGAGCTGGGCCTCGAGAAACGCACTCGCCCATGACCAGCTGGCCGGTACGTTCGTCACTTGCCGCGCCCTGCAGCTCGACCTTGATCGAACCGATCCGACCGGTCGGCGGCGAGGTGCTCGACCTGCCGGTGCAGGATGGGCCGGTCGCCGCAGACCAGTGGTGGCAATGGGAGTCAACTTCCTACCCGAACGTCGCCGAGCGATCCACGTGGGCGTGCGGATCGACGGTCCCGATCCGCGCGCCGGTCCCGGTGCCCCTCTCCTGGACGGTGCGGGCTGGCCGCGGCGGACCCTCACCGAAGTACATGATGATGCTGCCCGTGGTATTTCGAGCCGACTTCGCCCCGCTCCGTGAGGTTACGCCCGGTCAGCTCACCTCCCTTCTCGACCGCACCGACACCCCCTCCGTCACCAGTCCGACAACTCGGCTTCGGACAGTTCGTCGATCACGAGCTGATGGAGCCGATCCCGCACACCGGGGTCCGGTCAGGCACGCAACGGCTGCCGAGCGGGGTCGCTGGCCTCATCGGCTTCGGCGTCCCGACCGAGAAGGTCCTGGCGTCAGTGGCTTACCGGGACGAGCCGCGCCACACTGTCCTCCACCGACCTGGACCACTCCTCACCGATCGCCGCTCACGAGCGTCCACGTACGGCCGAGAAGCCGCCCCCGGTTCCTGCGACACGGCGCCATGCAACCGGCCTCGTAGCGTGGCGGCGTGGCTACCAGCAACTTCGACGGCATTCGTGAGCTCTGCCTGCCACGTGGGGTCGACCTCACCACCTCCTTGTTCGCGATCCGGCGGGCGGGCGGTGGCTGCGTGCCGTTCGAGCCGGACCTCCCCGAGAGACGCCTGGCATTCCCGACGCCGACGCCGACCCGGTCGTCATCGTGACCCTCACCCGGCACGCCACCTCCTTCGCCGCCATGGCGTGCGTTGACGGTGAACCGGCGGGCATCGCAGCGAAGCCGACGACGCAACAGACGAGGAACAGCCTGCGGATCGCGGTCGTCGCACCGCCCTGGTACGAGCTGCCACCACGGGGCTACGGCGGCGTGGAGGCGGTGGTCGCCCACATCGTCGACCAACTGGTCCTGCGGGGCCACCACGTGACGCTGGTGGCGTCCGGCGCACCCGGCACGCTCGCGCAGAAGACCTACAGCGTCTACGACGCCGCGCCGTCGGACCGGTTGGGGACCCGGGAGCCCGAGGTGGCGCAGGCCGCGGCAGCGGCGGCATTGATCGACGAGCTCGACGTCGACCTCGTCCATGACCACAGCCTGGCCGGTCCGCTCTCCGCGCGTGGGCGGGTGGCCCCTACCGTAGTAACCGTGCACGTGCGGCCGACCGGCGACTACGCGCGCTATTGCCGGTGGCTGGACCGGACGGTCGACCTCGTCGCCATCTCCGAGGCGCAGCGCGCGCTCCTGCCCGGGGTCAACTGGGCCGGCACGGTGCACAACGCGATCGACGTTCCTTCCTACCCGGTGCGCGAGAACAAGGACGACTACGTCCTGTGGATCGGCCGGTTCCTCGAGATCAAAGCCCCGCACCTAGCGATCGATGTCGCCCGGGCCGCGGGCCGGCGGATCGTCCTGGCCGGCAAGTGCAGCGAGCCGAGCGAGAAGGCGTTCTTCGAGGCCGAGGTTGCCCCGCGCCTGGGACCGGACGTCGAGTACGTGGGCGAGGCCGGCGCCGATCTCAAGCGTGAGCTGTACGCCGGCGCGCGGTGCCTGGTCTTCCCGCTGCAGTGGGAAGAGCCGTTCGGACTGGTGATGATCGAGGCGATGGCTTGCGGGACACCGGTGGTCGCCCTGCGACGCGGTGCCGTGCCTGAACTCGTACCGCACGGTGAGGGCGGTCTGGTGGTCGACAAGCTCGAGGACATGGCTGAGGCGGTCGTCGAGGCAGACGGTCTCGATCCGCTCGTCTGCCGCCGGATCGCCGAGAAGCGCTTCGATCTGCCCGTCATGGCAGCCGGCTACGAGCAGCTCTACGAGGACGTGCTGGGCGCGCGGATCCCTCGTGATCGCCTGCGCGGCGGGCGACAGGAACTTGGTTGATCGAGCGGCGGCTCGGGACGCCACACGGGTACAGGTGACGCCCGCCCTCACACACGATTCCGACGTCGCCGGTGCCCGCGGTCACGTCCCGGAATCGGTCGCGTCCTGGGCGAACTTGTTGCGCGACCGCGCCGGGCGCGGGATGCGCGTCCCGGTGTTGACCTCCGTCTTTCATCGGGGTGCGACACGCCGGGGCCTGAACGGGCGTAGAACGAGGTAGAGGTGCACCTGACCAGCAAGAATGCGATTTGCGACGATCGTCTTCTGGCTGAGGCAGGTGCACCTCTTCCGTGCAGAGTACGTGGGCTGATGGCCTGGAGTGGGTAGGCGACGACGAACGGCTTGTCGCGCACGCGGGACTGCTACCGCTGCGGCTCCTCGCCCAGCGCGCCGGGCTGAC
>JBBQEF010000408.1:0-4349 GCA_038320445.1 Mycobacteriales bacterium
TCGGTTCGCACGGCCCGAACCGAAGAACGCCGGCGGCCACGACCGCTGTCCTGCACGAGGCACTCTCACCCAGCCTGACCAAGAGTCAGCCTGACACGACAACTCGTAGGCAGCGCTACCCGCGAGGTGCTGCGCGAGTGGGGGATCGCCGTGACCGGACTGGCGAGCCGTCGGTTGCCGCGCTACCGTCGAGATATGTTAAGTACTGAACATTCACGCGGATCCGCCGCTCCGGCGCCGGTCCGCCCCGCCGAGCCCACCGCGGATGCGTCCGCCCGCCGGGTCGACGTCGTCCGGCAGGTGGTTACCGTCGTGGGCGCGGTCGCCCAGGTGGTGCTGCCCCTGCTGCTGTTGCCGCGGTTTCGCCGCGAGACCGCCCCGCCCGACGTGCTGCAACCGGCCTCCTGGACGTTCGTGGTGTGGTTGCCCGCCTACGCGGCGTCCCTCGTGCACGCGGTCGACCAGGCCCGGCCCAGCCGCCGCAGCGACCCGACGCTGCGCGACGTCGGTTGGCCGCTGGCCGGGGCGTACACGGCGCTGGGTGTGTGGGCGCCGCTGGTGTCGCGCGGCCGGTACTGGTCCGCGCAGGGCGCCCTCGTCGTGGCGAGCGTCGCGGCCGGAAGCGCGCGCCGGCGGGTGGCCCAGGCCGAGCAGGGCAGCGGCGTGGCGGGGGTCCGCACCGTGCTCGGGCCGGCCGCCACCCTGTCGGCGTGGGGGACCGCCGCGGCGGGGGTCAACCTGGCCGCGATGGTCGCCGCCTACGCGCCGGTGCCCGGCCGCCGGGGCCGCCGCGGTCTCGGGTTGACCACCCTGGCGGCGCTGTCCGCCGTGGCCACCACCGCGGCCGGCCGCGGCGGACCGGGGAGCGTGACCAACCGGGCGTACGGCTCGGTGGTGCTCTGGGCGCTCGCCGGGATCGCTGCGGGGCAGTCCGGTCGTGATCGCGTCACGGCGGTGGCCGCGGGCGCGGCGGCGATGCCGCTGCTGGCGGTCCTCACGCGCGGGCGGTCGGGCGGCCCGCTGCGCCACGCACCGGAAACCGGCCGGTCGTGAGCGAGCACGCCGGCCCTGCACCCGGCGCGGCCGGGTCGGTCGCGACCGGTGCGACCATCGAGCGGGTTCCCGCCCCGAGCGGTCTCCCCCGCCTCGACGGCTCGCTGGTGGTGCTGACCGGGGGCACGCGCGGCATCGGGTTGCACGCCGCAGCGGGCCTCGCCCACCTCGGCGCGGACGTCGTGATCACCGGCCGCTCCGGCGTGCGCGGCGAGCGGGCCGTAGCGGCGATCACCGGTGCCGTGCCCGGGGCCGCCGTGCGGTTCGTCCCGACTGATCTGTCCACGCTGGCCGGGGTGCGGACGGCGGCCGCGGCGGTGCGGCAGGAGGCGGCCGGGCCGATCGACGTCCTGGTGCACAACGCAGGGGTCCTGCTCACGACGCCGGCGCGCACCGCCGACGGGTTCGACCTGACTGTCATGGTCAACCACCTGGCCCCGTTCCTGCTGACCCACCTGCTCGGGCCGGACCTGCACCGGCCGCGGACGCGGCAGACGCGGGTCCTGATCGTGACCTCGGGCGCGGCCCGGTTCGCCCGCGTCGACGTCGACCGGCTGTTGTCGCGGCACGACCCGGTCGCTCCCGGACCGGGTCGGCGCCGCGCGGGTTTCGGGGCCTACGGCGGTAGCAAGGCGCTCGCCGCCCTGGTGGCGGCCGAGTGGAGCGCGCGGTGGGCCGCCGATCCCGCTGCGCCCCGCGTCCACCTCGTCGACCCGGGCGGGGCGAACACCTCGCTCGTGGACGGTATGACCGACGCGACGAGCTCCCCGCTGGTCCGGGCCCTGTTCCGGCTGGTCGGTCCTGGTCGCCGGTCCCCGGCCACCGCCGCGCGCTCGACGCTGACCGGTGCCGCCGCGGCGGAGCTCGACGACGCCGAGCTCCGGTGGATCGGCGCCGGCGGGCGCATCGGCGCCCCGCCGAGGCGCCTCAGGGACCCGTCGCTGCGCCGGGTCGTCTGGGACCGCACCACCGAGCTGGCCGAGATCGACCGCGCCTACCCGCACGTCGCCGGGGGGATGCCACCGCCCTGATCGCGTGGAAGCGGATCACGCCGACGGGTGGCGCACCCTCAGCACCGGTCCCGGCACCCGCCGGTCTCCGGCGGGGCGACGCGCAGCACGGTGTCGGGCCGGCGACCGGCCCGGGACGCACCGAGTTGCAGGACGGCGCGGTGGGCGAGACAGATCGGCGGTGCGGTCGGCGGAGGTGTTCGGACAGCTGGCCCGTCTGGTGCACCGGACGGGTCAGGAGTCGGCGTCGATCCTACGGGCGCACGGTCTGAGCCCGGCGCAGTTCCAGCTGCTGATGGCGGTGGGGAGCGGTCGGCGCCACCCAGCACGTTCATGATCGGGCGCTTCGCCACGCTGTCCGACTCCGAGCTCGAGCACCTGCACGACCTGGTGGCCGCAGCATTCGACGGGCAGGTCTGACGCGGTCAGGCCAGGGTCGCGTGCGGTAGCGGCGACACCGCGTACGCCCCACCTCCCGACCGGCGTCGGACGTTCGCGCTCCGGCTGCAGGAAGAGCGTGGGAGCGGCGGTCGGGGACGTGCTGGCCCTGAAGGTCGTCCAGGATCCTTTCGCGACGTACGCCGTCGTCCGGAAACACGGCCGGGTCATCGAGACGCCCAGGTTCGACGGGACCCGACCTGGCATGTCGCCCGTCACGGCGACGTCGCCGAGCTCTACCGCAACCCACACATGTCGGCCCGCCGCCCATTGGGCGGCCCGGGATCCGGAGCCGGTGGGCCGAGCGGGAGGATCATGCTGACGGAAGATCCTCCCGAGCACACCCGGCTGCGCAGGCGGGTGTCCCGCTCGTTCACCGCCAGGTCCGTTGCGGCACGACGACCTTCGGTGCAGGGCGTGCTCGACTCGCTGCTCGACCGCGTGCCCGCGTGCGGCTCGTCCGACTTCGTGCCGCCCTCGCCGAGCTGGAACTGGAGGTTGCCCTCACCACCATGACCCGGCGCTACCCCGACCTGCACATCGACGTCGGGGAGCCCATGTGGAACGTGAACCCGGGGTGCGTTCGCCGGCGGAGCTGCCGGTGTCCCTCGGCCGTCGATCGGCCGGCGGATGACCCCGCCCCGTGCCCGTCCCACGCCGACGGCAATCGTCGCACCGCGGAGCTCCTCGCCCGGGCCTGGCCGCGCCGACCACCGCGGGATCTCGATGATCTCGTCGTCGTCGAGGACGTGCCGTGGTGCAGCAGGTTGCAGTGGCCGTCGAACGGGACCGGTCTTTCCTCGTCCCGTCACCGGGCATCGCGCAACGCGTCCCGGGTGAACGACGACCACGTCCATGTCGCGGTCGATGACCACTCCCGGCCGGCCCACGTCGAGGTCATCACCGCCGACCGGCAAGATCGTTGCGAGATCGAGCTGATCGCCCCGGCAGGGGCGATCCGGTCGACTTCGGATCGA
Source organism: Mycobacteriales bacterium (assembly GCA_038320445.1). Classification (GTDB taxonomy): domain Bacteria; phylum Actinomycetota; class Actinomycetes; order Mycobacteriales; family Pseudonocardiaceae; genus Pseudonocardia. The sequence continues at coordinate 3,479 of JBBQEF010000408.1, forward strand.
TCATCAAGACGACCCACGTTCAACCAGGCGTCCGGGCACCACGATCACCTGCTGGCACGAGCCGAGGGCGATTTGCTCGCCGCCCGGGCCACGTCGTAGACGCCCTGGGCGAACTGTGGGACGGGGCGTGTGCAGGCGATCCACCCACGCTCTCGCTCGACCTATGGGCCTACGTCCAACTCGCAAGCCTCAACACGCAGCCGAGGCCGCCATCGACCGATCATGCCCTTTGCCGGAGCCAGCGGTGTCTACTCCAGCCAGCGGGTACAGCGCCGCTTCCGTGACGTCCACATCGCAGGCCAGCACATATTCGTCAGCCCTGATGCCTGGAAGAGATGTGTGCCCAACTCCGCCTCGGCATCGACCAGCCACTTTCATGACCGCATACCGGCTCCAGATCCTGACATGGCGACCGTACGAAGGAAAATACTTGAACTGGTCCACGAGTTCGACATGCACGCTGACGTGACACCCGACGATGTCGCCGACTCCGCGGAGCACGCGGTTCGTTGCCTACGGAAGTGGGGCGGGTGGGGTTCGAACCCACGCCTGACGGGTTATGAGGGAATCCGGTTCGGGCGTCACCCGCTTCTACCTGCGGCTATGGGTCGACGACCGGCGTCATCTGCGTCAGAAACGTCGTTGGATCGCCCTGTTTCGTGTCACGAGACGTGTCACAGGAAGGATCTTGGAGCCCGAGCGGGACACGTCGCCGGCAACGTGCTCTTGTAGTCAGCATGACGACCATGGCGATCATCGGAGCAGGGGCCGGGCTCGGAGCGGCCGCAGCGCGGCGGTTCGGCGCCGAGGGCTTCACCGTCGGATTGATCTCGCGCAACCAGGACCGCCTCGACGCCCTGGCCGACGAGCT
>JBBQEF010000409.1:0-4340 GCA_038320445.1 Mycobacteriales bacterium
CCGCGATCGCCGTCGCCGCCAGCGACCTGCCCAACGCCTTCGCGACCGGCCGCAGCGCCCGGCGCGCGGTCCTGTGCGTCACCGAAGGGCTGCTGCGCCGGCTCGACACCGAGGAGCTCGAGGGCGTGCTCGCCCACGAGCTCTCCCACGTCGCCCACCGCGACGTCGCGGTGATGACGGCGGCGTCGTTCCTCGGCGTGCTGGCCGGGCTGGTGATGCGGTTCGGCCTCTTCTCGTCGATGGTCGGCCGCGGCCGACGCGACAACCTGGCCGTCGTCGTGCTGGCGGTGATGGCGGTGTCCGGCGCGGTCTACGGGCTCAGCTTCCTGCTCACGCGCGCGTTGTCGCGCTACCGGGAACTCGCGGCCGACCGCTCGGCCGCGATCCTGACCGGGCAGCCGTCGGCGCTGGCGTCGGCGCTGGTCAAGGTGTCCGACGACATCGCCCGGATCCCCACGCGCGACCTGCGCACCGTCCAGCCGTTCAACGCGTTCCTGTTCGCCCCGGCGCGCGGCAGCGGCCTGTCCGGGTTGCTCTCGACGCACCCGCCGCTGCAGCAGCGGCTCGACCAGCTCGCGGCCCTCGCCGTGCAGCTGTAGGGAGGACCGGTGGGCATCCTCGACGTCCTGATCGGCCGCACCACGCCACCGGCACCGCACCTGGACGTGCTGTTCCGCATCCCCGGTGCCGCGATGACGCTGCGCGAGGCCACCGGGTTCACACCGACCGGAACCGGCGCGGTGTGCGTCCGGGCGGCCGAAGGCGGCGCGTCCGCGCGTGCGTGGGCCGACATCCGGGACCTCCTGCGCCTCGACCCGGGCACCGACGTGACCTTCGTGCCGGACGAGTTCGGTGACACCTGGGTGACCTGCCACCGCGACGACGGCGACCTCACCACGCTCACGACCCAGCTGCACGGCGTGAACACGACGCTGGACGAGGCGGGGCTGGGCACGTCGCTGCTGTGCACGGGGACCGGCTTCGTCAGCAACGTGGTCGACGGCCGGGAGCGGCGACTCGGCCTGGTGTACCTCTTCTCCCGCGGAACGGTGTACCCGTTCGCGCCGACCGGCGACCAGCGGCGGGACACCGCCCTGGAACTGCAGGTACGGGCACTCCTCGACGGCGAGCTGCCGATCGAGCCCGACCTCGGGCGCTGGTTCCCCGTCTGGGGGGCACCCGTTCCGTGATCGTGGTCGCCGTGGTCCTGATCACCGCCGCTCTGGTCCTGTACTCGGTGGGGGTGTGGGCGGAGCGGCTGGCCGGCGTCCTGCGGCGGTGGCACGCCGGCTTCTTCGCCGCCGGGTTCACCTGCGACACGGCCGGCACCGTGGCGATGAGCCGGATCGGCGACCACCGGTCCGGGCATCCGCTGCTGATCGCGGTGATGGAGTCGGCAGGCGCCGTGGCCCTGATCCTCATGGGGGTCCACCTGGCGTGGGCGGTGGTCGTCCTGGTCCGGGGGTCGGCGCGTGCCCGGCACACGTTCCACCGGTTCTCGCTGCTGGTGTGGTGCATCTGGCTGGTCCCGTACCTGGCGGGCGCGATCGGTTCGAGCTGACGGCCCCGGACCCTGTCCCCGAGACCTGATCACGCCGGACAGCGGGGTCGGGCGCGGTCCGCACGCACGACCGTGACCGGGCAGTGCGCGTGCAGTACGCACTGCAGGCTCACCGAGCCGAGCATGATCCTGGTGAAGCTGCCGCGTCCGCGATGGCCGACGACGAGCAGATCGGCGTTCCGCGCTGCGTGCAACAGCACGTCCGCGGCACCGCCCGCCGCCGCCGTGACGGCCACCGACGGCACCCGTCCGAGGATCTCGACGAGATCGGCCTCGACCTCGTCGGCCACCCGCACGGTGTCGGACCAGACCGTCTCCCGGACCTCGTCGAGCGTCCTGCCGCTGCCGGCCGGTGGCGGCCCGCCGAGTACCGCCGGCCAGTACTCCGGTGGTTCGAACGCCGCGACGATCTCGACGTCCGCTCCCCGGCGCGCCGCGTCGAGCAGCGCGAAACGCAGCGCGGCCCGGCCGCCTGCCGACTCGTCCACACCCACCACGATCCGGTCGTGCCGCTCCGGGTCCTGACCGTGCTGTGTCATGTCCGATCCCTCCGCCGCGCGGATCCGCCCGACCACGCTCGTGGTCGGGCCCAGGATCGGCCACCGCCCTTCGCGCCGGCAGTTGCGCAGGTCCCGCGATCCAGGGACGGAGGTCCCGGTTGTCGGAGCTCACCCCGTGCCCGACGCGGTGGGCGGTCAGGTGGTCTGCTGGTTCTCCGGCCGCTCGTCGGGCGAGACCTGCTCGGCCGCCCCGGTCCAGCGGTCGCTCGCCTTGTCGTGCACCTGCGCCGCGGCCTCGGCGGCGTCGCGGTCCGCGTAGGGCGGCTCGATCGGCTTGCGCTCCCCGTCGACGACGTGCACGACCATCCAGCCTCGGTCGTTGTGCTCGACCTCGACCGTGACCGATGTGCTGGGCTGGCTCGACGATGTCATCCCCATGCCTACCCGATGCGACGTGGTCCCAATCACACCGGCCGCTGCGGAGGGGTGGCTGCTCCCGAGTCCACCGAGGTGTTCCGGTTCGGGGGACGGCCGACACGGGTATCCGGCTCAGGTGACGATCACTGGGCGGGACGCATGACCGAAACGGCGGAACCGGACCGGGCCGAAGCTCCGGGGCGGCGACCTTCAGGCGGTCCCGGTGACCTGGCGTCGGCCGCCGGTGCCCGCGAGGAGCCGGAGATCGAGGACGCGTTCGACCGGCTCGTCTCGGAGGGACGCGACCGGTTGGGCCGACCGTTGCTGCCGGTACTGACCACCGCGTTCGTCGGCGGTCTCGACGTGGGCATCGGCGTACTGGTCTACCTCGTCGTCCGTGCCGAGACGGGCAACCCGCTGCTCGCCGCCGCGGTGTTCCCCATCGGTTTCGTGGCACTGCTGCTCGCGCGCAGCGAGCTGTTCACCGAGAACTTCCTGGTTCCGGTCACCGCCGTCGTGGCGCGGAAGGGAACCGTCGGCGAGCTGGTGCGGTTGTGGGTGCTCAGCCTGGCCGCGAACCTGGTCGGGGGCTTCCTCATGGCAGGAATGATCGTCGTGGCGTTGCCCGAGGTCCGCGCCACCGCCGTGGAGACCGGTGACCACTACGCGCACCTGGGTGTGACGTGGGAGTCGTTCTTCCTGGCCGTCCTCGCCGGCCTGGTGATCACGGTGTTGACGCGGATGCAGCACGCCACCGACAGCCTCGGGGTCCAGCTCGTGCCGGCGGTGCTCCTGTCGTTCGTGCTGGTCGGCGCCCAGCTGTTCCACTCCGTGCTCGACTCGATCTTCATGTTCGCCGGTCTGCTCACGGGGGCCGCGACCTACGGCTACGGCGACTGGGCGGGAGCGCTGGCGTGGTCGGCGTTCGGGAACCTCGTCGGCGGCCTCGTCCTGGTCACCGCGGTCCGGCTCCTGCGCGTCGGGCATCGGGTGAAGGAGGAACGGGGGTCGGCAGCCCAGCAGGGGCCGACTGAGCCGGCGCATCTCTAGGCACGGCCCACCGGCGAGCCGGTGCCATCGCCGGCAGGCCCCGGACCCATATGACGATCAGGCGCAACGACCGTCGAGGTGGCGTAGTTGGCGACGTACCCGGCCAAGGCGCCATCGGTGATCTCCCCTCGGCGTCCTCCATCTGCTGGGGGTCGGGCCCCTTGCTCCATGTGAACTCGGCGAACCTCGGCGCCCGGCGTGCCTCGATCTGATGATGTGCGTTCAGGGGAGCAACGAAACCCCGCCGAGTACCGATCCTGTGGATGTGGGTGTCCTCGACAAGGCGCCTGGATCGGGGGGCCATCGTGGACAACGACCAATGGAGCCGGCTGAGCCCGGAACAGCAGGCGGAGGCGTGGCGGCAGCACGCTGTCCGACAGGGCCCCCCACCGGGCTTCCAGGCGCCGCCCCCGCAGGGCACCGCGAACGTCACTCGGCAGCGTCGGCCGTTCTACAGGAAGAAGCGGTACATGATCCCGCTGACCGTGGTGGTGCTCCTTGTCGTGGTTCTGTCGATCAACGGCAACAGCGGTGGTGCGAAGGTGGCGACGGTGACTCCGACCGGGCCCGCTCACGCGGTCTCGGCCCGCGACTGGCAGCTCATCGCGAAAGACCCGGACGCGCACAAGGGCGAGAGCATCATCGTTTACGGCGAGGTCATCCAGTTCGACGCCGCCACCGGCACGAGCGGCCTGCGCGCGGACGTCGACGGCGTGGAACACCCGCTGAAGTCCGGCTTTGTCGATTACTCGACCAACACTGTGATCGCCGGCGACCCTGCGCTACTGAAGAACGTCGTCGAGAAGGACCTG
>JBBQEF010000410.1:0-4339 GCA_038320445.1 Mycobacteriales bacterium
GCACGCTCGGCCACCGCTGCCGCTGACCGTGGCGTTCCGGCCGAGCTTGACCGTGCCGTTGCTCAGCACCGAGGTGAACTTCAGCGCCCCCTTCTTCGGGCAGACACCGGGGCCGGTCGTCACCGCAGCCGGCGCAGCGGAAGCGGCCGGAGCGGCGGAGGCAGCCGACGCGGTGAGACCGGTGGTGGCCAGCACGGCGCCTCCGGCAGCGAGGACGGCGAGCGTGCGACGCGATCGCGAGAGGGTCACGAGAGGTCCTTCCGGGAGGGGTGGGGGCCGGCCTCGATCAGGAGTGCACGGCCCCCCGATGAGGGGCTGAGCTGGGTGGAGATGACGGCGTCGAAGATGACCAGGGCACTGCCGACGACCGCGTCGAGCGGATCGGCGAAGTCGGCGAGCAGCCACATCACGGCGATCTCGACGACCGCGCCGATCAGGCCCAGGGCCAGCAGCCGAGGGACTGCGGGCTTGGACACCTCGCGCATCTCGCTGACGATCAGCACGAGGTCGGCGGCCCGGCGGATCGAGGACTGGTAGCACCGGTCGGTGTGCGCGTCGGACCCGAGGATCTCCAGCAGCTGCACCCGGGCCAGGCGAGGGTCCTGCTGCAGGCCGCTGAAGAACACCTCGAGCGCGGCCCGCGCCGCATCGGACAGGGTGCCGCCGCCGGCCCGGGCCTGCAGCGCGGCGGTGGCCATCCGCTCGTGCTGCAGCGTGGTGTTGACCGTGAACACGTCGGCGAGCAACGACTTGAGGCTGGGGAACGACTCGTAGAAATAGCGCTGGGTGAGGTGCGCCTGCGCGCAGATGGAGCCGACGGTGGCCTCGCGGAAGCCGACGGTGCCGAACACCTCGAGGCCGGCCTCGAGCAGCCGGGCCCGCCGCTCCTGGACCCGCTCGGCCCGGGGGATGCCGCGCCACACGCGGGGCTCGCTGCTCCGCTGGGCCGCGATCGCCGGGTCGGTGACGTCGACCGTCAGCGACTCGCCGTCCTCCGGATGGCCCACCGTCAGCGCCCCTCGGGGGGTGACCCGTCGACCCGGAGCTGGCGGGGGGCCAGGTCGTCCAGCAGCGCGGGACCGCCGCTCGGCTCCTCGGCCGTGGGGGCCGCCGGTGCGGGCGGCACGACGGGGTCGGTGTTGGCGTCGGACATCTCGTCCATGCCGATCGGTCCCTCGGGACTGCCCTGCAGGAACTGGCTGATGATCGGGTCCCGGCTCCTGAGCATCTCGTGCGCCGGCCCGAACGCCACCAGCCCGGACCGGAACAGCAGCCCCATGTTGTCCGCGGTCCGCTTCACCGACTCGATGTTGTGAGAGATGATGAAGAAGGTGGCCTTGGTCTCGGCCTGGACGACCTTCACCAGCCGGTCCAGGTGGGCGACGCGGACCGGGTCGAGGCCGGAGTCCGGCTCGTCGAAGAACACGATCTGGGGGTCGAGCATGAGCGCCCTGGCCAGACCGGCGCGCTTGCGCATCCCGCCGGACACCTCGCCGGGCAGCTTCGCCAGGTGGGACACCAGGCCGACGAGCTCGGCCCGCTCCATGACGAGGTCGCGGATCTCCTTGTCGGTCTTGTGGGTGTGCTCGACCAGCGGGAACGCGATGTTGTCGAACAGGTTCATCGAGCCGAACAGCGCGCCGTCCTGGAAGAGCACGCCGAACTTGCGACGGATCCGCAGGACCTCCTTCTCGCGCACGCCGACCATCGGCTCGCCGTCGACGAAGACCTGCCCCGACTGCGGGCGGAGCAGGCCGATGATGACCTTGAGCAGCACGGACTTGCCGGTGCCGGACGGGCCGAGGACGGCGGAGATCTCGCCGCGCGGGACGTCGAAGCTGACGTCCTTGAGCACGGTGTGCATGCCGAACCGCATCGTCACGTTCTGGATCGACACCACCGGGCCGGACGGCGCGCTCGAGGCAGCCGGCTCCGGCGCGAGCGACGTGGACGACATGTGACTCCTCGGGCGGGGCTGGTGGAGGCCGACCGGCCGGCACCCTCCGCGGGGAGGGCGCCGGCCGGTCGGGACCTGACGGCTAGTTGATCGTGATGCTCGTCAGCAGCGTGTTGGAGGCGCTGCACGACACCGGCTGCGCGCCGCCGACCTTGCCACCGGCTGCGTTGTAGCCCTGGAAGGTCGCCGCGACCGAGCCGGCCTTCAGCGTGGCCGCGCCGGCCTTGGTGCCACCCTTGAGGGCCACGGTCAGGCCGCCCTTGGTCGGGGCGACGAAGCTCGACGTCTGGCCGGGGTTCACCGGGATGCGGGCCGTGGTGATGTTGGTCTTGACGGCGTCGATCGTGGCCGGGGTGATGTTGGTGTTGTTCAGGTTGATCACCGAGAAGGTCACGGTCGCGCTGGTGATGCCGCTGCCGGCCAGCACGGTGTTGATGCCGGCGGGGACGACGACCTTGATCTTGGCCCCGGTGAGGGTGAATGCCGCACCCTTCTTCACGGTCGCCGGGATGGTGCCGGACACGGTCGCACCCAGCTTCTGGTTCGTGAGCGGGCCGACCTGCTGGCAGGTCTGCGTGAAGGACTTGCTGAAGGCCTTGTTGGCAGTCGCCGCAGCGTTCGCCGAGGGGGCCATCACGAAACCGAAACCGGCCAGGGCGGTCGCGGCCACGGTGGCGGTCGCCAGGCTCTTCTTGGTGGTGTTCATGTGCTGGGGAGCTCCTTCGTTGGAGGTGGTCGTGCACGGTGCGGGTACGCAGAACGCCTTGCTGTGCTGATGGTTCCTGCGACCACCACCGCCTGCGGCAGGCAGGAGGGGTCGCTCAGCAGGGTCGGAGGTCGGCCCTACCGGCCGTACGACATGGGTCACATCTACCAACATGACACGGGGCAGTGTCAAGTGTTGCGCCGCGGTTTGTTGCACGAACTTCCGAAGGATTGCTGGGGTTCACACGCTTCGTGGTCGACCTCTGACGCAACGATGTTCCGACGCATCAGGGCGGGGGCAGGTAGAGGGCCGCGGTCGTCGAGATGGTCAGCCCCGCAGCGCTGCTCTGGAGCGGCAGTCCGAGGATCGTGTTGGTGTTCTGCGCCAGGCCGGCCGGGCACAGGGGGCCCGGCTCGACGGCCGAGACCGGGAACGGTCCGCTGGTCAGCGTCGCGCGGGCCGCGCTCAGCGGGCCGGTGAACGAGCCGGTGACCGCAGCCTGGATCGGGCCGACCTGGCAGGCGGTCCCGAACACCTGCGGCACAGCGGCCGCCTGGATGACGGTGTCGACCCGGAGCTGGCCCGGGGTGCCGTCGTCACAGACGAAGGCGGAGAAGGCCCGTGGCGCCACGCTGACCTGGCTGATGACACTGGTGACCCCGGGGATCAGCGAGAGGACGGCGTCCACCGGGTCGAACGTGATGCCGTCCTCGGGCGCCGTCAGCTGGGCGCAGACCTTGGCGTCCGGGTGCGTGTCCGGCGGTGCCGCGACGACGGTGGCGACGGCGCAGAAGCGGCCGGAGATGCCCGACACGGACACGCCGTCGACGATGGTCACCGAACCCCCGGCGAACGACCCGACGGCGCCGATCTGGTACGGCGCCCCGGAACGCGGGACGCAGTCGGGCTTGATGACGTCGCCGGACGGGACGGCAGTGCCGCGCAGCGCCCCGAACCCGCCGAGCGCGGCAGGCGCGGAGAGCGTGTCGTCGTGCGACGTACGGGTGGTCGGGGACGCACCCGGGGCGGCGCACGCGGTGAGCGCCACGGCCAGGACGGCGAGCCCGACCCCGACCCGACGGGCCGGCATCAGCCCGTCCCCGGGACGGTCGCCGGCGGTCCGACCTGCAGGGCCGACGGGTCGAGCGCGGTGATCCGCAGCGTCCCGGTCGTCCAGGAGGCGCCCGGCGGGTGCGTCGGGCCGTAGGTCGCGGGGTCGTAGTACGGGCCGCCGGCCTGCTTCTGTCCGGAGAAGATGCCGTTGAACAGGTCGGCGAAGATCGCACAGCTGCCGGTCGCCGGGAAGATCGGCAGCGGGAAGTCGTTGCTGACGACCAGGGCCTGCGCACCGACGATGGGGCCGCTCAGCGCCGTGCCCTCGAGGGTCCACGGCGGGAGGTCGGGGCGGTCAGGCTGGGTCGGTCCGAGCGGGCCGCGGCCGGTCGGCAGCATCGTCTTGCGGCCGGTGGACAGCGTGGCTGACGGGGTGGTGACGCAGTCGAAGTGGGTCGGGTTGGTGACCCCGTTGACGACGTCGGCCTGCAGCGGGGTGCTCGCGGCCACGTCCAGCTCACCGGTGACCGGGCGTACCCCGGTGACCGTCGTGACGGCAGGCCCGGTGGGGGTCAGCCGGACCGCGACGTCACCGGGCTGGAAGATCGGCACGTCGCCGATCA
>JBBQEF010000411.1:0-4320 GCA_038320445.1 Mycobacteriales bacterium
GACGGTTGATGGACCTGTGCGAGTCGCGCGGAGTCGTCGGGCCGTCGGAGGGGTCCAAGGCCCGCGACGTCCTCATCAAGCCCGATGAGCTCGAGGGCGTGCTGTGGCTCATGCGCGGTGGGGGAGGCCCGGAACCCGACGGGGACGAGTGAACGCGCGGCTACGGCTGGTGATGGGCGCCTCCCCGAACGGCCCCACGACCAGGCCCGGGACGGGCGATCGTCACTCGGCGTGGCACAGTTGGGGCCCGGGTACCTGACTCGAAGGAGCTCCGGGATGTTCTGGAACAAGCGTCGCCGGGGCGGAAGCCGAGCGGGCAGCGGTGGACGCCAGGCCCTGCTGCCCATCCCCCTCACCGGTGGTCTGATCAGCGGTGAGGTGCGCGACGACGCGGGCAAGCCGCTCGCGGGCGCCGAGGTCTCGATCTTCGACCGGTCCAGCAAGCGGGTGGCGCGCTCGGACACCGACGCTTTCGGGTTCTTCGCCGCCGCGGTCGTTCCCGGCAGCTACCGGATCCAGGCCGAGGCAGGCGGCTATCAGAGCCTGTACGAGCGCGCCGACGTCGAGTGGGGTGTTCACCGCCCGCTCGGCCAGCTCACGCTCGTGCCCGACGACACGCTCACCGTGCCGACAGCGGGGATCTACGAGATCGACGCCGACCACTCGGCCGTTCGTTTCGTGGCGCGCCACATCGCGGTGTCCAAGGTGTACGGCCAGTTCCAGCGGTTCGGCGGGCAGATCCGCATCGCCGAGCCGTTCGAGGACTCCCATGTGGAGGTCCTCATCGATGCCGCGAGTGTGTTCACCAACGTCGAGACGCGCGACGCGCACCTGCGCTCGCCGGAGTTCCTCGACGTCGAGCGGTACCCGAAGCTGCACTTCACCAGCCACCGCTTCGCCCGGCCCGGTGGCAACCGGTGGCTGATCGACGGCGAGCTGACGTTGCACGGCATGACCAGCGACGTCCAGCTCGACACCACCTACACGGGCATGCAGGAGTGGAACGGGATCCGCGCGGGGTGCACGGCCACCACCGAGCTGAACCGCGAGCACTTCACGGTCAACTGGCAGCAGATGCTGGCTCGCGGCGTCCCGGTCGTGGGTTCGACGATCGAGGTCCAGCTCGACATCCAGGCCGTGCTGCACCAGTGACGCACCCCACCCGCGAGTCGGCACGTTCCGGTGCGCGAGTGTGCGCTATTCGTACCAGGTCCCGAAGCTCCAGACGTTGCCCTCCGGATCCCGGACGATGAACTGGCGGCTGCCGTAGCCGGTGTCCTCAGGGGTGCGGACCACCGCTGCACCGGCGGCGACCGCGCGGTCGTAGAGCTCGTCCGGCAAGGTGACGACCACGTGGATCGAGCTGCCGCCCGGTGGCTGCCCGCACGGGTCCTCCTCGTGCACGGAGCCGAACATGACACCTCCTGCGGGGGCGCCGTCCGGACCCGGCCAGGTGAGCTCCGCGTGGTGGACGACGTCGCCGTCGGCGTACACGACGCGTTCGGTGAAACCGAAGGCCTCGACGAGGAAGCGCAGCTCGGCGCGGGGGTCGCGGCAGACGAAGGTCGGCCAGACAGTGGGCACAGTGGTGGTCGTCCGGGTCATGCGTCCCATCGTCGGGGACGGGCGCGGTCGCGTCGTGGACGAACCGGAGCCGACTCGCGCGCGGGATCGTGACGATTCGCGTGCGGAATCGTGCCGACTCGCGGGGGCGGTCGTCAGGGGGTCGGGCGCTCGGCGAGCCAGCTGGTGGCGGTCTGGCCGGCCAGGTCGCGGAAGTCGCGGGACAGGTGGGCCTGGTCGGTGTAGCCCGCGTCGGCCGCGACGTCGGCGAGCGAGGGACGAGCGGCGCCGCGGAGCCGGTCGCAGGCCGTCTCGAAACGCATGACGCGGGCCGCGGTCTTGGGTGCGAGGCCGGTCTCGACGCGGAACTTCTCGGCCAGGTGCCGCCTGCTCCACCCCACCTCGGCGGCCAGCTCGGCGATGCGCAGGTTGCCGCCCGTCTCCTCGAGCCGGTCCCAGGCGTAGCCGACCTCCGGCAGCACGCCCCGGTCGCCCGGGCCGCGCTCCGCCAGGCCGGCGAGCTCCGAGTCGAGCACGGCGAACCGCTCCGGCCAGGTGCGTGTGCAGGCCAGCCGGTCGATCAGCGGGGCGGTGTGGCGTCCGAGCAGCGCGTTCAGGTCGATGACGTCGCCCGCGAGGTCCCCGGCCCGGACCCCCAGCAGCGCCCGGGCCCCGCGCCAGGTCATCCGCAGCTGGATGCCGGTCTGCGGCTCGCCCTGTGCGATGAGGGCAGGGGTGTCGTGCAGACCGCCGACCATCGCCTCGAAGCGGCCCGGCGGCTTCGTCCGGTCCGCGTTGGCGATCATGTCGATCTCCCCGTCCAGGCAGACGATGAACGTCAGGTGCGGGGACGGAACGCCGTGGTGCACGCCGGGCGGCCCCGCGGCCAGGCGGTAGCCGGTGTAGGCGCTCACCCAGGGCCGCACCGGGGCGGCGGGCCGCTGCCAGTGCGTACCGGCGTCCGGGGGCGCGGTCGGGGCGACCATGACCGCAGGTTAGCGGTCGGCATCGCTCGTGCGGGGAGACCGTCGCGGGAACGACGCCATCCGCGCACGGGCGGCGTCAGCGCTGCAGGCGGACGAGCATCCGGACGTTGCCCAGCGTGTTGGGTTTGACGTGGGCGAGGTCCAGGAACTCCGCCACGCCGGCGTCGTAGGAACGCAGCATCGCCGCGAACACGTCCGGCTCCACCGGCGTGCCGTCGATCTCGGCGAACCCGTGCCGCGAGAAGAACTGCTTCTCGAACGTCAGGACGAACAGCCGTTGCAGCCCGAGCTCGCGGGCACCCGCGATCAGGGCCGCGACGATCGCGTGCCCCACCCCCCGCCCGACGACGCGGGGGTGCACGGCGACCGTGCGGATCTCGCCGAGGTCCTCCCACATCACGTGCAGCGCCCCGCAGCCGACGACCTCACCGTCCAGCTCGGCCACCAGGAACTCGGGGACCGACTCGTACAGCGTGACGATCTCCTTGGCCAGCAGGACGCGGCCCGCGTAGTTGTCCACAAGCTGTTGGATCACCGTCACGTCGGCGGTCCGGGCCCGCCGCACGGCCACCGTTGCCACGGCCGGAGAGTAGATCACAGCCGGGCGGATACCCTGGGACCGTGCCCCGACCCACCGCACCTCGTCGTGCTGCCCTGCTCACTCTGGGCTGTGCCCGCAACGAGGTCGATTCGGAGGAGCTCGCCGGGCGGCTCACCGGTTCCGGGTGGGAGCTGGTGGAGACCGACGAGAAGCCCGACGTGATCGTCGTCAACACCTGTGGGTTCGTGGAGCAGGCCAAGAAGGACTCCATCGACACCCTGCTGGCCGCGTCGGACGCCGCCGAGGGTGCCAAGGTCGTGGCCGTCGGCTGCCTCGCCGAGCGCTACGGCAAAGAGCTGGCCGACCAGCTCCCCGAGGCCGACGCCGTGCTCGGCTTCGACGCCTACCCGGACCTGGCCGAACGCCTCTCCGACGTCATCGGCGGCCACGCCCCCGCCCCGCACGTGCCCGTCGACCGTCGCACGCTGCTGCCCATCTCGCCGGTGGCGCGGCCGGCCGCGGCCGGCGACGTCGAGATCCCGGGCCATGCCTGGGTACCCAACCTCGCCCGCACGCGCCTGTCCGACGGCCCCGTCGCCAACCTCAAGCTGGCCTCGGGCTGTGATCGGCGTTGCGCGTTCTGCGCCATCCCGTCGTTCCGTGGATCGTTCATCTCCCGCCCGCCGGACGACGTGGTGGCCGAGGCCGCGTGGCTGGGCATGCAGGGCGTCCGCGAGCTGGTGCTGGTCAGCGAGAACTCCACGTCCTACGGCAAGGACCTCCCCGGTGGCACGCGCGCGCTGGTGCGGCTGCTGCCCCGGCTGACCCACGTCCTGGGTATCGACCGCATCCGCGTGTCGTACCTGCAGCCCGCCGAGATGCGGCCGGACCTGATCGAGGTCATCGCCACCACCCCCGGCCTGGCGCCGTACTTCGACCTGTCGTTCCAGCACGCCAGCACGTCGGTGCTGCGCCGGATGCGCCGCTTCGGATCCCGGCCGGACTTCCTCGACCTGTGTTCGAGCATCCGCGCCATCGCTACCGAGGAGGGCATCCGCAGCAACGTCATCGTCGGTTTCCCCGGCGAGACCGAGGACGACCTGGCCGAGCTGGAGGCGTTCCTGACCGGGGCCCGGCTGGACGCGATCGGCGTGTTCGGCTACTCGGACGAGGACGGCACCGAGGCCGCCGGCTACGACGGCAAGGTCCGCTCGGCCGTGGTCGACCGGC
>JBBQEF010000412.1:0-4299 GCA_038320445.1 Mycobacteriales bacterium
GCCGGAGGACGTCGACCGGCTGGCGAGAGGCCGGGCGGTGATCGACTACGTGGCCTCCCTGACCGACGGCCAGGCGGCCGGGCTCCTGGACGTCCTGACCGGCCGCAGCGGCCGCCTCTGGACCGACGCAGCCGTCCTCTAGCAGCCACCACACCGACATCGCGCGGGCTCGTTGCGGTCGGGGAGCGCTCCCTCGCGACGTTGCGCGGGCTCGATGCTGTCCGGTGGGCTCAGCCCAGGGTGCCCGTCGCCAGGATCCCGCCGTCCACGCGGACCGTCTCGCCGGTGATCCAGCTCGCCTCGTCCGACACCAGGAACCCGACGAGGCTCGCGACGTCCTCGGGCGTGCCCAGGCGCTTCATCGGGTATGCGGCCGCGACCTTCTCCTCGCCCTCGGCGTACAGGGCGGTGGCGAACTTCGTCTTCACGACCGCAGGCGCCACGGCGTTCACGCGGATCGATGGGCCCAGCTGCCACGCCAGCTCCTCGGTGAGCCGGATCAGCGCGGCCTTCGACGCGCCGTAGGCCGCGATCACGTTGGTCGAGCGGATGCCGGCGACCGACGCGATGTTGACGACGGCGCCCCCGTGCTCCTTCATCCCCGCGGCGTAGGCCTCCTGCAGGAAGCCCAGCGCCGCGACCACGTTGATGTCGAAGATCTTGCGGACCCCGCCGAGGTCGGCCTCCATCAGCGGGCCGTAGACCGGGTTGATCCCGGCGTTGTTGACCAGGATGTCGATCGACCCGAACGCCTCGACGGTCTTCGCGACCGCCTCCGCGCGGGACTCGTCGGAGCCGGCGTTGCCGGGCACCGCCAGCACGCGAGCGGCGTCGCCGCCCGCGGCCTCGGCGACGAGCTCCTCGGCCGCGGCGGCGAGCTGGTCGGGCTTGCGGGCGGTGATGGTCACCGACGCCCCGCGGGAGAGCAGCTCGGCGGCGATGGCGTGCCCGATGCCCAGGCTGCCGCCGGTGACGAGGGCGGCCCTACCGGTGAGATCAGTCATGGTGGGACCCTACTTCGCGATTGCGCTCGCATCGGCCGGTACTGTGGAGGCCGTGATCCGGATCGGGTAGGCCGCTCGTCGCCGCCCACCAGTCTGTCCCGATACCGGCACCCTCCTGGAGTTCTCCTTGATCACCGCCACCGACCTGGAACTGCGCGCCGGGTCCCGCATCCTGCTGTCCGGCGCCACGTTGCGCGTGCAGCCCGGCGACCGGATCGGGCTGGTCGGACGCAACGGGGCGGGCAAGACCACCACGATGCGCGTGCTCGCCGGCGAGGGCGAGCCGTACGGCGGAGCCGTGAGCGCCAACTCCCCGGTCGGGTACCTGCCGCAGGACCCCCGCGAGGGCGATCTCACCGTCTCCGCCAAGGATCGCGTCCTGTCGGCCAAGGGCCTCGACGAGATGCTGCGGAAGATGGAGAAGGCCCAGACGGCCATGGCCGAGCTGGTGGACGGCGCGCAGAACCAGAGGGCGGTGCGCGACTACGGCCGCATCGAGGAGCGGTTCTCGGCCCTGGGCGGGTATGCCTCCGAGAGCGAGGCCGCCCGCATCTGCGCGCACCTCGGGCTGCCCGACCGCGTGCTGAACCAGCAGATCGAGACGCTGTCGGGTGGACAGCGCCGCCGCGTCGAGCTGGCCCGCATCCTTTTCGCCGCGTCCGACGGCGGCGGCGGGGGAGCACCCAGCGACACGACGCTCCTGCTCGACGAGCCCACCAACCACCTCGACGCCGACTCGATCACCTGGCTGCGCGGGTTCCTGTCGACGCACACCGGGGGCCTCGTCGTGATCAGCCACGACACCGACCTCCTGGCGGCCGTGGTCAACAAGGTGTGGTTCCTCGACGCCACGCGCGGCGAGGCCGATCTCTACAACATGGACTGGAAGCGCTACCAGGAGGCACGCGCCACCGACGAGAAGCGCCGCCGCCGCGAGCGGGCCAACGCCGAGAAGAAGGCGTCGGTCCTGCACACGCAGGCGCTGAAGATGGGCGCCAAGGCCACCAAGGCCGTCGCGGCCAAGAACATGGCCCGCCGGGCCGATCAGCTGCTCGCCGGTCTCGAGGACGTCCGGCAGGACGACAAGGTCGCACGCATCCGGTTCCCCGACCCGGCGCCCTGCGGCAAGACCCCGCTCACGGCCGAGGGCCTGTCGAAGGCGTTCGGCTCGCTGGAGGTGTTCACCGGCGTCGACCTCGCGGTGGACCGCGGGGCCAAGGTCGTCGTCCTCGGGCTCAACGGCGCCGGCAAGACCACCCTGCTGCGCCTGCTGGCCGGCACCGAGCAGCCCGACGCGGGCGAGGTGCTGCCCGGCCACGGTCTGCGCACCGGCTACTTCGCCCAGGAGCACGACACGCTCGACATGTCGGCGACGGTCTGGGAGAACATCCGACACGCCTCGCCCGACGCCCCGGAGCAGCAGCTGCGCACGCTGCTCGGCTCGTTCATGTTCTCCGGCGACCAGCTCAAGCAACTCGCCGGCACGCTCTCCGGCGGCGAGCGCACCCGGCTGGCGCTGGCCGGGCTCGTGTCGAGCTCGGCGAACGTGCTGCTGCTCGACGAGCCGACCAACAACCTCGATCCCGCCAGCCGGGAGCAGGTGCTCGATGCGCTGCGGCACTTCTCGGGTGCGGTCGTGCTCGTCACGCACGACTCGGGTGCGGTGGAGGCGCTGCACCCGGACAAGGTCATCGTTCTGCCCGACGGCACCGAGGACCTGTGGTCCTCCGACTATCTGGAGCTCGTCCAGCTGGCCTGATCGGACGATCCGGGCGGACGGTCGCCACCCGATCGCGCAGCCACTGCGGGTGTGCGGCGACACGCACGAGCGACCCCGCACTGCCTCGATCGACTCGTGGGGTGACGTGGGGATGGCGTCGGGGTGACGGGCACGTGATCACGCCTGATCAATGATCACCCGTCCGCGTGATCCGTTCGGCGGAACCGCTCACCGATCTCCGAGTGGATCTCCTGGCCCCCGCATTCGGCGTGGACGATCATTGCCGAACCGAGGGGGCGTCCGGTCCTCTTTGCGCAGATCAGGCTCGACGACGGCTGGAGGAGCCCCCCCATGACGGACCTGAAGAAGGGTGCCCGCATCACGGGTAGCCAGCGGGACAAGCTCGCCACCGACCTCAAGAAGAAGTACGAGAAGGGGGCCAGCATCCGCGCGCTCGCCGAGGCGACGGGACGGTCCTACGGCTTCGTGCACCGGGTGCTGAGCGAGACCGGTGTGACGCTGCGCGGCCGCGGCGGCGCCACCCGCACGAAGAAGAAGTAGGCCTACCCGGGGGTAACCTCTGCCTATGACACAGACCCTGCGCCGCGGCGGAGTCTCGCTCCAGGTCGACGGCCCCCGCGCGACGATCACCCTGTCGCGCCCGGAGAGCCTGAACGCGCAGACGCCCGCCACCTGGGCGGCGCTGCAGCAGATCGGGGAGGCGCTGGCGCCGGACGTGCGGGTAGTCGTGGTGCGTGGCGAGGGCCGCGCGTTCTCGGCGGGGTTGGACAGGAAGGCGTTCACCGACGCCGAGGTCGACGGCCTCCCCGGCATCGCCGCGCTCGCGTCGATGCCGGCGGCCGAGGCCGACGCGGCCATCGCCGCGTTCCAGGCCGGGTTCGCCTGGCTGCGCGACCCGGCCCGGGTGACGGTGGCGGCCGTGCAGGGCCACGCGATCGGCGGCGGGTTCCAGCTCGCGCTGGCCTGCGACATCCGTGTCGTCGCCGACGACGTGCAGTTCTGCATGGCCGAGCCGGCCCTCGGGATCGTCCCGGACCTCGGGGGGACCCATCCGCTGGTGCACGCCGTCGGTTACGCGCGCGCCGTCGACATCTGCCTGACCGGCCGCCGGGTCGGCGCCGACGAGGCCGTCCGCATCGGCCTGGCCCTGCGGGCGGTCCCGGTCGGCGAGCTCGGCACGGCGGTGGACGAACTGGCGGCGGCACTGGTGAGCGCCCCGCGGAAGGCGGCCGCCGCCACCCTCGCGCTCCTGGCCGGGGTGCGGGACGGGCGCGACGCCGCCGGAGCGCTGGCGGCGGAACGCGCCGCCCAGGTGATCCGCCTGCGCAGCCTCGCAGCCGGCGAGGGCTGACGCCGCCCGCGCTGCCCGTGGTCGGCGTCGGGCGCCGGGACCGCATCCCGGGTGGCGCTGCGCGCCGCGTCGCTGACCACGGATCGGCCGCTCGGTGTTCAGCGCGGTGGCGGGGCACGGGGGAAGCTGGGCGGGTGCGTCGGCGCTCGTCGCAGAGGGAGGTGCCTGTGGAACGGCCGTTCGGGATGTTGCGGGGGGTCACG
>JBBQEF010000413.1:0-4279 GCA_038320445.1 Mycobacteriales bacterium
CTCGTCGTCGTTGATCACTGAGTGCCTTCCGCGGGCCGGGTCGGACGACCCCGATGGGGTCATGATGTCGCGAACGAGGTACACCGGCGCCGCCGCCCCGCTACCGTTCGATGATCGATACCGGCACGCCGAACCCGGAGATCCCATGCGTCGAACTTCCCGCCCGGTCGCGGCTCTGCTGTCCGTGGGTGTCCTGCTCGTCGTGGGTACCTGCGGCGAGGTGTCCATCGCGACGATGCCACGGCTGGCGGCCTTCGGGGCCGCCGCGGCCCCGACGCCGGATGCCCGAGCGCCGTACCTTCCGGGATCGGCGGTGCGCAGCCGGAGCTCCGTTCCCGCCCCGAGCGGCGGTTCGGGCGCGCCGGACGGCGCGGGCCCGGCGCACACCACACGGTACCCGGGCGAGCTGCTGGACCTCCGGAACTGGTATCTCACGCTGCCGACGGGCGACAAGGGCCATCCGGACACCGTCGAGCAGCCGGCGCTGGCCACCTACCGGAGCTCGTGGTTCGATCTCGACGCCGGCGGCGACGCCGTGGTGTTCACCGCCAACGCCGGAGGTGTCACCACGGCGAACAGCGCCTACCCGCGCTCGGAGCTGCGGGAGATGAACGGCGCCAAGAAGGCGGCCTGGTCCAACACCGGTGGCACGCACACGCTCGAGCTGCGGCAGGCGGTGCTCGCCCTGCCGTCGGCGAAGCCCGAGGTCGTGACGGCCCAGATCCACGACGCGAGCAACGACGTGATGGAGGTGCGGCTGGAGGGCCGGCACCTGATCGCCCGGTACGACGACGGTAACGAGAACGTCACCCTCGATCCCGCGTACGTGCTCGGCACGCCGTACAACCTGAGAATCGTCGCCAAGGGCGGCCGGATCGACGTCTTCTACAACGGCGTGCGCGCCGCGAAGATCACGAAATCCGGCTCGGGCTGGTACTTCAAGACCGGCAGCTACCTGCAGTCGAACCCCCAGAAGGGGGACCGCTCCGATGCCGTTGCGCGGGTCGCTCTCTACTCGGTGCGCGTGACGCATTCCGGCTGAGCGAGGGCAAACTCGTCACGTAGGGTGGTCGAGATGTCTCGCTGTGCGGCTGGGCCGGTTGGGCGGACTGCTCTGATGGACCAGTGGTCGGACGGGTACCTGAGAGCCTGATTAGCCCGAACGGCCCATAGGTGATGACGCCATCGGCCATTCCAGGGCAGTCCGGCGCGTCTGTGCGACCCCTGGGCGCTCGGGCAACGTGGATCCCCTCAGAATCGCGGACGATCACGGATCCCGTTCCTAAGGTCTCAACGGTGCAACGGGAAACCGTTGTACGCGGTCTGTCGGAGCTCCCCACCGACACGTCCGCACGGCCCGCAGAGCGCGGTCTTCACCACCGGTCGGCAGCGTCGCCACGCCCTCTGCGGCAGCCGAGTCGAATTCCTACGTCCGTCAGGAGTGTGCAGGTGGCACAGCAAGGCAACCAGCCGTCGAGGATCTTCGTTGTCGGCTCGGGAGTAGTGGGCGCAGCAACAGGCGAGGGCTTCCGCGCCGCCGGCCATGAGGTGTCGTTCATCGACACGTCACCCAAGCGGGTCCGTGAGCTCCAGGATCGCGGCCTCGACGTGCGCACCACTCTGGATCTGGCCGACGAGCCGGCGTCCTTCGTGTTCCTCACGCTGCCGACGCCCAACGACGGCTACGCCTACGACCTCGACGCCTTCACCGCGGGCACGGCGTCGGTGGGCCGGGCCCTGGCCTCGGCGACCGAGGTGCACACGGTCGTCGTGCGCTCGACGGTTCCGCCCGGCACGACCGAGGGCCTCGTCCGCAGCGTCCTGGAGCGCCACTCCGGCAAGGTGGCGGGCGACGGCTTCGCGCTGGCGTCCAACCCGGAGTTCCTGCGTGCCGTCTCGGCCGAGAAGGACTTCCAGAACCCGTGGATGACCGTGGTCGCGAGCCGCGAGCCCGCCACCGTGAACCGGCTGGAGGCGCTCCTGTCGCCGTTCGGCGGCGAGCTGCGCACGTTCACCGACCCCGCGCAGGCGGAGTTCATCAAGTGCGCGCACAACATCTACAACGCCACCAAGATCAGCTTCTGGAACGAGATGTGGCTGGTCGCGCAGGAGATCGGGATCGATCTCGACCCGATCGCCTCCACCGTGGCGTCCTCGGCCGAGGGTTCCATCAACACGCAGTACGGCATCCGCGGTGGAGCCCCGTACGGCGGGGTCTGCCTGCCGAAGGACACCCAGGGCTTCCTGGGCTTCTCGGCCGGCATCGGCGTCGAGATGCCGCTGCTGCGCGCCGTGGTGCAGACCAACGAGCGGCTCGAGGCCGTGGTCAGCCGTGAGGTCGAGTCGGCCACCGAGCGCACTGTTTCGGGTGCCGACGTCGCATGACCCTGCCGCTCTACTACTACGTCCTGAGCACGCCGCTTGGCGTGTTGGGTCTCATCCGGTGGTCGTTCTGGCTGGTGCGGAGGATCCCTGCGGTCCTCTACCGGCCGGTGACGACCCCCCACCGGCTCTCGATGAGCATCGTCGTACCGGTGTACCAGGAGGATCCGGAGGTGTTCGCCGCGGCCATCGAGTCGTGGCTGCGGAACCGCGTCGAGGAGGTCATCCTCGTCATCGACGTGTCCGACCAGCTCTGTCAGGACGTGGCGCGGCACTACCCGGTCACCGTGATCACCACGGACGTGCCGGGCAAGCGGGACGCGTTGCGGCGTGGCTGGAACCGCGCGACCACCGAGCTGGTGGCT
The DNA here is from genome assembly GCA_038320445.1 of Mycobacteriales bacterium. Lineage (GTDB taxonomy): Bacteria > Actinomycetota > Actinomycetes > Mycobacteriales > Pseudonocardiaceae > Pseudonocardia. The sequence goes on from JBBQEF010000413.1 coordinate 2,748, forward strand.
CTCGTCGACTCCGACACGGTCTGGGCCGACGACGTCGCAACCGAGGTCTACAAGCCGTTCGCCGACCCCCGCATCGGAGGGGTCGGCACGCGGCAGAGCGTGTACCGGGGCAAGGGCTTCCTGGCCCGCATCACCGACATGTTCCTCGACCACCGCTACTTCGACGAGAACGCCAGCCAGAGCTACCTGGGCAAGGCCGTCTCGTGTCTGTCGGGGCGCACGGCGATCTACCGCCGTGCGCTGCTGATGGACATCGAGGAGGAGTTCATGCACGAGACGTTCTGGGGCGTCCCGTGCCTCTCGGGTGACGACAAGCGGCTCACGACGCTGATCATGGAACGCGGCCACCTGACGTACATGCAGCGCACCGCCGAGGTGTGGTCGACCTTCCCGAACACCTGGAAGATCTTCTTCAAGCAGCGCCTGCGATGGGCGCGCAACACGTGGCGCTCGGACCTACGGGCGCTGTCGCACAAGTGGGTGTGGCGGCACCCGTTCCTCGCGTTCACGATGATCGACAAGGCCATCAGCGGGTTCACGCTGATGCTCGGCCCGACGTTCCTGATCATGTCGATCGTCAGGCAGAACTGGTTGTTCGTGGGCATCCTGCTGGCCTGGTGGCAGCTGAGCCGCTCGGCCAAGCTGCTGCCGCACCTGCGGCGGCGGCCGTCGTCCTTCCTGTTCATCCTGGGTTACGTGGTCGTGTCGTGGATCATGGCGTTGATCAAGCTCAACGCCCTGCTCACGATCCGCAAGCAACGCTGGCTCACCCGCCAGGTGGCCGTGGAGAACGGCGTCGTCGTCCGCACCGAAGGCGCGGGTGACGGCGTCCCCGTGGGGGAGGCGACCCAGCCGGTTGCCGTCTCGTGGCCCGCGGGCACCGCACGGCCCGTGGCGACCGCGCCGCCCGCAGCGCCGGCCCGCGGCGTCGACATGCCGACCGGGCCGGCCCCGCAGGTGGCGGGTCGGCCGCCGATGAGGCATGCACCACCGCACGGACCCGCGCCGGTCGTGCCGGCTCAGGGCCGGCCCGCTGCGGTGTCCCCGGCGCAACGCGGCCGGCACCAGCAGTCCGACGAGACACAGACGGAGGCGATCCCGGTATGGGTAGGACGTCGGTGAGCGCGGGCAAGTGGGCGCGCAGCATGCTGATCGTCGCGGCGGTGGCGGGCACGCTCGTCAGCGGCGCGTCGGTGGCGTCGGCCCAGCCCCCTGAGCCGAACCCGAACCCGGCGGCTCCGACACAGCCCGCGCCTCCGACCCAGGCGCCGCCGGCGACGCAGCCCCCACAGGGCCCGCCGGCCACCACGGCGCCCCCGGCGGCCACCACGGCGCCGCCGCCGGCCACCACGAATCCACCGGCGCCCACGACGGTGGCGGTTCCCACGACCACGCCTGCTCCGGCTGCCGTGGTTCCCGTCGTGCCCACGCTGACCCCGGAGCAGATCGCGCGCCAGCAGGCGGCCGCGGCCCGCGCCGCGGCGCAGCGTGCCGCCGCCGCCGAGCGGGCCCGGTCGTCGTGGAGCAAGCAC
>JBBQEF010000414.1:0-4264 GCA_038320445.1 Mycobacteriales bacterium
GGCCTGGATGCCGACGCTCTCCTACGACACCCAGGCCGTGCTCGCCACGGACAAGGTGCGGTTCCAGGGCCAGGAGGTGTGCGTCGTCGTCGCGGACGACCCGTACACCGCCAAGGACGGCTGCGACGCGATCGTCGTCGAGTACGAGCCCCTGCCGCCGATCGTCAACCCCCTGCAGAGCAAGGCCGCCGACGCGCCGATCATCCGCGACGACAAGGAAGGCCAGGTCGACAACACCTGCTACCGCTGGGAGGTCGGCGACGTCGCCGCCACCGCGCGCGCCTTCGCCGAGGCCGACGTGGTGTCGAAGCTCGCGCTGCACTACCCGCGCAGCCATCCGTCGCCGATCGAGTGCTGCGGCGCGGTCGCCGACTACAACTCCGCGACGCAGAAGCTCACGGTCTACATGACCACCCAGGCGCCGCACATCATCCGGGCGGCGTTCGCCCTGGTCACCGAGCTGCCCGAGCACATGATCCGGATCGTCTCGCCGGACATCGGCGGCGGCTTCGGCAACAAGGTGCCGGTCTACCCCGGCTACGTCGCGGCCACGCTGTGCTCGATCCTGCTGGCCAGGCCGGTGAAGTGGATCGAGGACAAGACCGGCAACCTGATCTCCACCGGGTTCGGCCGCGACATGTACCTCGACGCCGAGATGGCGCTCAAGCGTGACGGCACCATCCTCGCCGTCCGCATGCACGCCGACACCGACCAGGGCGCGTTCTTCTCCGACGCCCAGCCCAGCAAGTTCAAGATCGGGCTGCTGCACTCGGCGTTCGCCGCCTACAACGTGCCGGCCGGCCACATCACCGCGCAGGGCCACTACACGAACAAGGCCCCCGGCGGCGTCGCGTACCGGTGCTCGTTCCGTGTCACCGAGGCGATGTTCTTCCAGGAACGCATGGTGCAGGCCGCTGCCGACGACCTCGGCATGGACCAGGCGGCGTTCCGCCGCCACAACCTGCTGCGCGACGACCAGTTCCCGCACCGCACCGCGTTCGGCTTCCTCGTCGACTCCGGGCAGTACGGGAAGTGCCTGCAGATCGGGCTCGACGCCATCGGCTACGACGAGTTCCGCCGCGACCAGCAGGTCGCGCGGTCACGCGGGCGGCGCCTGGGCATCGGGATCTCGACGATGACCGAGCCGCTCGGCGCCGGCAACAGCCGCGAGTACGACATCCTCGGCATCAAGATGTTCGACTCCGCCGAGCTGCGGGTGCACATGACCGGCAAGGCGATCCTGCGCGTCGGGGCGAAGAGCCAGGGCCAGGGCCACGAGACGACGTGGGGCCAGATCGTCGCCCACGAGCTCGGGATCCCGGCCACCGACGTGATCGTCGAGGAGGGCGACACCGACACCGCGCCGTTCGGGATGGGAACCTACGCCTCGCGCTCCACGCCCGTCGCGGGCGCGGCGATCTCGATGGTGTCGCGCAAGATCCGCGCGAAGGCCCGCAAGATCGCGGCACACCTGTTGGAGGTGTCCGAGGAGGACGTCGAGTGGGAGCTCGGACGCTTCTACGTCCGCGGCGCACCTGAGCGCGGCGCCACGATCCAGGAGTGCGCGATGGCCGCCTACTCCAACATGCCCGACGGCATGGAGCCCGGCCTGGAGAACAACGCCTACTACGACCCACCCAACCTGACCTGGCCGTTCGCCTGCTACATCGCGACGGTCGAGGTCGACCCGGAGACCGGCGTGTGGGACGTGCTGCGCGTGGTGGCCGTCGACGACTGCGGGGTGCGGATCAACCCGATGATCGTCGAGGGCCAGATCATGGGCGGGCTCACCGAGGCCTACGCGGCGGCGAGCATGCAGTTCCAGACCTATGACGCCGACGGCAACATGGTCGGCTCCAACTACATGGACTACCTGCTGCCGACGGCCTGGGAGACGCCCGGGTTCGAGCTCCACGAGGTCGTCACGCCGTGCCCGCACCACCCGTTCGGCGCCAAGGGCGTCGGCGAGTGCGCCACGGTCGGCGGGCCTGCCGCGTTCGTCAACGCGGTGCACGACGCCCTGTCCGACACGGGGGTCCGCAACATCGACATGCCGTTGCTGCCCGATCGCGTCTGGCAGGCCATCCAGGACGGGCAGGACGTGTCCGGCATGCCTCCCATCAGGAGCGACTCGTGATCCTCCAGAACGAGTTCGACGTCGGCGCACCCGTGGACCGGGTGTGGGCCTACTTCAACGACGTGCCCAACCTGGCCCCCTGCCTGCCCGGCGCCTCGCTGGTCGGTGACGACGGCGACGGCAACTACGAGGGCAAGGTCGTCGCGGCGCTCGGCCCGGTGAAGCTGAACTTCAGCGGCACCGCGAAGATCCTCTCCTCCGACGAGGCCGCCCACCGCATGGTGCTGATGGCCGCGGGCTCCGAGGACAGGGGTCGCGGCGAGGCGGCGATGACGATCACCGCGACGCTCCGGTCCACCGGCGGCGGCACCCACGTGCTGGTCGACCAGGACCTCACGATCTCCGGTGCGGCGGCGCAGTTCGGCCGCGGCCTGATCGCCGACGTCACCGGCGTGCTCATGACCAGCTTCGCCGAGTGCGTCCAGTACAACATCGACAACCAGGGGCGCGGCGGCACGGCCACGGCCGTGCGGGCCGCCGCGCCGGCCAGCGCGTTCGCGATCGGCCTGCGCGCCACGCTGATGGCGCTGAAACGCGTCTTCGCCCGCTTCTTCCTGCCCTACGACCGGAACAGGTGACCCCGTGGTGCTGTGGTGGATCGGCAACGCCGTCCTGCTGTTGGTGGTGCTGCCGGTGGTGATCGCGCTGCTCAACCGCGTGCTCTCGGCCGTCGAGCGGATCCGGGACGCGGCCGACGACATCCTCGCGGGCGGCGTGGCGCTCATCGGCGAGCTCGACGACGTACCCGCGCTGCTGGAACGCACCGACGCGACGGTCGAGCAGATCGCCGTCGGGGCCACGAGATACGCGGGCAGCGTCGCGGCGCTGCTCCCGGCGAAGTAGGGAGTGGCCATGCCTGTCGTCGCCTGGGTCACGGTGATCATCGCCGTGCTCATCATCGCCGTCACGGCCGTCGGCCTGTTGCGCGTGGTGCTGCACCTGCTCCACGTCCACCGGACGCTGGGGTCACTGCTCGGCGGGGTGCGGGTCGTCGCCGACCGGACCAGCACCGTCCCCGTCGTCGTCCCGTCGGTGAACGCGAACCTGGCCCCGGTGCGGGCCTGGACGGAGACCGTGTGATGGTGCCCTTCGGATGGACGCTCGGGCTGGTCATCGGGCTGGTGGTCGTGGTCGCGGTCGTCGCACTGGTGACCCCGATCCTGGTGCTGGCCCACCGGATCGGCACGCAGGCGCAGGAGATCGACGAGGCGCTGGGCCGGTCACGCACCAACACCGCCGGCCTGGCCGGGCTGAACGAGACCATCGACCACGCCGGCGAGATCATCGGCGGCCTGCAGCGCGGTCGCGCACGGCTGGGAGGCTGACGTGCCACTGTCGGACGGAGAGATCACCTACTGGACGGTGATCCTGGTGCTCGGCGCCGTCGTCATCGTCGCCGTGGTGGTGCTGCTCTCGCTGTTGATCGCGTTCGTGAAGCGGATCGACGCCGCCACGACGTCGATCGGCGGCACGCTCACCGACATCACCAGGAACACGGCCGACGCCGCCCTGATCCCGACCGTCGGCGACGGCCTGGACCTCGTGCTGGCCGAGGGCCTGCAACACCACCTGTTCCTGGGACGCGTGCTCGACAGCATCCCGACACCGGCCGGGAAGGCCTGACATGCTGATCGTCCTGACCGTCGTCGAGATCGCCGTGCTGATCGCGGGCCTGGCGTTCTTCCTGTGGTGGACCGGCACGCTGCTGGGGAGGATCGCGACCACGCTGGAGGCCGGGGACGGCCTGGTGAAGGAGATCGTGGACGACGCCGCCGTGATCCGTCCCGGGTTGACCCACATCAACGGCACCGGCGGCCGGGTGGCCGGTGCGCTGCCGCTGCTCTACGGGTATGCCGAACAGATCATCGTGAAGGCGAGCCCGGTCCCCGAGCGCCCGAAGGTGGCGACACCGGCCTCCGGCCGCCGCCGCTCCCGCATCCTCGACACGGTGGGCTACGCCCCGTCGCGCCACTGACGGGACGCGGTGATCACCACTTCGCGCTCCGGACGATCTCCTGCAGCGCGGCGGGGTCGGGCACCGTGTCGGCCGGGTCCTCCGGCCACCGCTGCGCCTGCGCAGGCCCGGACCGGCTGACACCTTCGTGCGCGGAAAGTGTTGCTGCAGCA
>JBBQEF010000415.1:0-4236 GCA_038320445.1 Mycobacteriales bacterium
GGATCACGGTTGCACCTCGGTGACACACCTCGGATCAGGCGGGCTCCCGCATCAGCGGGCAGGTGGTGCACCGGAACGACCCGGGCAGCCGGTTGACCTCCGAGTAGTCGAGCCGGAGCACCTCGACGCCGTGGCTGGTGAGGACCTCGGCGATGCGCTCACTGCCCTGCTCGACGACCACCGTGCCGGGTGCGACGGCAAGGGCGTTGACCTGCAGTTCGCGCAGTTCCCGGTCGGTCACCTCCACGACGTCGAGGTGACCCTCGATCCAGGCCCGGCTGCCCGCAGTGAAGCTCTCGAGGTGCGCCAGCGCGAGGCCGGGGGCGACGATGGTGAGCTCGTCGTCGAGATGGATCACGCCGCGGTGGGCGAACTCCAGGGTGATGATCTCGCGGTCGACCCCGTGCTGGTCCAGCACCCAGCGCAGGGCGTCGATGCCGTCGGCGGACGTCTCCTCACCTCGGCCGACCAGGACGTGGCCGTCGTGGAGCATGACGTCACCCCCTTCGATCGTGCCCATGTCCAGGTGCGCCACGCGGCTCATACGGGTGGTCAGGGAGCGGATCCCGGCGAGCTCGCGCTGCCGGAACGCACGGCGGGGACGGGCCACGACGAACACGTGGTCGACGGCGAAGCCGATATCCCGGGTGTAGTGCTGCGACACGATGTCGGCCTGGTTGTCGGCCAGCACCACCTCGACGCCTCGGGAGCGGAGCAGCTCGATGAACGCGTCCTGCTGCTCGTGGACGCGCCCGACGTCGTAGCGGTCGTGGCGCCACCGCAGCAGCTGATGGACCATGGGCAGGTCGATCCCGGTGAGGTCCTCGCGCACGTTTCGGCCGGGCGGGCAAGGGTTCGCCCGGCACATCAGGACGGTACGCAGCCGGCCGTACTCGGAGCCGACGTCGATGGTCAGCGGGGTGGGTGTCATCCGGTGTTCCTCTCGCGCTGGTCAGAATCCGACGACGGCGGCGATCGCGTCGTGGAGGACGAGGTGGCGGGCATCGCGCCGGGGGTCGGCGGGCATGGTCCGGGGCAGGAAGGCGACCGCGAGCCCGCGGCGGGGATCGGCCAGACCGGACGCGCCGCCGATGCCGGGGTGGCCGAAGGCGGTCGGTGAGCCGAGTGGCCATGCGCTGCTGGGGAGCGCGAAGCCGCAGCCGACCGCCGACGAGACTCCGAGAACCCGATCCCGGCCCGACACCCGACGTGCGGTGACGGAGCTGCGGGTCCGGTCGCCGACGAGCGCCCCGGCTCCGGGGAGCAGCGCGGCGTAGACACGGGCGAGCGCGGGAGCGGTGGTCACGGCATTGACCGCGGGCAGCTCTGCGGCCAGGGCCTCCGGACGCCCGACCCGGACGTCGGGTCGCTCGGTGACCGCGCCCGCTACGGTCGTCGACCGCACACGATCGTGCCGGGACGGGCGAACACGCGCTCGATCAACCGGGTCCCGCGGGCGACATCGGACGCCGCGTGCACGGGTGCGACCGGGCGGTCCGCGCGGGTCCGCGCCGTCACGACGGGACCGGGGCGGCGTGGTCCACGACGACGACGTCGGCGCCGGCGGCCCGGGGCGGATCGCAGTGGGGAGCCAGCTCGTCGAAGAAGCGCCCGGGATCGAGTACGGCGTCCGGCGGATGGACGCCGGGAAGGTGCACCGCACCGTCGAGGATCTGGCCGGCGGCCAGCGCGAGCGGCACACCCGTCGCCTTGGCCATGCCCAGCGGGGAGGCGACCATGCGCGCGCCGACGGTGTGCGCCACACCGCCGCGAAGACCGGTGGCCAGGGCGAAGAACGGCGGCAGCGCACCGGGTCCGGCCAGCCGTGCGCTGCGCACGAGAGCCCGCGTGTAGCGGCGGGCGGTGGGGGTCGCGATGATGGCGGCGGCACCCTCCAGCGACAGCTTTCCGCCGTCGATGTCGTCCTGCAGCGTCATGAGGTAGGCCGCCGTACCGGCGGTGACGACCATGACGCAGGCCGAGGCCCCCGCGACCGAGCAGGTCCTCGCCAGGGTTATCGGCTCCGGATGCCCGACGGTGTAGGCCGTGCCGCGGCCGGCCCCGGGATAGTTCAGCGCCACGGCGCGCAGCGGGGTCTGATCCACCAGCTCTCCACCGGCCAGGAGCCGGATCGTTCCGGACAGCTGCTGCATCCAGTGCACGGCCGCCGCCGACGGGTGGGAGACCGCGTCCTCTTCCGGATCGTCGCCGACGAACGGGACGTCCACCGGCCACCCGGTGTGGAGGTCCTCCACGGAGTCGAGCTCCCGGGCGGCGAGCGCCGCCAGCATGTTGCTCGACCCCGGGCTGGCCCCGATCCCGACCACGGCCGTGACGCCGGCCGATCGCGCCCGCCCGTCGCGTTGCAGCATGTCGAGCGTCGGCTCCCAGTCGTCGCAGATGTCGACGTAGTCGGTGGCGGTGTCGATCGCGGCCTCCAGCACCGGGACCCCCAGGCGGAAGAACGGCCCCGCCGTGTTGACCAGCAGGTCGGCATCACCCAGCAGCTCACGCAGGGCCACCGGGTCCAGCGCGTCCACGACGGCGGCACGCGCCGGCCCCACATCCGCCAGTGCCGCCACGGCCTCCTGGAGGGCGCCGTGATCCCGGTCGGCGATCACGACCTCCGCGACGTCGGACCGGCGCGCGAGGATGCCCAGTGCCGGCCTGGCCATGGCCCCCGCCCCACCCAGCACGACCACTTTTCGTTCGTTCATGTCACGACCGTATTTGATTCGAGCTAACGCGGCAAGACCGATCGCTGCCGCGTCGAGCGTTGCTCGGCATCTGGCAGGCCCTCGGCGAGGTCCGTCGTCGGGGTTCCGCGTGGTGGCGAGGTTCCCGTCGGGACCGATGGTCCTCTGAGACCACCGTCGACAAGACCGAACGTGTGAGTCACGAGCGTTGCTGAAACGAGCGGGAGACGGCTAGCGTCGGGCAGGTGCAGGTCAATCACCGTGCCGGTGTCTCACCGTCGATGTCGAGGCCGACTCCCCTGTCGGTGGCGTTCGTGAACTACCTCACCTGGGAGGGCGCCTGGTCGGTGGTCGTCGGCGTCGGCTCGCTCGTGGCCCTGCCGCTGAGCGTGGCCGCCGTCGCCGCCGGCGCGGAGGTCACACCGGGCGACGTGATCGGCATCGTGCCGGTCATCGCGATCGCGGTCCGCGGCCTGTCCCTGCGGCGGGTGGCGCGGGGAACGACCGCACGCACCTCCGGCGGGCTGACCGTCCGCGAAACCGCAGCCGTGCGGCGCCGGCTCGTGACGTTGCTGGCGGCGGTCGCCGCCATCGGGGTCCTGCCGGGCGAGTGGATCATCCCCCAGATCCTTCTCGGAGTGCTCGGCACCCTCTACGGCGCCGGTGTACTGGCCCGCGCGCGGCGGGCCTCCCGGCAGGCCCGCCGCGCGCGGACGGCACCGTGACCGCAGCGCTCAGGAGCGAAAGGCCATGTCACGACGCAGGTCGGCGGAGCCGAGAGCGATCCGGTCGAGCAGGTAGTTCTGCCGCACCGTCCACGGGTCACGGTCGCCCTGCTGCGGGAACAGGTGCGCGGATCGGGTCATGTACGACGACGTCAGCCCGAGCAGCGGGCGACGTCGCAGTGCCGTCGGACGGCCGGGGACGGCCGCCACGAAGCCGTGCCGGTCCATGAAGGCCAGCAGCCGGCAGACGTAGCGCGAGGACAGGTCGGCACGCAACGTCCACGACGCGTTCGCGTAGCCGATGCAGAACGCGAAGTTCGGCACCCCGCTCACCATCAGGCCGCGGTAGGCCACGGTGGCCCCGAGGTCGACGGGCTCGCCGTCGACGCTCACCTGGTCCCACGGCTCGTAGGCGGGCGAGAAGTGCTTCCGGAGGTAGGCGGCGTCGGGCAGGTAGCGCAGGGCGGCCCGGTGCAGGTGCCGCCTGGTCGACTCCGGAAAGCGGCGGCTCAGGGTGTAGCTCAGCTGGCTGAGCAACACGTTCTTCCCTCGAATGACCGTGTGGGCGATGCGGGCCGGCAGGAACCGCCGCAGGGCGTCCGCGATCCGGTCCACGGCCGGTAGCGCCGCCAGGTAGGAGGGGGATCGCTGCAGCATCGTGACGTGGGCCGCCGCCGTCAACGCCGGCACGAGCGTGACCGCGGTGGCGCCGCTACCGATGACCACCACGCGCCGGCCCGTGACGTCGAGATCCGGCGGCCAGAACTGGGGGTGCACGAACCGACCGGCGAAGGTCTCCGCGCCGTCGAACTCGG
>JBBQEF010000416.1:0-4229 GCA_038320445.1 Mycobacteriales bacterium
CCGGGCGCGCGGCCGGGGAACGCCGCCTGCGCGGCCTGCGCGGTCGTCGCGGGCCGTCGGCATCGGTGGTCGGACCAGGGGGGCGGTCCTCACCGTCGGGACTCCCGCGGCCCGGCCGGTCGGCGCCGCCGCGGACGCGCCCACCGGCAGGCTCGACGCCCTCGCGGGAGGGGAAGGCGTCGGCGGGTGGGACGTCCTGCGCGGGGCGCACGTCATCGGCTCGGGCCGCGGGAAAGGACATGGTGCTTTCAGTGTGCCTGGGTCGGAATCAGGCCGAGCGTAGGCCGGGTGTGATCTCGTCCGCGACCGGATTGTCGGCTGCGGGGTGCTCGACCAGTGCGAGGACGCGGTTGGTGAGGAAACGGGCGGTGCGGACGGCCGAGCCGCCCCGGGTGATCTCGCTGACCTCCACGAACCCGCGGCCGTGCGTGACCACGACCTTGCGGCCGGCGCGGGTGGCGGTGATGTCGTAGGTGCGGGTGGTGCCGCTGCCGGCGTCGATGACGATCTCTACGCGGTCGCCCTTCATGGCTGGTCCCTCTGCTGGTGGGAGTAGGTGTCCGGACCGGGCGCCGGGCGCCTCACGGCGCGTGGCACACCCGTGGGTGGCGAAGGTTGGGACCCGGGGCTCGGATCGCCCGGCTCGGACACTCTCTCCAACCACCTCGACCAGCGGATTGTTCCCGCGCACAGGTGGCATCCGGGCCGGGCGCCGGTCGCCTCTCGGCGGTTGGCGCACCCCGTGGGGCGGCAAAATGGTGAGACCCGGGGACACGGATCGCCCGGCTCGGACGAGTGCGTCAACCCACCGGGTCCGGTGGTTGTTCCCCGGCCCGCACCGTCCCCGGCCGGTGGTGATCACCGGTTCGGTGCAGCCGCGGCGCCATCTGGCCGCCGGTGCACCGGACCGACGATCATCGTCGGGCCGCGGGATCAGGCGCGCAGCGCGGCCAGCACGGCGTCGGTCCACGACGGCCACGCCGCGATCGCCCAGGGTCCGAAGTCGCGGTCGGTGAGCACCACCGCGGCCGCGGCCGCCTCCGGGTCGACCCACAGGAACGTGCCGGCCTGGCCGAAGTGGCCGAACGTCCGCGGTGAGCTGCCCGCGCCCGTCCAGTGCGGGGACTTGCCGTCGCGGATCTCGAAGCCCAGCCCCCAGTCGTTGGGCTTCTGCCGCCCGTAGCCGGGCACGATGCCGTCGAGTCCGGGGAACGCGACCGCGGTGGCCTCGGCGAGGGTGTGGGTGAGCGTCGGGGCCTGCAGCTCGGCGGCGAACCGCACGAGGTCGGCGGCCGAGGACACGCCGTCCGCGGCCGGTGAACCGTCCAGCCGGGTGGCGGTCATGCCCAGCGGCTCGCACACGGCCTGGTGCAGGTAGACGCCGAACGGGATGCCCGTAGCGGCGGCGATGGTCGCCCCGAGCAGGTCGAAGCCGGTGTTGGAGTAGATCCGCCTGGTCCCGACCGGCGCCTGCGCCGCATCGCCGGTGAACGCCAGACCGGAGGCGTGGGCGGCGAGGTGCCGCACCGTCGAGCCCTCGGGGCCGGCCGGGGTGTGCCACTCGAGCGCACCCTCCTCGACGGCGATCACCGTCGCGTAGGCGGTGAGCAGCTTCGTGACCGACGCCAGCCGGAACGGCCGGTCCTGCACGCCCGCGCTGGCGAGCACCGTGCCGTCCGCGCCGACCACGGCCGCCGCGACGTGGTCGACGGGCCAGTCGAGCACCGTTCCGACGGCCATGCGCAGGTCACTCACCCCGCCATCCTGGTGCACGCTCGCCGACGTGGCACACGTGCGGGTCGGGACCGCGGGTCACCGCGGCGTCCCGGTGTGCGGCGAGCATCTGCCGCCCCAGCACCATCAACCCGGCCGCCACCACCATCGCGACGGCGCCGACCAGCCACGCCGTCGGGAACGACAGGTGCGTCGCGAGGAAACCGAACCCGACCGGCCCGACGAACCCGCCCCCGTACACCCCGACCTGCACGATGGACGTGGCCGCCGCCGGTGCCGAGGGGTTGAGCCGCACCACCGCGAACTGCAGCAGCCCCGGCCACGCCCACCCCAGCCCGAACCCGAGCACGGTGCCGATCACGAGCGCGGGGGTGCCGGGCACCGCGAGCAGCGCCAGCCCGCCGGCACCGAGCAGGAGGCTGGCCGCGACGACCGTGATGTGCCCGCCGGAGCGACGGTCGGCGAGCCAGCCGTGCAGCAGCCGCAACGCGAGCCCGACGACGCTGCCGAGCGTCAGCGTGAGTCCCGCGGCACCGGCGTCGATGCCGCGGTCCACGGCCGAGGCGACCAGGAAGATCCCCAGCGCGGACGACGACGCGGCCGCCAGCCCCGCGGCCACGCCGATCACCGACAGCGCACCCGTGGCCCGCTCGCCCGGCGTGGCCGGGGTCTGCTCCCGGCCCGCGGTGTCGCGCGGGGCGACGAGCAGGGCGGCCAGCGCGAGCCCGGCCCCGATGACGTACGCCCAGCGCCAGCCCAGCGTCAGCGCCACGGCGGGCACCGCGGCCCCGGACAGCAGCGTGGCCACAGGGATGGCGGACTGCTTGATGCCGAACGAGAGCCCGAGCCTGCCCACCGGCACGTAGCGGGCGAGCGTGAGGTTCGACGCGAGCTGCCCCAGCACGTTGCACCAGGCGCTGCACAACAGGATCGCCACCAGCGCGGCGTAGGAGTGGGCGAACGCGGCGACGGACGCCATGACCACGGCGGCGCCCAGGACGGCCAGCCGCGACGTCGGCCCGGACCCGTAGCGCTCCACGATCCATCCGCACGGCAGCGAGGCCAGTGCGCTCACCGCGAAGAACAGCGCGACCGTCAGCCCCAGCGCGGCCGGGTCGAAGCCCAGCTCGGCGGAGATCTGCACGGCGAGCCCGCCCGTGAGGAACACCGGGAGCACCGACACCGTCGTGGTGCTGACGGCACCGACGACGGGACGGACGGCAGGGTTCACGTGAGCAACGCTAACCGACCCCGGCACCGCAATCATCCCGCGCGACGTCCCCCGCCGTCGTCACAGCATTGCGCGGGCTCATGGCGATCTGAGGGCCCGCGTCAGCGCATCGCGGGGGCTCGCTGTGATCCTGGAACCCGGGTCAGCCGCGGATGCGGTTCGCCTGGCCGCTCCACTCCTTGTCGCGCAGCTCGAACTTCTGCACCTTTCCGGTGGACGTCTTGGGCAGTTCCGTCACGATCTCGACCGTCTTGGGCGCCTTGTAGCGGGCGATCTTCGCCTTGACGTGCTCGATCAGCTCCTCGGGCGTGGCGGACTCTCCCTCCGCGAGGATCACGAAACCCTTCGGCACCTCGCCCCACTTCTCGTCCGGCACGCCGATCACGGCCGCCTCCAGCACCGCCGGGTGCGAGACGATCGCCTGCTCCACCTCGACCGTCGAGATGTTCTCCCCGCCGGAGATCACCACGTCCTTGGCGCGGTCGCGCAGCTCCACGTACCCGTCCGGGTGCATGACGCCGAGGTCGCCGGAGTGGAACCAGCCGCCCTCGAACGCCTTCTCGGTACCGGCGGGGTCCTCGTAGTAGCCGGTCATGACGTTGTTGCCGCGCATCACGATCTCGCCCATCGTCGTGCCGTCCGCGGGGACGTCGCGCAGCTCGCCGTCGACGAGCTTCGTCTCCACCACCCGCAGGTGGTCGGCGCAGACCATCCCGACGCCCTGCCGCGCCTGCAGCGTCGCGCGCTGCTCGGGGTCGAGGTCGTCCCAGCCGCGCTGGTAGGCGTTCACCGAGTACGGCCCGTAGGTCTCGGTGAGGCCGTAGACGTGCACGATCCGGAAACCCTTCCGCTCCATCTGAAGGATCGTGGTCGGCGAGGGCGGGGCGCCGGCGGTGGTGATCACCAGCTGGTAGTCGAGCGGCTCGGCCTCCGGCGCGCGCAGGATCGTCGTGACGACGGTCGGCGCGCCGTTCAGATGCGTCACGCGGTGTTGCCTGATCAGCTTCCAGATGGTGTCGCCGCGCACCTCGCGCAGGCAGACGTGTGTTCCGCCGATAGCGGTGACCGCCCACGGCGTGCACCAGCCGTTGCAGTGGAACATCGGCAGCGTCCACAGGTAGACGCTGTCGGCGGTGTGCGTGGAGTGCACGATCTCGCCGAACGAGTTCAGGTGCGCACCGCGGTGGTGGTACATCACGCCCTTGGGCCGGCCGGTGGTACCCGACGTGTAGTTGATCGAGATCGTGCTGCTCTCGTCCGCGAC
>JBBQEF010000417.1:0-4209 GCA_038320445.1 Mycobacteriales bacterium
GCACGGTGAGCCGGTCGGCGAGGCGGTGGTGCTCGATCTGCAGGTAGGACGCGGCGATGGCCAGCTCGTCGTCGAGTTGAACCAGCTCGGCGGTGTCCTGGTCGAGGGAGTACCGCAGTAGCGTCGCGAGGTCCACAATTATGGCCTCGGCGACATCGGGTCGGTCATGGACTGAGCCTGGATCCACCGCCGAAATTCGCTGATGAATGCGGGTCGTAACACACGAATGCCCCTCTGAACTGGGAGGATGCGGCTTGCGACGGTCACATCGGTTCCACACAGAAGGGCATCCGCTGGATGCGACTATCTCACGCCCGGACCGCGATCAGCGTCCGGTTCGATGATCCCAATCTCGTGTCGTGTGCCGGGCTGGTGCCGGTGATGGCGCTCGCGGACCGGTGCGGCCTGACCTCGCTGCTGGTCGAGACGCTCACGCTGGCCGGGAAGGGCACCGCGAACGCCGCCGCGAAGATCCTCGCCCTGATCGCGGGCATGGTCGCGGGTGCGGACTCGATCAGCGACATGGACCTGCTGCGCCACGGCGGCATGAACCGGGTCTTCGACAGGGTGCGGGCTCCGTCCACTTTGGGCACGTTCCTGCGCGCGTTCACCTTCGGTCATGTCCGCCAACTCGACGCCGTCGCCGCCGGGTTGCTGGCCCGGCTGGCAGCGGCGACCCCGCTGTTGCCCGGCGCCGACCAGTGGATGTTCCTCGACATCGATGACACCGTCCGGCAGACCTACGGCTACGCCAAGCAGGGTGCCGGGCGCGGCTACACCGGTGTGAAGGGGCTCAACGCGCTGCTCGCGGTGCTCTCGACCCCGTTGTCGGCACCGGTGATCGCCGCGACCCGGCTACGCAAGGGACCCACCAACTCCGCCCGCGGCGCGGGGAAACTGCTGGCCGACGCGCTGGCCACCGCCCGCCGCGCCGGCGCCACCGCGGCGGTGCTGGTGCGCGCAGACTCCGCCTACTACGGCTTCGACATCATCAACACCTGCCGCCGCGCCGGGGCCCGGTTCTCGATCACCGCCCGGCTCACCCCGGCCGTGGTCCGTGCCATCACCAGCATCGACGAGGCCGGCTGGACCGCGATCCGCTACCCGAACGCGATCTACGACGAGGACGAACAACGGTGGGTGTCCGACGCCGAGGTCGCCGAAGTGGCATTCACCGCGTTCACCGGGCGCCGCAAGGCTGAGCACGTCACAGCCCGGCTGATCGTGCGCCGCGTCCGCCGCCTCAACCCGCGCACCGTGCCGGCGAGTCAGACCGAGGCGTTCGCGGTCTACCGCTACCACGCTGTGTTCACCGACAACCCCGAGCCGATGCTGGCCGCCGAGGCCACCCACCGCGACCACGCCATCATCGAGCAGGTCATCGCCGAGTTGAACAACGGCCCACTCGCGCACCTGCCGTCGGGACGGTTCGCCGCGAACGCCGCCTGGCTGGTCTGCGCCGCGATCAGCCACAACCTCACCCGCGCCGCCGGGGTCCTGGCCGGCGGCCGCCACACCCGGGCCCGGACCTCGACCCTGCGCACCCAGCTGATCCACACCCCAGCCCGGGTCGCGCACTCCGCGCACCGCCAGACCCAGCACCTCCCCCGTGACTGGCCCTGGGAACCCGGACTGGACGAGCTGTTCCGCCGCGCCTTGCACGACCCCCTACCCACAGCAGCCTGACCACCGCCCTCGACGGGCCCGACCAGAGACCAGAAAGTGGAAGAGCCGGACAGACCGGCAACTCAAACACGCCCACCCCCCACCGCGACCACCCGAAGATCAACTATCTACTCGCCGCACCCGGGACGGTGGATCCAGGATGAGCGGTCGATCGGGAACACCAGTTCCGGCAGAGCGCTGTGCCAGGGGATGACGTCGAGATTGCGCCGTGCGTTGAGAGCCTGCTCCGGCCCTCCCTGGAGCAGCCAGTAGGGCCAGCCGACGTACACCGCGACCTTGGGCGCGTCGGAGATGACGAGGTCGGCGACCCCGGAATCGAGGTAGCCGAGCCACCACGGCTGTGCGGGGGTGTGCGCCTGCAGCACCTCGACCAGCGCAGCGTCGGCGAGGGTTTTCGCGGTGTCCCCATCGGGAACGACGACGGTCGCGTAGCGGGCGTAGGTCGGAGGGATCGCGGCCGTGATCGTCAGGCCGCACCGGGTTGAGCTGGTGATCCAGTCGACGACCTCGCTCCCGCCGGGCGGCGGGGGTGCACCCGGATACATCGCCGGGGCCGGCTCGGGATCAACCACGACCTAAGCCCGGAACCACCGTTGATCTTGGTGTGCTAGCAAGAGTGATCATGATGGTGGGTTGGGAGTTCCTGGCGGCCTGTGGGCGTGCGGGAACCGCCGGTCTGCCGGCTTGTCCGAGGTCCTGGTTGTCGGGGCGGGTGGTGTTGTTCAGCAGCGCATCGGGATCGTGGTGATGCGTTCTAGCGCGGTGGTGATGGCGGCCGCCCATGGCCAGGACTTCGGTAGTCGTAGGTGCCGGCGTCGGCCGCTGTGCACGAGCCGGCCGGGCATGGTGAAGACTTTCCGGCGCAGCGTGGCGGCGGTCGCTGTTTCCAGGTCGGGGCCGGCGAGGTGCCCGACGGCCCGGCCCAGGTTGTGCGCCATGACGGTCAGGGCGAGCCAGGCGGCGTTGGCCATGAAGTTGCCCGAGGGCAGGTGCGCCAGGCCGGCGCTCTTGAGTTCGGCGATGCTCTGCTCGACCACGGCGTGTCGCCGGTGGTCGGCCTCGATCTCGAGCAGGTCGCCGTCGCGGTCGGTGACGAACGCGTGGTAGTCCCAGTCGGTGAACAGCGCGAGCTGGCTGCCGGGGGTCGGTTGGACCCGGCGCACGACCAGCCGCACCTTGCGGGCATGGCGCTTGTCGCTTGCGAAGCAGGTGTAGCTGGTCTCGGCGACGTCGGCGCCAGAGACCTCCGGCGTGCTCAGCCAGTACGGGATCGGCTGCCACTGCGCCGGGTCGATGGCGTCGATTGCGGCGCGAATCCGCTTGTCCTGCCGGGCGGTGATGGAGAAGCGGACATCGAACTTGGCCGCGGTCGACAGCACCGTCTTGGAGTAGAACGCGCTGTCGGCCCGGACGGTCAGTTGCCCGGTCGCGCCGGCGCCGCGGACCCGGCTGATCGTCTCGGTCAGGAACGATGCCGCCCCGCGGGCCGCGCCGGCGCTGCCGCCGCGCAGCCGGCTCATCAGCACCTGCCCGGTCTGCGCGCACGTCGCGAGCTGCGGGTGGTAGCCGCGGACCTTGGTGTAGCCGAACGCCGCGCCCTGTTTGTGGCGGCCGTGCACCTGCACGATGGTCGAGTCCACATCAATCGTCAGCGGCGCGCCCAGGTCGACCGGGCCGGCGTTGGCGGCCCACAGCCGGGCCAGCAGCTCGCGGCTGACCGCATCGAGTTGTCGGACGTTGGACCACTTGTGTGCGCGCAACCATGTCCCGATCGTCGAGGGCGCCCTCGTGACGTCGAACAATGAACTGCTGGCGCCGGCCCGCAAAACGGCGACATCGTCGATGCTGTCCCCGCCAGCGAGCATCGACCCGACCACTGTCAGCGCCTTCGTGCCGCTGCTGGCGCCGTGCTCAGACAGCTTCAGCCGCTCGTCGATCAGCCCGGCCAGGTCGATCCGCTGCGCCAGCACCGCCGCCGGGAGCAGCCCCGCGTTCGGCACCAGATTGCTCTCGTCAAAGGTCGTGATGACACGACTCAGGTCATGAGATGCTTGCACCCGTCAGATGCCCTCTCGAACTGGTTGATGTACTCCGTCGCAAGAGACATCATCACAGTTCAGAGGGCATTTGATCTCTCTGCCGCTCCGTCAGAACGCCAGCACGTCGGTGGATCCGGGTTTACTCTGGACGTGTGCGGATCGGTGAGGTCTTGTCGCGGACCGGGCTCAGCGCCCGGGTGATCCGCGGCTACGAGCAACGGGGCTGGGTTCGTCCGGCGCGGCCCAGAGGGGCCCATCGTCGCTTCGCCGAGACCGACGTGCACCGGTTGCGGGTGTTGCGGGCCTTGCTGGCCGCGGATGTCACTCCCGCCCTCGCGCTGCGGGCCGCTGACGGCCGGCTCGACGACGCCGGACGTGAGTGTGTCGGGCGCGCCCTGGACCTGCTCATCGAGCAGGCGCAGGAAGCGAGGGCGGTGGTCGTGGGCGCGGCGCCGGGGCCTGCCGAGACGCTGGATCCCGCCGT
>JBBQEF010000418.1:0-4195 GCA_038320445.1 Mycobacteriales bacterium
GGTAGCGCCGGTCGCACAGGTCGCGGCTCGTGCCCGCGCAGCAGGTCGGTGGCCGCCGGGGCGGCCGCCGGGGTGCGGGTCGTGTCGCGTGGCCGGCGGGCCACCTTGCCGGCGTCCGGTGTCACTACGCCGGCGAGGCCAGCCATCATCGAGCGGACGGTGTCGTCATCGAGAGGGCGCAGGTGCACCGGGAGCTGGATGATCTTCTCCAGGTAGTCGGCCGGTGTCACGCCGCCGTCATTGCCGAGTACGTCCCGGTGGCAGACGCGGATGGACTGTTCGAGCCAGCGGGTGTCGACGGCGATCACGGCGACGAAGCTGCGGAAGTCCAGCAGCAAGTGGACGGCCTCGAGGATGCTCACGACCTTGTCCGGAGGACATCGGTCCAGGTCATCGATCATCACTACGACCCGCCGGAACGGCGCCTGCGCTTCACCGATCCCGCCGCCGAGCTTCTGCAGGTCCTCCACCCGGCTCCTGATCTCCGCGACCGCTCCGAGCGCGGCGGCCAGCGCCGTCACGGCCGCGCCATAGCCGGCTACGACCGTGGCGGACAGCCCGGTGAGGAGCGCGACCGCTGCGCCGGCGGCGACCACGACGACCAGCACTGCGGCGATGGCGATGCCCCACCGCCGCACGGGCCTGCGGAGGCTCGCGAGCCGCTCCTGAGCGACTTGGGCCTCCTGCGTGAGCTGTTTGACCCTGCTGTTTGCCGCCTTGGCGGCAGCCTCAGCCTCCTGGACCTGCGGCAGGTCGGTCAGCTCCGGTTTCGGCAGCTCGTCGCCGAGCTGGCGCAGCACCTCATCGACGAGGCTCGCCCAGAGGTTCGTCTCCGCATAGTGCCAGGCGTTGAACCGCACGATACGCAGCCCACCGAGGAACCCGGTGGGCCGATCCGGGCCGGTGAGCTGCCGGAGCTCGCGTTCGAGCGCCGCGAGCACGAAACTCTTACCGGCGCCCCAGGCCCCGAACAGACCGACGGTCAGCGGCGGGCGCAGCTCCGCGGAGGCGATCAGTCCCGCAAGTGCGGTCGCGTCGGCGTCGGCGCTGAGCAGGTCGGGCCCGCCGACCTGGTCGGAATCGAACCGTGCGACCTGCCGGTTGCCGGCCCGGCGCACGCTCAAGGACCACACCTCGATCCGGTCGCGGACCCCGATCGCAATGGCTGTTCCGTCCGGGTCGAACGCGATCGTGGCGACGGGATCCGGCCCGGTCGCGATCCGAGCGAGGCGCGGTCCGCCGAGCGAGCCGATGATCACGCCGCCCGGCCCCGTCGATGCGACGACCGCCTGTCCGAGGATCTCGCCGACGGCGAACGGTCCGGTGAGTGTGGCCTCGGGGGCCGTGCCGCCGACCCGGGTGCTCCCGTCGACGACGGCCAGGTGCCCCCCATCCAGGACGAGTCCCCGGCGGCCGGACCGGTCCACGGCCAGGGGCGCGCCCGCCACCCCCAGCGGCTGGGTCGCCGTCGATGGCGGGGACCAGGACAGCCAGCCCGACGTGGAGTCGATCCATGCCGTGGTGGCGTCGCCGCTGAGCAGGCCTCGTGCGCCACTCGGCCCCGGGGTGACGGCGCCGGTGGTCAGCTCCCGGAACTCGACGCTGCCGTTGAGGCCGGCCTGCAGCACCGCGGGGCCTCGGGATCCCCAGGCGATTCCGAGCCCGTCACGGTCCAGCGTGGCCACGGACTGCGGCGTCCGGAGTCGAGAGACCTGGACGACGCCGGTGTCCACCCGGACCGCGATGCGATTGCCGATCGGAGCCCATGCGATCTGCTCGGCCTGCCCGATCACCGGCGTCATCCACTCCGCGGGTGCGCCCAGCGTGGCGGCGAGGAGCGGCTGCTCGTCGGCGTGCTCCCGGCCCGCCGGTGAGAGGAGGTCCCACACCACGTGGGTGCGCTCCAGCCCGGTGCGGTCCTTGGGCAGCCACCGGGCGATCAGGGACGCGAGGGCGCCCGGGAGGACCAGCATCCCGCCGATGGCCGGATCCTCGGCGGCCAGCGCGATGATGACCCGACGCCCGGTCAGGTACGGCGAGGTAGTGACGTCCCACAAATGCGCGGCCGCCACGACGTGCTGCTCAGCCGTGCGCACCGCACCCACGGAGCCCAGATTGTCCGGCGCCAGGCCGACGTCGACGTACTGGGGGTGCGTCTGCAACAGGCGCGACACGACCTGGCCGGCCGGCAGTGGCTCGAGGGCATCGTGGACGAGGGCGCGCACGGACTGCGAGCGCTGCTCGTCTGGAGGGGTCGCTGTGCTGTCGGCGGGCTCTCCGCCCTCGGAAGGACGCGCAACCGACTCGTCGCGGGAAGTGGTCATGGCCGTCCTCTCGCACGTGTGGTCCAGCCGAACAGGAGCGTCGCGCGAGCGCTGCTGATACACGGGGGCCGGTCCTGCCGACCGGCGTGGGACGACACTAGGGTGCTGTTGCCATGTCATCGAGGACGAACGGGAGCAGCACGTGAGCGTCAGCCTGGTCAAGGGCGGCAACGTCAGCCTGTCCAAGGAGGCTCCGGGCCTCACGAACATCGTGGTGGGCCTGGGCTGGGACGTCCGCACCACCACCGGTGCCGACTACGACCTGGACGCCTCGGCGATCCTGCTCAACGCGAACGGCAAGGTCATCTCCGACCGGCACTTCGTCTTCTTCAACAACCTCACCAGCCCGGACGGCACCGTCGAGCACACCGGTGACAACCTCACCGGCGAGGGCGAGGGTGACGACGAGGCGATCAACATCAACCTCGCGGCGATGGCCGCAGACGTCGCGAAGATCGTGTTCCCGGTCAGCATCTACGAGGCCGACGCGCGCTCGCAGAACTTCGGCCAGGTCAACAACGCGTTCATCCGCATCGTCAACGCGGCCGACCAGCGCGAGATCGCACGCTTCGACCTCTCCGAGGACGCCTCCACCGAGACCGCGATGGTGTTCGGCGAGGTCTACCGCACCGGGCCCGACTGGAAGTTCCGCGCGGTCGGCCAGGGCTACGCCTCCGGGCTGGCGGGCATCGCCCGCGACTTCGGGGTCAACGTCTGACTCCTCAGGCGGGCGGCGGCTGGCGCCACGGCACCGTGTAGCCGCCGCGCAGCACCTCGTCCCAGCCGCCGAAGAGGGCGCTGAGCCCCTCCAGGGCGGTGGGGTCCTGCTCCGTGCGCGTGCCGACGGCCAATCCGTAGAGCAGGTAGACGAACACGCCGTGCACCTGCTTGGCCCGGTCGCCCGCGTTGTTCTCCAGCTCGGCCGACATCGCCGGCATCAGCCGCGAGACCAGCAGCGACACGCCGGTCCAGCCCTGGTTGGCGAGCTCGTGCGCGCCGTCCACGACGCGGGTGCGGGCGTGGTCCATCCCGTCGGTGAGGGCCGGCTGCTGTGCGGGCTGGAACGACCGGGCCGCCTCCAGCGCGCTGAACAGCGTGGAGACCATGTGGCCTGCGTGCCCCTCGTCGTAGGTGCCGCCGGGGTTGTCACCCGAGACCAGCCATGCGGCCACGGCATCCACCAGCGCGACCTCGAAGCTGGGCGCGTCCTCCGACGTCAGCGACTTGAGGGCGTGGACGATGTCGTCCTCCCAGGCCTGACCGGTAGTTCCCGTGGTCATCGTCGTCCTCTCGGGTCGGTGCTCCTGAGGCCTGCGTGCAGGATCGGGGCATCGACACCGACCGTAGCGAACATCATCAGTTCTGACGACGTCGCGCCGTTCGTGAAACACCGCCCTCCTGCCTCGCGAAGAGCGGGGCGCACGGCCCAACCGGCCGGCCACATCGGGGGAGTCACGGAGCAATGGACGACGAAGGCACACGCTGTCGGAACCGGCTCGGAGCGGTCACGTTCGTGATCGCGTTGATCGGTGCCCTGTTGGCGATCTTCCCGGCTACTGCGCCGGTCGGGGGGCTGCTGTGCCTCGGAGTCGTCGTCCCGGCGATCCTGGCGGTGCGGCGGGTGTGGAAGGGCACCGCCGATACGCGGCGGCGGTCCGTGGCCGCCCTGGTGGGGGCACCGCTGTTCTTCGCGGTGGCGTTGGCCACGACCCCGAGTCCGCCCCTCACCGCGGCCGTGGTGGAGCCGGCGGCGGTGGCGCCGGCGGTGGCCGCGCCCGTCGGGCCCGCCGCCGCTGCGGTGCTCGCCGCGGCGCCGTCCGGGGAGCACGGCTCGTCGGCGCGCGCGGCCGCCGCTGCGCCGAAGGTCGTGG
>JBBQEF010000419.1:0-4174 GCA_038320445.1 Mycobacteriales bacterium
GGCACTTGCAGGTAGAGCGTCCGTCGTGGTCCGGGCGGAGCCGCGCGCTGCCGGGGCCGTTGTCACTCAGTTGGTCACTCGTTGGACTGGGGCATCTCTTCCCGGATCGAGCTGACGCGGCTGGCGATGTCCCGGATCTGACAAGTCCGCCGACACGGTGTCGCGGGAGCGACAGTCGATCGACCGAAGCAGCCGCCCGGCGAGCCTGCCTACCGTGCGAACGGCAGCACAACCTGCCTCGCGCTACGGAGGTCGATGTGGTCAACGTCCAGAGAAGGAAACCGCACTGGCGCCACGTCGCGGTTGTGCTCGCGGCGATCTGCGCTGTTGCGTGCGGGAACGGTACGGCTCCAGCCACCTCGGCCGGGCCGGTCGTCCCGACGACCGTCGGGACGACCGATCCGGCGACGCCGACCGCTGCGGCCGTCACCGCTGCAACCGTCACCGCTACGCTGGCCGGGGCCACAGGGCGGTGCACCGCAGCCGATCTGCGCGTGACCCTCGGGCCCACCAGCGGTGCCGCAGGTTCGCTGTACCGGTCCCTCGTCTTCACCAACGCCGGCACCAGGACGTGTGGGATGCGGGGTTTCCCTGGCGTCTCCTACGTCGCGGGCGACGACGGCCACCAGGTCGGGCCGGCAGCGCAGATGTCGGGCGAGCGCGGCGTAGAGGTCTCCATCCCTCCAGGTGTCAGTGCCACGACTGAGCTGCAGCTGGTCCAGGTCCGCAACTTCGATGCCGCGGTGTGCCGGCCCACCGCCGTTCGCGGTCTGCGGGTCTATCCGCCCGGTGACACCGCCTCACTGTTCGTGGTAGCCGCCGGCACCGGATGCGCGGGCACGCCGCCGGGCCCCCAGCTGACCGTCCGCACGATCGCGCGTGGGCGCTGACACCGCAGGAGAACGAACAGGGGACCCTCACGCAACTCCACGAGATCATCGAGATCCCGTTCGAGCGGGACGGCGATCACCTGCCCGTCTTCACCGTCGACGGCACGCACTACGCCGACCCGTTCCACGAGCTCGACCGGTGTGCCGATTCCGATCAGCTGACCCTCACCCGACGCGCTGCCCAGCGCCGGTGCCCCGCCTGCCTCACGCGTCGCCCCGATCGTGGTGTGCCGGCGGTGCGGCGGTGAACTGAGTTCCTTGACGGAGGCACGCCGCGCTCGGCTGAGGTGCCGCGGCGACGCGCGGGTCCGATGCCGACAGCGATGGGAGCCGTGATGATCACGATCGGGGTGGTCGTGGTCCTGCTCGGTATCGGCTTCATCGTGGTCGCGGGCGTCTTCTGGACGCTACGCCAGCACTCACGGATTCGCCTGCGGCGCCTTCGCGCCGTGGTGCGCGTGTCCTGCGCCGATCTCGCAACCGGCCACCTGCCGCCGCGCGCCCTGGTCGTCGGCACCGCCGCGCCGGGGCCCGACGGAACACGTCGATCCCCCGCCTTCGACCGCGCGTGCATCTGGTTCAGCGTGGAAGTCACCTACGACCACAACGACGGCGTCGTCCGGTTGACCCATCAGGTCACAAAAGGGCACCTCGGTGTTCGGGACCCGACCGGCACGGTGCTCCTCGATCCGGCGCTGGTCCTGCAGGAGACCGCGTCGCCGCTTCTTCGAGCCACGTTGGGCGAAGGCGCACTCTCCCCGTCCCACCGGGGACCATCCGACCCACCCCTCGACCGTCTCGAGCGGGCGGGGTACATCCCTCGGAGCGCGTACGGAGCACTGCTCCGCCGTCAGGTCATGGTCGAAGAGAAGATCATCGAACCGGGACGGCCGGTCACCGTGCTGGCCACCCCGCGCAGTCTGCGCAACAATGCCGTCCTGCTCGGCCGGTGGGGGGCGACCAGCATCGAGGAGCCCGATGACTGGATCAAGGAACTCGCAAACGACATCGCCGACAGCGCGTCATTCATTCGCTCGCTCCCGATCTTCGGCCTCGTCTTGTGCGTGGTAGGAGCACTGTTCGTGATGATCGGTATCGGACCGGGTTGACAGATCGCCCACGGCGGCCCACGCCCGGGCCGCCCGCTCGTCAACACCATCACGAGCCCGTCCCCCTTCGACCGCAACAGCTCGAGATGTCCTGGTCATAGGCGGCGGGTTCGCCGGTGTCTAGGGTGCGAGGCGTCGCCCGCGGAGGTGCGCCGGTCCCCGCCTCCCCATGCCGTTGCGAACCGTCCTCGACGGCGGCCGGGTGGAATCGGCCCGCCATCCCCCGATGAGGCGAGGTCCGTCATGCGCGTGTTGCTGTTGTCCACCCCCGTGTCGACCCATTTCGCTCCGCTGGTCCCGATCGGCTGGGCGCTGCAGGCCGCGGGCCACCAGGTGCTCGTGGCCGGGCAGCCCGACCTCGTCGGTCCCTCGGTGGACGCGGGGCTGTCGATCCTTCCGGTGGGAGAGGCGTTCCACGTCGCCGAGGTGCTCGCCGCCGGCCTGCCGCCCGGCGCCCGCCACATCGAGGTGCAGGGCAGGCCGCCGGAGGGGCAGCTCGGCGCCGGTGCACGGGTGTGGGCGATGCACGCCCGCTACACGGCCGAGGCGTACCTGCGCCTCGCCCGCGAGTGGCGGCCCGACCTCATCGTGTCCGACCGGCTCGAGTTCGGCGCCAGGGTCGTCGGCGCCGCGCTGGGCGTCCCGGTCGTGCAGCACCGGTGGGGCGTGGACGTGATCGCCACCGCCGCGGAGGCGCCGGCCCGCCGCACGCTGGCCGCGCTGTGCGGGCGGCTCGGGGTCGCAGGCGGCGTGCCCGCACCGGACCTGACGCTCGATCCGTGCCCGCCCGGCCTCCAGTCCCCCGACGTCCCGGCGGGCACCCCCGTGCGGTTCGTCCCCAACAACGGCACGGGTGTGCGGCCGGACTGGGCGGCGCGCAGCGGTGTGCGGCGGCGGGTGTGCGTGTCACTGGGCAGGCTGACGCTGGCCCTCGGCGGGCTGGGGCTCGTGCGGACGATCGCCGAGGCGGCGGGCGGGGTTCCCGACTGCGAGACCGTCATCACCGTCGACGCGGCGGACGCCGACCGGCTCGGGCCGCTGCCCGCGTCGGTACGGGTCGTCGACCCCGTTCCGCTCGATCTCGTCCTCGAGAGCTGCGACGCGGTGGTGCATCACGGCGGGTCGGGCACGGAGCTGACCGCGACGCTGTTCGGGCTGCCCCAGCTGGCCCTGCCGCAGCTGCTCGACGCATTCGTCGTCGGGGACCGGCTCGAAGCCTGCGGCGCAGGCATCAGCCTGGCCACGGCGGCCGAGCAGAACGACCCCGCCACCGTTCGTGCCGCCCTCACGACCCTGCTCGACGACCCGGCACCGCGACAGGCGGCACAGGCCCTCGCGGCGGCGATGCGCGACATGCCGACGCCCGCCGCGCTCGTGCCCCGGTTCGAGGAGCTGGCGGCGCGGCGGGCGGCGGAGCGGGCGCGCCGTCAGGCGGCGTGCGGGTCGAACGCGGCGTAGGCGAGGCCGTCCCGCAACTGCCTGCGCACGATCTTCCCGGTGGGCGAGCGCGGGACGGCATCGACCACCGCGACCGCGCGGATGTGCTGGAAGGCGGCGAGCCGCTCGTTCGCCCACCGGACGACGGTGGCGGCGTCACCGCCACCCGCCAACTGCAGCACGGCCCCGGCGACCGCGCCGCTGTGCCGGTCGGGGAGCCCGACCACGACGCCCTCGGCGACGTCCGGATGGCGGCACAGCACCTCCTCGACCTCGCGGGGCGCCACCAGCCAGTTGTCGCACTTGAACACGTCACCGATGCGGTCGACGAGGTACAGCGTGCCGTCGTCGTCCATCCGGCCGACGTCGCCGGTGCTGAACCAGCCCTCGGCGTCGACGGCCCCCGCCGCGTCCCCGAGGTAGCCCAGCATCACCTGCGGGCCGCGGACCTGGACCTCCCCGGACCGCCCCGCGGGCAGCGGGGCACGGTCCTCGATCCCGACGACCCGGCAGGCCGTGCCCGCGACGGGACGCCCCACCGATCCGGGTCGCGGATCGGCCGCCCCGTCCGAGTGCGTGAGCGGCGAGGTCTCCGCCAGCCCGTACCCCTGCACGACGGGAACGCCGAAGTGGCGGGCCAGCCGCTCGGCGGTGGGCGGGGCCAGCGCGGACCCGCCGGAGGCGATCAGGCGCGCGGTCGGGAGGACGAGGCTCCCCAGCCGCGGGTCCTCGGCGAGC
>JBBQEF010000420.1:0-4152 GCA_038320445.1 Mycobacteriales bacterium
CGTCGAGCCGGCAGCGCAACATGATCTCGTCTGGCCAGCTGACCCGGTAGCCGACGATGCAGGGCGTCTCGGGCGGGTAGCCGCCGGCGAGAAGTTCCTCCTGCAGCACCTTGTTGCGGGCAGCCGACAGGTACAGCGCCATGGTCACGCCGTGCGCTGCGAAACCGCGGACGGTCTCCCGCTCCGGCATCGGCGTGCGGCCACCCTCGAGCCGGGTGAGGATCAGGGTCTGCGACACCTCGGGGATGGTGATCTCCGCGCCCATCCGTGCGGCCGCTGCGGAGAACGCGGACACCCCGGGGATGGTGCGGTGGGGGATGCCGATCTGGTCGCAGATCCGGCGCTGCTCCGCGGTTGCGCCGTAGATGGACGGGTCGCCGGTGTGCACCCGCGCGACCAGCAGGTCCTCGTCGTGCGCGCGCTGGTAGAGCGGGGTGATGTCCTCCAGCGATTCGGCAGCGGAGTCGATGACCAGG
Organism: Mycobacteriales bacterium; assembly: GCA_038320445.1. Classification (GTDB taxonomy): domain Bacteria; phylum Actinomycetota; class Actinomycetes; order Mycobacteriales; family Pseudonocardiaceae; genus Pseudonocardia. The sequence goes on from JBBQEF010000420.1 coordinate 477, forward strand.
GCGCCCGGCTTGGTGCCGGCGACGATGGCTGCGTCGACGAGGCTGGAGGCCCAGATGACGATGTCGGCTTCCGCGATGACGCGTGCGCCGCGGACCGTGATCAGGTCGGCAGCGCCGGGGCCGGCGCCGACGAAGACCACCTCGCCGCTCACAGCCGTCCGCCGGTTTCGGTGCGGACCGGAGCAACGATCACGGTGGCGAAGTAGGGCACCTGCTCGTTCTCGGCCTCCGCCAGGGGAATCAGTCGCTGGCTGGGCAGCCCGACGTCGACGCCCAGGATGCCGTCGCGCCCGTGGTCGCGGATCAGGGTGAGGAGCTCGCGGAACTGGCGCCCGCCCTTGTAGGCGACGACGGTGTCCGAGGTGTCCAGCGCGGTGGCGACAGCCTCCATCCCGGCGGTCACCGGAACCAGGGTCAGGCTTTCGGTGCCCTCGACGAGCGGGGTCAGGCTCACCGCCGCTAGGGCCTGCATGGCCGTGATCCCTGGCACGACCGACACGGTCAGGCCGGGCACGGTTTCGCGGACGTGGGCGGCGAGGTAGGAGAAGGTCGAGTACACGCTCGGGTCGCCGACCGTCGCGAACGCGACGGTGGTGGCGCCGTCCGCGAAGGCCTGCTCGGCGGCCTTGGCCGAGGCCATCCACGACTGGCGCCGCCTGGTGCCGATCCCGCTGCGCTGGGCCATGCTGAACGGCACCCGCTGCAGCTTGGTCGCCGCCGTCGGGCAGACGGCCAGCACCAGCTGCTCTGCGCGGCCGGCCTCACGTCCGCTGGCCTCCGTGGCAGGAACCAGGATCACGTCGGCCGCCTCGAAGACGGCAACGGCCTTCAGGGTGACCAGTTCGGGATCGCCGGGGCCGACACCGACCCCGATCAGGGTGGGTGTGCCAATGGCAGGCGTAGCCATGGAGCCTCCTCAGGTTTCCTCGCCCGAAATGTCGCTCTGCAGGGAGGCGAGTTCCTGGCTCCCGGTTGCGCACGCTCGGTGCAACCGGTCACAGTGGCGGGACCGCTCCGGACTTGCCCTTGCGGGTTCACCGGAATTCCTCAACACATCTCTGCGCTGCCTAGTCTGACACACTCGACTGCGAACAATTACCACCAGCGAAAGGTTGGCCGATGACCCATCGGGGAGCGTGGCTCGCCGGCGGCCTCGGACTGGGCTGGGCTGCCGACCAGGTGCTGGGCGACCCGCGTCGGAGGCACCCGGTGGCGGGCTTCGGCCAGGTTGCCGATGCCCTCGAGCGGCACACCTACGCCGACAACAGGGCGTGTGGGGTCGTGAATGAGGCCCTGCTCGTCGGCGGCGTCGTGGGCTTGGGTTGCGCGATCCAGCGCGCCGTTCGCGGGCGGCCGGTGGTAGGCCTGCTGGCCACTGCTGCGGCGACGTGGGCTGTGCTGGGCGGGCGCTCGCTGGCCAGGGAGTCGGAGGCGATCGCTGGCCGGCTCGCCGCCGGTGACCTGACGGGCGCCAGGTCGCGGGTGCGCAACCTGGTGAGCCGCGACCCCGAGGCCCTGGACGCCGACGGCGTCGCCCGCGCAACGCTGGAGTCCGTGGCGGAGAACACATCGGACGCCGTGGTGGCTCCCCTGTTCTGGGGCGCTGTCGCGGGGATTCCCGGGCTGCTGGCCTACCGGGCCATCAACACCCTTGACGCCATGGTCGGCTACCGCAACGACCGTTACGGCAACTTCGGCTGGGCCGCTGCGAAACTCGACGACGCGGTGAACTGGGTTCCGGCCCGCATCGCCGGTGCGCTCGCGACCGTGTGCGCCCCGTTGGTCGGCGGGCGCCCGGCTGATGCCGTGCGCGCTGTCCGGGAACAGTCCGGGCGGCATCCCAGCCCCAACGGCGGAGTCGTCGAAGCGGCGTTCGCTGGCGCCCTCGGGGTGACCCTCGGCGGACGGAACACCTACGACGGCGTCGAGGAGGATCGCGGTGAGCTCGGCAATGGAGCGTCCCCGAGACCGGCCGACCTGATCCGGGCCAACCGGCTGGCGTTCGCGGTATCGGCGGGGGCGGTTGCGGTGTCGATGGCCCTCGCCGTGGCACGGCGACGGTGAGCATGCTGCTGCTGGGCGGGACGGCCGAGGCGAGCGGCCTGGCCGAGCTCCTGGTTGCCGACGACGTTCCGGTGGTGTCGTCGCTCGCCGGTGAGGTGGTGGACCTGAGGCTGCCGCCGGGCGAGGTCCGGGTGGGCGGCTTCGGCGGTGTGCCGGGCCTGGTCGCCTACCTGCGCGGCCAGGGCGTCGGGGCCGTGATCGACGCGACCCATCCGTTCGCGCAGCAGATGACGCGGAACGCAGCAGCTGCGTGTGCGCAGGTCGGGGTGCCGCTGCTGCGGCTGTCGCGACCGAGTTGGTCGACCCGGGCCGACGCCCCGTCCTGGCACTGGGTGGACACGATCGCGGACGCCCGACGAGCGGCGGAGCGCCTCGGCGACCGGATCTTCCTCGCCATCGGGCGCCAGTCGCTGGGCGAGTTCGCCGGCTGGGCCGGGCGGCCGGTGCTGATCCGGGTGGTCGACCCGCCGGACGTCGAGGTGCCGACGACCTGGGAGGTGTTGCGTGCCCGCGGGCCGTTCACCCTGGACGACGAGCTCGACCTGCTGGCCAGCCGGGGCATCGACGTCCTGGTGGCCAAGGATTCCGGCGGGTCCACCGACGCCAAGCTGGACGCCGCGGCGCGACTGGGCGTGGCCGTCGTGATGGTGCGCCGCCCGGCAGTCCCATCGGGGATCCCGGTGGTCCCTTCGGTGGCCGACGCTGTCGGCTGGGTCCGGGACCGGGCGTCAGCCGGGATGGGCTAGCGGCGGCGCAGCAGGTAGGTGTCGAACATCCAGCCCTTGCGGGTGGCTGCTTCTGCGCGGAGCTCAGCGATCCGGTCGCGGACCTCGTCCAGTGCTCCGGAGACCAGGATTTCGTCCTCGCTGCCGAGGTAGGCACCCCAGTAGATGTCCAGGCCGGTGGGGTCGATGGTGGCGAAGGTCTGGCGGCCGTCCAGCATGACCACGACGTCGTCGATACCCTCAGGCAGGCCGTCCTGGATGAGCCGTGCCGGGCTGATCTGCACGGCGCGTCCCTGCCGGTTGAGCGGGATCCGGTGCCGTGCGGCGAGAGCGAGCACGCAGCTGATGCCGGGGATCACGCGCAGGCCGAGCGGCGATTCCTCCGGTGCGGAGCGCGCGAGTTCGTCGGCGATCGCCAGCGTGCTCTCGTACAGGCTCGGGTCGCCCCAGACCAGGAACCCGCCGGTCGTGCCGTCGGGAACCGAGCTGGCGACGGCGGCGCTCCACAGCGCGAGCCGCTCGGCGCGCCAGCGGGCCACCGCCGCGTCGTAGTCGGGCGCGGTGCGCCAGGGACGTGGCGGATCACGCAGTTCGACGGTTGGCAGCGGGGTGGTGCGGTGGCGTTCGATGATGGTGCGCCGTGCCTGGACGAGGTCGTCGAGCTCGTCCTCCTTGAGGACGACGAACAGCACGTCGACCTGCTGGATCGCGTGGACGGCCTCGAGCGTCACCCAGTCCGGATCGCCCGCGCCGATCCCGATCAGCACCAGTTCGCGGCTCATCGCGTCTCCTTCGACGGTTCTGGGGGGACGAGCCCGGCAAGCGCCGCGACGAACGCGTCGGCGACGTGGGGCGGAGGCACCTTGATCCGGATCCAGGTGGGGCCG
>JBBQEF010000421.1:0-4133 GCA_038320445.1 Mycobacteriales bacterium
GTGACCGCCGACGGGTCGGCGGTCGGCACGCCGTGGCGCAGCATCTGCACCGCCCAGAACGTGCCGAGGTCGTGGTTGCGCTCGTCGTCGAGAGCGTCGTGCAGCGCGGGTGTGGAGTCGATCACCTGTGCGTGCAGTTCGGCGGCCGGGTCGGACCGCGAGTCCAGCCAGTCGCGATCGGCCAGGAAGCCGATCAGGGCGTGCAGTGCGGCGGGGACCGCGTCGCGGTCGTCCTCCAGCAGGGCGACGGTGCGGGGGAACCAGACGGCGAGCGCGTCGGCGACGTGCGCCCGGGTCCAGTGGGCGAGGCGGCCGTCCACGCCGTGCTTGTGGTCCAGGGCGGCGGCGACCAGCGAGGGCTCCGCGTCGAGGCCCCGTCGCCGGGCCCAGGCCACGATGTGCAGGCGCAGCCGATCGCGGACGGACGAGTACCCGTCCATGTCGTCGGGGCCGAACACGAGTCGCACTGGGCCCACCCTCTCAGCCCCCCGGTCGCCCCGATCGGGGGGGAGGGGTGATCGACGAGGGGCCCGATGTGCTGCCGGTGGCGCGCAGGACGACGGCGGGCGGCAGGTTGCGCCAGACGATCCTGCTCGTCGTCACGTCGCCGAAGCGGGCGCGCAGGTCGGCGAGCTGGCGGCGGGCCGGGGGCGCCCAGCGCGTCCAGGAGTAGGCGAACTGGGTGAACACGCCGTCCGTCGCGAGCGAGCCCGATATCGCCGAGTGCAGGTCGGGGGAGTGAGCGATCCAGGGGAGCCCGCTCACCACGGCGTCCACCCTGGTGATCCCGCGCTCGGCGAGCACGTCGGCGAGCGACCCGGCGTCGGCGCACACCACGTCGACACCCGGGTGACGCCGGGCGAGCAGCTCCGCCCAACCGGGATGGCGCTCGACGGCGACGTGCCGCCCGCGGCCGTCCAGCCGCTCCTGGATCACGGACGTGAAGGCGCCCGTTCCCGGTCCGAGCTCGACGACCACGGGATCACCGGTGCTGCTCAGGGGCTCCACCATCGCCGCGGCGAGGGCCGCCGAGCTGGGGGCGACGGCTGCGGTGTGCAGCGGGTCGCGGACGAACTCGCGGAGGAACCGGGCCGTGTCCCCGTGGCGCGCCATACCGGCGACGGTAGGGGGCCGAGGTGAACGCCACGGGACGCCCACGGTGCGCCCGGCCACCGGGTATACCTACGTGGGTCTCGACGGAAGGAGTGCCGTGCGCGCGGTGCAGGTGATGGCGTTGGACGGGCCGGGGTCGGTGCAGGTGCGGGACGTGCCCGAGCCGGTGCGCGGACCCGACCAGGTGCTGGTGGACGTCAGCGCCGCCGGTGTGAACTTCCCGGACGTCCTGCAGAGCAAGGGCCTCTACCAGTACAAACCCGAGCTGCCGTTCACGCTGGGCTCGGAGATCGCCGGCGTCGTGCGCGAGGCTCCGGACGGTTCGCGGCTGCAGCCCGGCGACCGGGTGGCGGCGTTCCCCGGCACGGGCGCGTTCGCCGAGGTGGTGGCCGTGAACGCCGACCACGTGCTCCCGCTGCCCGGCGAGGTCGGGTTCGTCGCGGGCGCGGCCCTGCCGATGAACTACCTCACCGCACACTTCGCGCTGATGGTGCGCGGGCACCTGCGCGAGGGGCAGCGGGTGCTGGTGCACGGGGCCGCAGGCGGCGTCGGCACGGCGTGCGTGCAGCTCGCGGTGGCGCTCGGCGCGCACGTCGTCGCCGTGGTGTCCACCGAGGCCAAGGCGGAGGTGGCCCGCGCCGCCGGGGCACAGGACACCGTGCCCGTCGACGGCTTCCGCGACGCGGTGAAGGCGCTGGGTGGGGTGGACCTCGTCGTCGACCCGGTGGGCGGCGACCGCTTCACCGACTCCCTGCGCTGCCTCGCGCCCGAGGGCAGGCTCCTGGTGATCGGCTTCACCGCGGGCGAGATCCCCACGGTGAAGGTGAACCGGCTGCTGCTGGGCAACATCGACGTCGTCGGCGTGGGCTGGGGCGGCTTCGCGCTCGGCCGCCCGGGCTACCTGGCCGGCCAGTGGGCGGAGCTCGAACCGCACCTGCGCACGGGCGCCCTCAACCCGCTGATCAGCGCGACCCTGCCACTGGAGAGGGCGGCGGAGGCCCTGGCGCTGATCGACGACCGCCGGGTGACGGGCAAGGTCGTGCTGGAGACGGCGCCCTGACCTACCGCACCGACGAGTTCAGCAGCTGGGCCACGAAGAGATCGCCGAGCCACCGTTCGTAGCGCTCGTCCGTCCAGCCGCGCTCGACCACGAGGACGCGGTAGGGGCCGGGTTGGGAGAGGGCCACGAACAGCTCCACCGCGCCGTCCAGCCCGGGGGCGAGGTGGGGCTCGATCGTCGCCAGCAGGCCACGGATCGCGCCCTCCCGCCCGGCGAGCACGGCCTGCCAGGTCTCGTTCATCGACGGGTCCGCGCGCGCCGCGTCCTCGTAGGTCTGGATCACGTCGAGGCCCAGCGCGAACTGGCGGGTGTTCCAGCGCGCGGCCATGCGCAGCCGTTCGGCGGGATCGGGCCGCCGCAGCGCGGCTTCGTGCTCGCGCTGCGCACCGGATTCGGTGATCCAACGCTCCCGGATCGCGGCGAGGATGCGCTTCTTCGACCCGAACGCCGAGTAGATCGTGGGCGCCGGGATGTCGGCGGCCTCGGCGATGGCGGCGATCGTGGTGGCCACGTAGCCGCGTTCCGCGAACAGCGTGCGGGCGGCCGCCGCGATCTGGTCGCGCGTGGCCTGAGCCTGCCGTTGCCGGTGCCCGGTTTGGTCCTTGACAACCACGCCGTCACAGTATCACTCTTCTCATCATAGCGTAACTATGATGAATGGAGCGAAGCCATGACGAGCCTCCAGGTGCCCGTGCTGATCGTGGGCGGTGGCCCCGCAGGGCTCACCGCGTCGCTGCTGCTGTCCGCGCAGGGCGTCCCGTCGCTGCTGGTGGAGCGCCGCGCCGCCGCGTCGCACCTGCCCCGGGCCCGCGGCGTGCACGCACGGGCGATGGAGGTCCTGCGCACCTGTGGGGCCGAGGCGGCCGTGTCGGCCCGCCGGCTGGTGATCGATCCCGGCGCCGAGTGGCGCGAGAGCCTACCGGCCGCGCCGCTCCGTGAGCACCGTACGGGCGGGCCGGAGCTCGCCGAGGTGAGCCCCTGCGAGGGGGCGGCGATCTCCCAGGACGTCTTCGAGGAGGTGCTGCGGGCGGAAGCGGCGGCCCGGCCCGGTGCGGACCTCCGGTTCGGCACCGAGCTCGTGTCGTTTGCCGTCGGCCCCGACGGGATCGAGGCCGAGCTGGCCGGTTCGGTCACCGTGCGGGCCCACTACATGATCGCCGCCGACGGCGTCCGCAGCGGCGTCCGCGAGCGGCTCGGCATCCCGCTGCGCGGTGATGACGACCTCGGCCGGATGCGGGCCGTCGCCTTCCGGGCCGACCTGACCCCGTGGACCGGGCCGGTGCCCCGCGGCATCTACTTCCTCACCGGCGTGGGCGGCGTGCTGCTCGCCACGCACCCGGACGGCCGTTGGGTGGCGAACGGTCCCGACCGTCCCGGTGCTGCTCCTGAGCTGGTGCGCCACCTGCTCGGCCTGCCCGGACTCGACGTCGACGTGATCGCCGAGGGCAGGTGGACCGCGGTGGCCCGCTCCGCCGAGCGCATGGCCGCCGGGCCGGTCCTCCTCGTCGGCGACGCGGCCCACCAGGTGCCACCCGCAGGCGCGACCGGCATCAGCTCGGCGATGGCCGACGTGCACAACCTCACCTGGAAGCTCGCTGCCGTGCTCGCGGGCCGGGCGGGGGAGGCCCTGCTGGAGACCTACGCGGCCGAGCGCGAGCCCGTCGTCCGCACCGCGGTGGCCGAGGCGCGGGAGGGCTGGACGGCGTCGCTCGACCCGTCGGGGCTGCCCTTCAGCGGCCGGACCCTCCGCCAGCTCGACATGGGCTACCGGTACGGCTCGTCCGCGGTGGTGGCGGACGGCAGCCCCGACCGGAGCGGTCCCGGTGACTACGTCCCGACCGCCGACCCGGGCTGCCGTGCACCGCATCTCTGGCTCGACGGCGGTGCCCGGTCGACGATCGACCTGTTCGGTCGCGACCTGGTGCTGCTCACCGCGCCCGGCGGCGGGGCGTGGCGGGCC
>JBBQEF010000422.1:0-4107 GCA_038320445.1 Mycobacteriales bacterium
TCTTGCCGAGCACGCCGCCCGAGGAGTTGGCCGCGGCGAGCAGGGTGGGCGACAGGTGCACCGAGGTCGCGGCGCTGACCTGCAGCGCGCCGAACAGCGAGTTCGACGACGTGTCGGACCCGGTGACGGCCACGCCCAGCCAGCCGATGATCGGTGAGAGCAGGACGAACGCCCCGCCCGCCCCGGCCAGCCACAGGCCCAGGGTCGTGGTCTGCCCCGACTCGTTCATGACGAACCCGAGCGCCAGCACGGCCATCACCGTCAGGATGGCCCACCTGAGCTGCATGACGCTGCGCCCGTAAACACGGAGCGCGGTGCCGAGCCCGACCTTGAGCACGAGGAGCGTGAGCAGGCCGGAGACGAGCAGCAGGGTTCCGACCGCCGAGAGCAAGTTGAGCTTGAACGTCGTGGCGACGGCCTTGCCGGTGTCGGAGACGATGTGCAGCCCCGGCCAGTTGTAGATCCAGGTGGCCGCCTCCAGCCCCGTCCCGTTCGTCCCGGGCTTCGTCGGCGCGACGCCGGTGATGAACGGGACGCGGGTGGCCAGCACGAGAACCACAATGATGATCAGATAGGGCGCGTAGGCCCGCAGGACCTCGCCGCGGCTGTCGGCGGCGGCCTCCGTGGCCGCGGCCCGGGTGCGGGTGGTGCCGCCGGACGGGGCCGAGGCCGGCGCCCCACCGGTACCGCCGGAGACCTCGTGGCCGACCTCGCCGTCGGCCGGGCTGTCGCCCTCGCGCTCGATGTAGCCCTCGGCCGGGTGCCACACGCGGGTGAACGCGAGCACGGCGGCGGCGGAGGCGAGCGCGGCGATGATGTCGGCGAGCGGGATGGACCAGAAGTTCGACGCGAGGTACTGGAACACGCCGAACACGACGCCGCAGAGCAGCGCGGCCGGCCACACCTGCCGCACCCCGCGCTTCCCGTCGATGATGAACACCAGCGCGAGCGGCACGAACACCGCCAGGATCGGCGTCTGCCGCCCGACCATCGCGCCGAGGTCCTCGACCGGCAGCTTCGTGACCGTCGCGAGCGTCGTGATCGGCACCGCGAGTGCCCCGAACGCCACCGGCGCGGTGTTGGCCACCAGCGCGACGGTCGCCGCCTTGAGCGGGCGGAAGCCGAGCGCGATGAGCATCACCGAGCTGATCGCCACCGGTGTGCCGAACCCGGCGAGCGCCTCCATGAGCGCGCCGAAGCAGAACGCGATGATGATGGCCTGGATGCGCTGGTCGTCGCTGACCGAGGCGAACGAGCGGCGCAGCACGTCGAAGTGGCCGGTCTCGACGGTCAGGTTGTAGACCCAGACCGCGTTGATGACGATCCACATGATCGGGAAGAACCCGAAGGCCGCGCCGAGCAGGCCGCTGTTGAGCGCGTCGCCCACGGGCATCGCGTAGAACACGACGGCCACGAACAGCGCCACCACGAGCCCGATGACCGACGCCAGCCACGCCCGCATCCGCACCACTCCGAGCAGCACGAACAGCACGAGCAACGGCAGGACCGCGACGATCGACGACAGGCCGAGCGAGCCGCCGAGCGGGGCGTAGGTCTGCGTGTAATCGGCCAGCAACATCGCGGGCATCCTCCCTGGGCTGTGTCGGGCGAACAGTGCTCCCGGTCATGCCGGCTCGCAGGCCGGGACCGCGGTGCTCACCCGTTCAGCCCAGCGCGCGTGCCCGTTCGAGCGACAGCTCGCGCTCCCGTGCGTTGCGTGTGAGGGACGCCGCGCGCTCGAACTCGGCGCGGGCCTCGTCGGTGCGTCCGAGCTTGGCCAGCAGGTCCCCGCGCACGCTGGAGACCAGGTGGTACCCGCGCAGCGCGGGCTCGGCCGCGACGGCCTCCACCAGGTCGAGCCCGGCCTGCGGGCCGGTGGCCATCGACACGGCAACGGCCCGGTTGAGCTCGACGATCGGCGAGCCCGTGAGGCGCGCGAGCACGGCGTACAGCGCCGCGATGCGCGGCCAGTCGGTGTCCTCGGGTGCGGCGGCACGGGCGTGGCACGCGGCGATGGCCGCCTGCAGCGCGTACCGGCCGCCGGCCCCGCCGAGCTGCTCGGCCCTGGCCAGCGCGGCCAGGCCGTGGTGGATGAGCAGCCGGTCCCAGCGGGCCCGGTCCTGGTCGAGCAACAGCACCGGCTCCCCGGACTGACCGGTCCGCGCGGCGGAGCGGGAGGCCTGGATCTCCATCAGCGCCAGCAGCCCGTGCACCTCGGGCTCGCCCGGGGCCAGTCCGGCCAGCACCCGGCCCAGCCGGATCGCGTCGGCGCCCAGCGCCGGACGCATCCAGTCGTCGCCAGCGGTGGCGGAGTAGCCCTCGTTGAAGATCAGGTAGACGACCTCCAGCACCGAGGACAGCCGTTCCACGCGCTCGGCCGCGGGCGGCACCTCGAACGGCAGGCCTGCGAGCGCCTTCTTGGCCCGCGTGATGCGGGCGGCGACCGTGGCCTCCGGCTGCAGGTAGGCGCGCGCGATCTCCGCGGTGGTCAGCCCGCCGAGCAGCCGCAGCGTCAGCGCGACGCGCGACGGCACCGGCAGCACCGGGTGGCAGGCGACGAACACCAGGCGCAGCATGTCGTCGTCGATGTCGTCGGGGGTGCGGAGGTCGGCGTCGGCGGGCGCGCTGGTGGCGTCCATCGCGTGACCGATCTCGCCGTACTTGCGGTCCCGCGCGTCGTTGCGGCGGAACAGGTCCACGGCCCGGCGCTTCGCGACGGTCATCAACCAGGCACCCGCGTTCCGCGGAACGCCCTCGGCGGGCCACTGCTCCAGGGCCGCGACGAGCGCGTCCTGGGCCATCTCCTCGGCCAGCCCGACGTCGCCGGTGAAGTGGGCCAGCCCGGCGATCAGCCGAGCCGACTCCATCCGCACGACGGCCTCGACCGCGGCGTGGGTGTCCTGCGATGGCATGCCGGCGATGACACCACTACCACCGATACCAGGGCAAGCCGGCAGGTCCCGTCAGGCGGCGACCCGCACCGGGCGGGGCAGGAGCCGTTCCAGGATCGGGTGCAGGTCGAGGCGTTCGCCGCCCCATGTGGGGGTGAGGCTGTCGCGCGTGATGCGCAGCTCGGCCCGGGTGGCGATCTCCAGGAGGCCCTCGGTATTGCCGTCGAGCGGGGGTCCGGCTTCGGGAACGGGAGTGCCGTCCGGTCGTTCGAACGTCCACCGGCCGTTGTCGTGGTGGACGCGGTAGTGCCGGTCGTGCAGCAGGCGGTGGTGGAAGCTGCAGAGCAGGACGAGGTTGTCGAGGTCGGTGCGGCCGTGGTGGAACCAGTGCTGGACGTGGTGGGCCCGCAGGTGGCGGGTGTGGTCGCAGCCGGGAAACCGGCAGCCGGGGCCGTCGCGCACGGTGAGGGTGGCGATCTGGGCCGGGCTGGCCAGCCGCCGGCTGCGACCGAGGTAGAGCCGGTTGGCTGTGCGGTCGTGCAGCAGCACCCGGGCCTGGGCGTCGCAGGCGATGCGTTCGGCGGTGGTGGCGGGGATCTCCGGGCCGCCCTCGATCCGGGCTGCGCCGGTGGCGGCCTCGATGTGCACGACGACCCGGGCCTGATCGCGGGCGGTCTCACGGTCGTCGCCGGTGCCGGTCACCAGTGAGAGCAGGGCATCGGCGCGGCGAGCGGCGGTGCGGTCGGCGACGGCGCCGGGCGACTGTTCGCGGCCGGCGGGTTGCGGCAGCGCGATCATGGCTTCGATGGTGGCGACGAGCAGGGCGCCCTCGTCGGCGGTGAAGCGCCCGCGCAGGACCAGGCTGCCGTCGTCGTCGTGGCGCCAGGACAGCGAGCGGAGTGCGGCGGTGCGGGTGGCATCGGTCTGTTCCCGGCGGGTGGCTCGGACGATCTTCTCGACGTGGCTCGCGGTGCCCGCGAGGGCGAGATCGAGCAGGACCTGTTCGGCGTCGTCGGCGAGGGCGGGTACCTCGGGTTTCGGGGTGTCGCCCGGATCCTCGTGGGGGCCGTGACCGGCTGTCGGTTCGGGTGTGGGCCCGCCGGCGATCCGGGTGATGGCGCGGACCTTGGAGTAGGAGACGCGGCCGGCGGCGAACGCTTCGGTGATCGTCGGTAGTCGGGTGAGGGCGTGGGCGACGCGTACGTGCTCGGCGGCG
>JBBQEF010000423.1:0-4056 GCA_038320445.1 Mycobacteriales bacterium
ATCACCGCCACGCCCACCATGTGCCACCAGGCCGAGACGGTGTTCAGCTTGGCCAGCAGGTTGACGTTGAGGACGTTGAGCGCCAGGTGCAGCGCCATGATCACCGTGTAGACGATGAAGATCGCGACGGTGTCGGTGCCGATCGCGTCCGGGAACCACAGGTTGAGCAGGGCCGTGGTGAAGATCGCGGCGCCGTAGTCGATCGCCGCGGTCACCGCGATCTGCCCGACCAGGTTGAACCATCCGGCGAACCAGCCCCAGGCCGGGCCGCCCAGCTTGGACGCCCAGAAGTAGAGCGCGCCCGCCGTCGGCATGGCCGAGGCGATCTCGCCCATGGCCATCGCCACCAGCACGCAGAACACGCCGACGAGCAGCCAGCCCCACGTGATCGCCACCGGGCCGCCGTAGTTGAAGGCCAGGTAGTAGGAGGTCAGGCAGCCCGCCAGGATCGAGATGATGGTGAACGAGATGGCGAAGTTGGAGAACCCGCCCATCTCGCGGTAGAGCACCTGGGCGTAGCCGAGCCGGTGCAGCACCGCCTCGTCACTGGTGTCGGTCTCGCTCATCGCGTCTCCCGTGTCACTCGCACTGCCGGGCCGTCCCGAGCAGGCGCTCGAGATCGGGACTGTCGAACTCGCGCACCGCGCGGTCGTACTTCTCCATCCCCCACGACCAGAAGTCGAAGTCCAGCGGGCTGGAGCCGTCCTGGATGGACGCCCACAGCGTCCAGCCGTACTTCGACATCAGCCCGAACAGCCGGGCGCGGGCCACCTGGTCGGGCCGGGGGCGGCCGAAGTAGGCGGTGACGAGCACGTCGAGCAGGGGCGGCGGCAGCGTGGCCTCGCTCCAGACGTTGCCCAGCTCGAAGCAGGGGTCGTTGTTGCCCGAGTACTCGTAGTCGATGATCCGCACGCGCTCGCCGTCGTCGAGCAGGTTGCCCGCGAGCAGGTCGTTGTTGCACGGAACGGTGTGGTCACGCGGGCCGAGCGCCTCCCGGATACGGGCCGCGGCGCTCGCGAACTCGTCGTAGCGCGGGGGCAACCGGAACCCGTGCTCGGCCACGATCCGCCGGTACCGCGCCTGGACGGCGAACATGTCGAAGTCGTTCGCGAAACGGGGGCCCGCGTGGAGCTGCCGGCACGCCGCGGCGACGCGCCCGAGCACGGCGGGATCGTGCAGGTCCTCGTCGGTGAGCGCGGTGCCGGGCAGGAAGCCGACGACGATGCCCTGGCCCGGGCGGTAGTGGCGGACCGGCGCGCCGACGCCGGCCGTCGCGGCCGCGACGGAGTTGGCGTGCTCGTGATCGCGATCGATGCCGAGCAGCCCCGGCCCGGAGGTGGGGATCCGGACCACCACCGTGCCGTCCGGCGTGCTGACCTTGAGATTGCGGTTGGTGAGGCCACCGGGCAGCTCCGCGACGGTGCGGGGTCGCCGGGCGGTGCAGGGGATCGCGTCCAGCAGCGCGTCGAGCTCCCCGCCTACTGCCATCGGGGGATGGTAGGGCTCGCGTGTCGAACGGTCTAGACCGTAGGCTCGATGCCGTGAGCGACCTGCCCGAGCGCGCCCGCATCGTGATCATCGGCGGGGGCGTGGGCGGGGCGAGCGTGGCCCACCACCTCGCCGGGCGCGGGGAGACCGACGTGCTGCTCGTCGAGCGTTCGGAGCTGACGAGCGGGTCCACGTTCCACTCGGCGGGCCTGGTCGGTCAGCTCCGCGCCGATCCGGCGCTGACCCGGATGAACGTCCACTCCGTGGAGCTGTACCGCACGCTCGACGCCGGCTGGGTCGAGTCCGGCTCGCTCAAGCTGGCGTCGTCGCCGGAGCGGCTGACCGAGATCCGCCGCCAGCACGGATGGGCGCAGCGCGCCGGGCTGCCGCTGGAGTTGCTGTCGGCCGCCGAGGCCCGTGCGCTGTTCCCGCTGATGAGCACGGACGGGGTGCTCGGTGCGGCCTGGACGCCGACCGACGGGCAGGTCGACCCGGCCCGGCTGTGCTACGCGCTGGCCGCATCCGCCCGCGCGGCCGGGGTCCGGATCGCGCAGCACACGCGGGTGACGGCGATCGACACGGTCTCCCGCCCGCACGGGCGCGAGGTGACCCGCGTGCGCACCGACCGCGGCGACGTCGAGTGCGAGGTCGTGGTCGACTGCGGTGGCATGTTCGCCGCGGAGATCGCGCAGCTGGTGGACGTCCGGATCCCCGTGGTGCCGATGTCGCACCAGTACGTGGTGACGGCGCCGGTGCCCGGGGTCGGGGGCACCACGCTGCCGTCACTGCGCGATCCGGACCTGCTCGTCTACTACCGCCAGGAGATCGACGGGCTGGTGATGGGCGGCTACGAGCGTCGCTCCGCTCCCGCGTGGCCGTCGCACGTCCCGCCGCCGGACTTCAACGGCACGCTGCTCCCACCCGACTGGGACCGGTTCGAGGAGATCGCCGCGAACTCGCAGGTGCGCGTGCCGGTGCTGGCCGACGTCGGCGTCGCGTCGATGATCAACGGGCCGGAGGCGTTCACGCCCGACAACGAGTTCTGCCTCGGCGAGACCGAGGTGGCCGGGTTCTTCGTCGCCGCCGGGTTCTGCGCGCACGGCATCGCGGGTGCGGGCGGCATCGGCGAGGTGATGGCCGCCTGGATCCTCGACGGCGACCCGGGCACGGACCTCTGGCACATGGACGTCCGCCGGTTCGGTGCGCACTACCGGTCACCGGGGTACACCCTGGCCCGCACGCAGGAGAACTACGAGAGCTACTACGACATCCGCTACCCCGGCGCGGAGCGCTCGGCGGGGCGGCCCCTGCGCACCTCGGCCGCCTACCCATGGCACGCGGCGCACGGCGCGGTGTTCGGCGAGAAGGCCGGGTGGGAGCGGGTGAACCACTACGCCGAGGCCGGCTCGCAGGAGCTGCGGCCGCACGGGTGGGCCGGCCGGCACTGGTCGCCGTGCGTCGAGACCGAGCACGTGGCCGTGCGGACGTCGGCCGGGCTGTTCGACGAGTCGTCGTTCGCGAAGATCAAGATCACCGGACCGGATGCAGCGGGGTTCTGCGCACAGGTGTTCGCCGGTGACCTCGACCGCCCGCCGGGGGCCGTCGTCTACACCCAGGCGCTCAACGACCGCGGCGGCATCGAGATGGACGTGACCGTCACGCGCACCGGGCCCGACGCGTTCTCCGTGGTCACCGGCACCGCGTTCGGGCCGCACGACCTCGGGTGGCTCCGCCGCCACGCCCGCCGGACCGGGTCCGGCGTGCGGCTCGCCGACGTCACGAGCGCGTGGGCGTGCTTCGGGCTGTGGGGACCCACTGCCCGCGAGCTGCTGGCCCCGCTCACACCCGCGTCGCTGGCCACCGAGGCGTTCCCGTACCCGTCCATGCGGGAGATCGTGGTCGGCGACGTGCCGGTGCGGGCGCTGCGCGTGACCTACGTGGGGGAGCTGGGCTGGGAGCTGTACTGCCCCGCGGAGTACGGCGCGACGCTCTGGTCCGTGCTGGCCGGCACGGGTGCTCAGCCCTGCGGGTACCGCGCCATCGAGAGCCTGCGCCTGGAGAAGGGCTACCGCGCGTGGGGCTCCGACATCGGTCCCGAGACCACCCCCGACGAGGCCGGCCTGGGCTTCGCGGTCCGTCGCGGCGGCGGGTTCGTCGGGCACGAGGCACTGCAGCGGCGCCGGGCGGGAGGGGTCGCCCGGAGACTGCGCTGCCTCGTGCTCGACGATCCCCGCGCGGTGGCGCTGGGCGGCGAGCCGGTGCGGGTCGGGGAAGAGGTCGTCGGGCAGGTGACGTCCGGCGGTTACGGCTACACGGTGGACCGCTCCATCGCCTACGCCTACCTCCCGACGCGGGCGAGCGGCCCGGTCGCGGTGGCGGTGGACGGCGACTGGACCGCGGCGAAGGTCGGTGACGGTCCCCTGTACGACCCGAAGGGCGAACGCATCCGCGCCTGACCGCCCTCGCCGCCGCATCGAGCCTGCGCGACGCGCCCACGGGGCCCCCTCACACCGCATCGAGCCTGCGCGACGTGGCGGCGGGCCCGGCTTCGTCACGGTGTGTCGGTCA
>JBBQEF010000424.1:0-4044 GCA_038320445.1 Mycobacteriales bacterium
CCAGGAAGGCGGCGAGCTGGAGGACACCCTCGCGGCGATCGACGGCCGCACGATCCACGCCTACCACATCGAGGGCCTCGGGGGCGGACACCCCAACGTCCTGGAGCTCGCCGGGGTGCCGCACGTGCTCGGCTCGTCCACCACGCCGACCATCCCGTACACGGTGAGCACCTACGCCGAGTACCCCGAGATGAAGATGGCCGTGCACCGCATGCACGCGTCGCTGGACGAGGACCTGGCCTCGCTGGCGTGGCGCGGCCGCGGCGGCACGGTGGCCGGCGAGAGCGTCCTGCACGACCAGGGCGCCATCGCGATGATGTCGTCGGATTCGCAGGGCATGGGCCGCATCGGCGAGGTCTCGATCCGCACCTGGCAGCTCGCGCACCGGATGAAGGAGGTGTTCGGCGCCGAGGGCCCCAACGACAACGCCCGCATCCTGCGCTACCTCGCGAAGCTCACCGTCAACCCGGCCATCACCCAGGGCATGGCCCACGAGATCGGGTCGCTGCGCGCGGGCCTGCTCGCCGACATCGTTCTGTGGCGCCCGGAGTTCTTCGGGGTCAAGCCGCAGCTGGTGCTCAAGAACGGTTTCGTGGTGTGGGGGCCGGTCGGCGGCGGCAACGACTCGACGCGCCTGGGGCAGCCCCAGATCTACCGCCCGATGTTCGGGTCCTACGGCCTCGCACCCGCGTCGCTGGGCGTCGCGTTCGTGGGGCAGGCGTCCATCGACTCCGGCCTGGCGCAGCGGCTGAAGATCCGCCGCAGGCTCTCCGCCGTGCGGGGCTCACGGAACCTGACGAAGGCCGATCTCGTGCTGAACACGGCGAGCCCGGAGGTGCGGGTGTCCCCTGATTCACTCGAGGTGGAGATCGACGGCCGGATGGTCGATCTGCCCCCGGCCGAGGTCCTCCCGCTCACCAACCGCTACTTCCTCTGAGGATCGCAGAGTGCGCGTTCCGCCGTGTCGGCCAGAGTGTCAGCGGCGTCGTCGACCGACAGGTGACGGCCGGTGTGGAGCAGGTCGAAGGCCTCGAAGCTGCAGAGCATCCAGAGGAGGTCGGTGGCGCGCTCGGCGGTGATGCCGGCACGCAGCACGCCGTCGTCCGCCAGCCGCCGGGCAAGGTGCGCCATGCCGCCGCTCCGGTTGCGTTCCTTCCGGTCGACGGCACCGCCGACCGAGTCGGGGTCGAGCCGGGACATGGCGAAGAGCACCCGGTAGACATCGAGGTCGCCCGCGAGCATCCGGCAGGACGCGCGGATGCCGCCGCGCAGGTGAGCGCGGGCATCGGGCACCGCCACGGCCTCGATGAGGTCGGCGAACCCGGTGCGGTCCCACAGGTCGTCGGCGAAGGCGTCGAAGAGCCCGGGCCGGGAGCCGAAGACCGTGTAGATGGTCGACCGGGCGACACCCGCCAGCTCGGCGACACGGTCGAGGCTGAGCTGTTCGGTGGGAGCGGCGCGTAGCCGGTCGGCGACGGCCGCCAGGATCCGCTGCCTGGTCTCCAGCGCCGCCTCGGCCCTCAGGCTCTGTTGGTACCTGCGCGTGGCCACATCGCCACTCTCCCATATTTCAGTTGACAGGGCGACCGATGGAAGACACGCTGTAGTTCTAAAGACATGCTGTCTGATGAAATCAGGATGACGATGAGAGAACACCGCGTGGTGGTGGTCGGCGCCGGTCCGGCCGGGCTGGCCGCGACCATCGCCCTGGCCCGGGCGGGGATCGAGGTCCTGCTGCTCGAGCGGCGGGACGGCGGGTCGGACCTGCCCCGGGCGACGGTCCTGAGCCTGCGGTCGATGGAGCTGCTCCGGTTGTGGGGGCTGGCCGACCGGGTCCGGGAGAACGCCGACCGGGTGGCGATGACCATGTTCGTGACGCCGACCCTGGCCCGGGCGGCCGAGGGGACGCCGGTCGAGGTCGGCTACCCGAGCGACGCCCAGAGCGCGATGCTCAGCCCGACCCGCGCGGCGTGCGTGGCCCAGGACCGTCTCGATGCGGTGCTGCGGGAGCACGTGGGATCACTGCCGCTGGTCACCCTGGAGCGGGGCAGCGAGGTCGTCGCCGTCGCCACGTCCCCCGGCGGTGCGACGGTCACGGTCCGCGACGCGTCGCGGGCGCTGCGGACGGTCGGCACGGAGTACGTGGTCGCCGCCGACGGCGCCCGGAGTGCGGTGCGCACGGTGCTGGGCATCCGATCGACCGGCTCGGTCCTCGTCCTCGAAGGGGCCCGGATCGGGTTCCGCGCGCCCCTGTGGGGCGTGCTGGGTGAACACCGCCACCTGCTCTACGCGATCACCCAACCCGATTCGCGCGGGGTGCTGCTGCCGGCGGGCGGGGGTGACCGGTGGCTGTTCGGCGTCACCTTCGGTCCCGGTGGCGAGCTGGCCACGCCGCCGGACCTCGACGGCCTGCGCCGCCGTCTGCGGCGGGCCGTCGACGTCCCGGGGCTCGACGTGCAGGTCGACCGGTTCGACCGGTTCACCTCCGGAGCCCAGCTGGCCGATGCCTTCTCGCGGGACCGGGTGTTCCTGGTCGGTGACGCCGCCCACCGCGTCACGCCCCGGGGCGGGACGGGCCTGAACATCGCCCTCGCGGACGGGGTTGATCTCGGCTGGAAGCTGGGGTGGGTGCTCCGTGGCTGGGCGCTACCGGCCCTGCTGGACGGCTACGAGGCGGAGCGACGACCGGTCGTCTCGCACCACGTCGAACGCTCCGCAGACAGGTCCGGGGCCAGGCGCGAGGTGGCCTCGGAGGTCCAGGTCGACCTGGGCGGACGGGTCAGGCACGCCTGGGTGGCGCCGGGGGTCTCCACCCTCGACCTGGCCGGCGACCGGCTGACCCTCCTCGCCGCCGACGAGGCGGCGTGGCGCCGCGCCGTCGTCGGGCTGGACGTCCCGGCCCCGGTCGACGTCGAGCCGGTCGGACCACTCGTCGCCCGGTCCCTCGGACTCGGCACAGCCGGCGCGGTCCTGCTGCGTCCGGACGCCGTGCCCGTGGCCACCTTCTCCACGCCGCCGGCGCCGGGCCTGCTCCGCCTCACCACCTCGGCGTTCCTCGACGGAACACGCCCGCCGGGAGCCGTCGGCTCCGAGACGGCCGCCTGAGCAGCTCAGATCCACCCACCACCGATCCCATCCATCTGGAGGAGACACCATGACGCACCCCGTCATCGAGAACCCCGTCACCGGAGAACGCGGCGTCGTGCGGCGTGCGCCGGAGTCACCGGGCTCACCCCTCGTGGCCGACCTCTACGCCCGGCCGGGCGCGGCGGTGGTCGGCGAGCACGTCCATCCGCACAGCACCGAGACCTTCACCGTGGTGCGCGGAACGCTGGGCGTCCGGCTCGACGGGGTCGAGAGCCTCGCCGGCGCGGGCGTCCGGGTCGTGGTGCCACCGGAGACACCGCACGACTGGTGGAACGCCGGCGACGACACCGCCTGGGTCGTCGTCGAGGTCGATCCGGGACATCGTTTCGAGTCGATGATCCGCAACCTGTTCGGCCTGGCCGCCGACGGCCGCACCGACGGCACGGGCCGCCCGGGCCTGCTCCAGGCGGCCCTGCTCGCCCGCGAGTTCGACGACACCATCCGCTTCACCTCGCCGCCGCGCGCCGTCCAACGGCCACTGTTCGCGGCCCTGGCTCCCCTCGCCCGCCTGCGCGGGCTGAGGGGCTCCTACCCGCGCTACGAGCAGCACACCGGGGAGTGGGCGGCGGTGGAGGCGCTGCCGCCGGCCGTCGCCGCCCGGATCCCCTCACTGGGATGACCCGGGTGTGTCACGGGTGGCCGGGGGAGGCGTTCATCTCGGCCAGGAAGTCGGCGATCACCTGGAGTTCGGCCGCTCTCCGCTTCGCCATCTCCGCGTCGGTGTGCCTGCCGTGCCCGGCGTACTCGCCGGCCAGCCGGGCCATGCCGTCGGGGACCGGGGTGACGAGCACCTTCCGGCGGTCGCCGTCGTCGCGCACGCGGCGCACGAAGCCGCCCGTCTCCAGCCGGTCGATGACCCCGGTGACGGTGCCGGTGGTCAGGCCCGTCAGCTCCGCG
>JBBQEF010000425.1:0-4026 GCA_038320445.1 Mycobacteriales bacterium
ACGGGGATCGACGAGCTGGCGCCGCCGGTGGCGCTGTGGGTCCGCGGGCCGGGCGAGCTCGCCGGGCTGTGCGAGCAGTCGGTCGCCGTCGTCGGGGCGCGGGCGGCCACCAGCTACGGCACGCACATGGCCGGTGAGATCGCCGGTGGTGTGGCCGATCGCGGGTTCACCGTCGTGTCCGGGGCGGCCATCGGCATCGACGGGGCGGCGCACCGGGCGGCGCTCGCCGTGGAAGGCCCCACCGTCGCGGTGCTGGCCTGCGGGCCCGATCGCGCCTACCCGGTCGTCCACACGGTGCTGCTGGAACGCATCGCCGCGCGCGGGCTCGTCGTGAGCGAGTACCCGCCCGGTGCCGTCCCGGCCCGGCATCGCTTCCTCGTGCGCAACCGTCTGATCGCGGGGATGGCGGGCGGCACCGTGGTGGTCGAAGCCGCGCTCCGCAGCGGGGCCCAGCGCACCGCCGCCGATGCCCGGTCGCTCGGCCGGCCGGTGATGGCGGTGCCGGGTGCGGTCACATCGGGCCGGTCGGCCGGCTGCCACCGGCTCATCCGCGACGGTGCCACACTGGTCACCCGGGCCGAGGAGGTGCTGGAGGACGCCGGCCGGATCGGGGTCCATCTGGCCGAGGAACCGGCGCCCGCGCCGACCCGGCCCACCGACGGCCTCGAACCGGCCGCTGCGCGCGTCCACGAGGCGTTGCCGGCGCGGGCCCCGCGGGAGAGCTGGTGGCTCGCCCGGGAGTCCGGGGTGCCGCTCGGAGCGGTCCGTGCGGCGCTGGTCGATCTCGAACGGTGCGGGCTGGTGGAGCACGTGGAGGGGAGGTGGCGTCGCAGGGTGCTGGAGATCTCTGCCGGATAGGCACAACACCTCCGGCGCGGCGGGCTTGACCTGGGCCCGGCCCGCCCTCCACCGTCGACCGGTGCCCCAGGACCTCGCCCCCGCCGTCGCGGCGGTGCTCGACGGGTTCCTGGAGCACCTCGCGCTGGAGCGCGGCCGGTCGCCGCACACCGTGCGGGCCTACCGCGGGGACCTGGCCGGGCTGCTCGCCGGCCTGGACCGCGTCCACGAGCTCGACCTGGCCCTGCTGCGGCGCTGGCTCGCCGCCGGCCACGCGGCGGGCGCCGGGCGCTCCACACTGGCCCGGCGGGCGGCGGCGGCTCGGTCGTTCACGGTGTGGGCCCGCCGGGCCGGCCACCTCGCGGTGGACCCGGGTGCGCGGCTCGTCTCGCCCCGCCCCCGGCCCGCGCTGCCGGCGGTCCTCGCGGCCGACCAGACCGCGGCCGTCCTGGACGCGGCGGGGGCCGGTGCCGCCGAAGGGGAGCCGCTGGCGGTGCGCGACCTGCTGGTCCTGGAGCTGCTCTACGCCACCGGGGTGCGCGTGTCGGAGCTGTGCGGCCTCGACCTCGATGACGTCGACCCCGGCCGCCGCGCGCTCCGGGTGCTCGGCAAGGGCAACCGGGAACGCACGGTCGTCTACGGCGTTCCGGCTGCCGCGGTGCTCGTGCGGTGGCTGGAAGCGGGCCGGCCGGTGCTCGCGCAGCCGGGGTCGCCGCCCGCGCTGCTGCTGGGGGCGAAGGGTGGGCGCCTCGACCCCAGGATCGCGCGCGAGGTGGTGCACCGGGCGGTCGCGGCCGTGCCCGGCGCGCCGAACATCGGGCCGCACGGCCTCCGCCATGCTGCGGCCACCCACATGTTGGAGGGCGGCGCGGACCTCCGTTACGTACAGGAGTTGCTCGGTCACGCTAAGCTAGCGACGACTCAGCTCTACACACACGTGACCGTCGAGCGGCTGAAGGTGGTTCATGAGCAGGCGCACCCCAGGGCGTGACTCCGTCCTGGTCGAATCCGCGCAGCTCAGGGCGTCTGCAGGGCCCATGGTGTCGACGACCGTGCCGTTCGTCCCGACGCTCGTGGAGATCGTTCCGGAGCCGGTCGTGCCCCCGCGGCCGGCACCGGTCGATCAGCTGTGGTCGGCCTATCTGGCCGATCCGACACGCACACTGCGCGACCGGCTCGTGGTGCATTTCGCACCACTTGTCCGCGCGGTCGCCCACCGCGTCGCAGCGGGGCTGCCGTCCTATCTCGACCACGCCGACCTGGCGCAGTCCGGCGTCTTCGGCCTGATCGACGCGATCGAGCGGTTCGACCCCGAGCGGTGCCCCCGATTCGAGAGCTACGCGGCGCAGCGCATCCGCGGCGCGATCCTCGACGAGCTGCGCGCGCAGGACTGGGTGCCCCGGACCGTCCGCGGACGGGCGCGGGAGCTCGATCGAGCCCGGGAAGGGCTGGAGAACCGGCTCCGGCGGGCGGCCACCGACCGCGAGCTCGCCGACGAGATGGGCGTCCCGGTGCGGGACCTGCGGGGTCTCGCCCAGCAGGTGCAGATGATCAGCGTCGAAGCGCTGGAGGAGAACAGCGGCGGGGTGTCGGAGCTGCTGGCCGACGATCGCGCGCCCGACCCCATGACGGTCGTGCAGGCCCGGGAGCTGTCGCGCCAGCTGACGCTGGCCGTGTCCCAGCTCGGCGAGCGCGACCGGCGGGTCGTGGAGCTGTACTACCTGGAGAACCGGACGCTGGCCGAGATCGGGCGCCTGCTGGGCGTCACGGAGTCGAGGGTGTGCCAGCTGCACTCCCGCCTGGTCGGGCGGCTGCGCGGCCGGCTGGAGGAGCTGACCGCCGGTTGAGCGCCCTCCGCTGCCGCGGTGCCTACGCGGGCTCCTGCGGCCACGGGACGGGCACCGGCAGCAGCCGGACGTGGGCGGGGCGGAGCAGGACCACGGGATCGAGGTACTCGTCCCGGTCGCGGATCACGCCCCAGTGCAGGCAGGCGGCGAGCGGGCATCCGGCGTGGCCGGACCCCAGCCGCCCGAGCACGTCGCCGCCCCGCACGACCGCGCCCACCGCCACCAGGGGGACGAGCGGCTCGTAGGTGGTGCGCAGGCCGCCGTCGTGCTGCACGGAGACCACACCCCGGCCGGCCAGCGGCCCGGCGAACACCACCGTGCCTGCGCCCGCGGCGAGGACCGGCTGCCCCGGGAGCCCGGCGAGATCGACGCCACGGTGTCCCGGCCCGTACGGATGCGCGGGCGGGCGAAAAGGTGTGACGACAGCAGGCCGCGCAACGAGCGGCCAGCCGAAGCGGGAGCCGGGGACGGGAGGGTCGCCCCGCGGCGGAGCGTCTTCGGCGGACCTCGCCGACACCGTGGTGGTGCCCGACGAGCCGGTGTCCTCGCTCCGGTGGTGAGCGGACACCTCACGGCCCGCGTCGATCCCCCGAACCCACGCTCCGTGGACCGGCGGCGCCGCGCCGGGGCCGCGGATCGGCGCCCGGACCGCGGCCGCGACACCGACGGCGAGCAGCGCCGCCATCACCGCGCCCGTTGCACGGCGCGCGGCGCCGCCGCTGTCTCCCGCCGGCCGCCGCCGCCGTGCCGTCATCGGCCCAGCCTGCCCCCGCAGGCGGCGCGGCGGGTCGCGATCGTGGCGCCTGTGGACGGGCCGCTGTCCAGGGGGACAGCTGCGGCATGCGACGTGAGGCCGGTCCGGGCCCCGGCGTACACTCCACGTGCACCCCGACGCATGCGCGGGGTGACTTCGCGCGCTCGCGTACCCACCACGTGGGAGACGGCGGACGGGCGGTCCCGCGGGTCTCCACCTGCGGGCCGGACGCCGACGCGACGCCAGGGCGGTGCCGCCGGCCGGTTGCACCGCGAAACCGCCGCGTGGCCGCCGAGCGTCCACGCCTGGGAAGAGAGGGTGCACTCCGGCTATGGCCGTCGTCACCATGAAGCAGTTGCTGGATTCCGGTGTGCACTTCGGGCACCAGACCCGCCGTTGGAACCCGAAGATGAAGCGCTACATCCTCACCGAGCGCAACGGCATCTACATCATCGACCTGCAGCAGACGCTGTCCTACATCGACCGGGCCTACGAGTTCGTCCGGGAGACCGTGGCGCACGGCGGGACGATCATGTTCGTCGGGACGAAGAAGCAGGCGCAGGAGGCCATCGCCGACGAGGCGGGCCG
>JBBQEF010000426.1:0-4005 GCA_038320445.1 Mycobacteriales bacterium
CGCGCTGGGGATCACCGCGTTCTACCTCGGCCGGATCGAGCAGGCCTGTCGCCTGCTGTCCGCAGCGGTCGACCGCTACGCGGTCACCCGCGCCATCACCCCGTTCCAGCGGTTCCAGCACCCCGCGGTCGCCGCGCTGTCGCATCTGGCCCTCGCCCACTGGCTCGGGGGCGATGCCCGGCTCGCGCATCGCGCCGCCACCGCGGCGACCGATCTGGCGGATGCGTGCGAGGAGCACCTGCGCTGGTACGCCCGGGAGTACGCCCACACGTTCCGGGCTGCCCTCGGCGCCTACTCCGGCGACGCGTCGTCGTGCCTGTGGCACGCACAGCAGGCCATCGACATCTGCAGCCGGTACGGGTCGCAGATGTTCCTGGCGGGCGCGGAGATCTACAAGGGCCACGCCCAGGTCTGCCTCGGCGCGGTCGACGAGGGCTCGGCCCGGATGGAGGCGGCCTGCGAGAACTACGTCCGCACCGGTGCCACGCTCTTCCGCCCGTACCACCTGACCCTCCTGGGGCGAGCCCGCCTGGTCGGTGGCGATCACCGGGGGGCGCTCGACGCACTCGACGCGGCGGTGGCGCTCGCCGAGCGCAACGGCGAGCTCGTGCACCTGCCCGCGATCCTGGCCGAGCGCGGACGCACCCTTCGCGCACTGGCCGTCGACGACGCGGCCGCCCGCCGCGACGACCTGACCGCGCTCGACCTGGCCGACGAGCTCGGGATCCATCCCCGGGCGCTCGGCATCCACCACGACACGACGGCAGGCCGCAACGCCAGGGCCGACGTCGCAGTGACGTAGGCCCACAGTGGACACGGGAGAGGACAGCGGTGTGGACGAACCAGCCGCAGCGTCGCGGGAATGGTCGTCGTGGTCGGACTGGATCGGTGACGCCATGGCACTGGCCCGGCGCACGTCCGCCCTCGTCGGGCAGATCCAGTCGGACTGGGAGGACCTCTCCGGGCACGAGAGCCCGTGGACCACGGACACGATCATGAACGAGGTGGTCAACTCCTGGGAGCGTTTCACCCCGGTCCTCGGCGAGCTGGTCCAGCACTGGGTCGAGGGGGCGTCCCAGGCGCTGCGCGACACCTGGCCCGAGGCCGGGTCCGACCTCGCCGCCTGGCGAAGTGGGCTCGACGGCACGCCGATGGGCGAAGCGATCACCCCGTACGCGGAGGTGAGCGGCCACGCCGCCGACCGGATGGTGCTGGGCGAGTTCCACTCGGCCGACGCGGTCGAGACGTTCGCGGCGCTCGGCGGCATGTGGGCGAAGGACATGTGGCGGCTCGCCGCACAAGGCCGGGCCGGTGGACAGCCGCCGGATCGGGGCGGCACTCCCCCGGCGGACGATCCGGGTTCCGCGCGGCGGTGAACCCGGATCGGGCCGCGGGGCGGCGCCGGTCCACTACCGGGATTCTCGGATCGACCGCCGCTCCCCGTCGGGCTCGAAGACCACGAGCGGGATGGGACGGGAGGTGCGCACTTGGTAGGACTGGAAGTGCCGGTAGGCCGCGACGAACCGCGGCCAGAGCTCGGCGCGCTCCTCGTCGCGGGCCGGCCGGGCCCTGCGCCGCTGCTGCCAACCCCCGACGCTCACCTCCACCTGCGGCTCGACGAGCAGGTTGAGGTACCACTGCGGCGCCACGCTCATGCCGCCGTTCGAGGCCACGGCGACCATGTCCTCGTCGTTCCAGAGGAACAGCAACGGAACGGTGCGCAGCCGCCCCGTCGAACGCCCGTGGGTGGTGAGCAGGCAGATCGGTGCGCCGCCCGGCACCGTGCCACCCACCCGGCCTTCCGACAACCGGAAGGCGACGATGTTCATCCCCGCCATCACCTGCACCGTCATCCGCGCGAGCCGTTCCTGGAATGGCGTCATCGGTTGGCGGCGATGCTCGTCCACCACAAGAGCCTAACAGCTGATTTCCCGGTCGGCGGAAGAGAGAGTGCATCATGATGTCGAGCCGCTCGGTCATCTGGACGCTGACTCAGCGGACGGACCCCCGGCCGCCACCGGATCTCCGCACATCGATGGCCGAGCAGTTGCGGAGGCGGATACCGGAGGTCTCGGGCGGCTTCTCTCTCAAGAACACAGAAGCGGCCCTCAGTACCGAGAGGCTGTTCACCGACCTGCCGGTTCTGCGGCTCGTGCCGCCCGCGCCGGAAGGAAGCCCTGAGCCGTTCCTCGCCGCCCTCCAGGGCTTGAGCCGGGCGGCGGGTCCGCGGCAACGGCCGGGACGCGCTCCGGTCCGCCAGCAGGTGGACCCGGACTTCGTGGCGGCGGCGCTCCACCACTGGGCTCACGACGACGGCACCGGGAGCCGCGAAGAAGACCTGCAGAACAATCCCGTCATCGATGATCTGGCGGAGCGGGAGTTCCTGACCGGCGAGATGCGGCAGCGCCTTCGGGAGCCGCGTGGTCGACGGCCGGTCCCGTCCATTCCCCGCGATTTCTGCGACGACGGCAAGACCGGACTCGACCTCGGCGCGGATCGTGAACTGCGAGAGGCCCGAAAGGTGTGTTACGGCGTCTTCCGTGCCGAATTCCCCGATTCTGCGTTGGATGCGACGAACCCCGCGAGCTGGCACGAGAAATGCCCGCAGTTCTGGTTGAGAAGCGACGTGGTGGTGACGGCCGAGGAGCAGGCCGACGACTGCGACTACCAGGCGGGATTGCTGATAGAGGAAGTGAACCTGCCCAACCGCGTGGGCCCGTTCGGGCCGGTCGCGCTGACCTTCGTACGGACGACCGCCCGCGACCGCAGCTGGTCCTACGTGACCTACAAGCTGGCCGACCAGAACGCGGTGAAGGTCGACGAGGGGTGGTACCTCGTGCAGCGACGTACCGGCGGCGTGAGCGCGGCGGTCATGGTCAAGGCGATCGAGTTCTACGGCGGCAACGCCTGGTTGGACTCGGTGTGCGAGACCGGCCTCCTGGACGGGGCGCGCGAGCTCCTCGGCGTCGACCAGGCAGCCGGAGAGGGAACTCCGTCCTCCGCCGGGTCACCCACCACCGGGCCGCGCGGGCGGGACGGGGTGCTGACCGGTGTCATGGACGGCTACCTCGACGACTGCCGCAACCGGTGGGACCAGCTCGGCACCGACAGCCTCGGCGAGGTGAAGCGGGGCATCGCCGAGTTCGAGTCGAGGCCGCTGCGCTTCAGCTGGGTCGACAGCGTGTTCGGCGTCGTCAACCACGCGACGTCGTTCCTGTCGGCATCGGCGAGCAGGTGGGCGGACGTCGTGCAGCAGGACCTTCCGGACGCGCTGGCCCGGGCCGACGCGGTGGCGCAGGCCGACCCGTCGACCGCCGACCGGGCGACGACACCCGCCCACGTCGTCGCCGCCGCCTGGAAGACCGCCCTGGGCGTCTACCAGGTCGGGAACGACGTCTCGCGGGCGATGCTGCAGGTGCTCGGACCGGGTATCGGCAAGCCCGGCAGCGCGATCGTGGAGGGGCTCAACGACCTCCAGCGATCCGGTGGCCTGACGGCGTTCCTCGAGAACTGCGCGGTCACCGACATCCCGACCGCGCGGACGAAGCTCCTCGACGGAGCTCGTGACACGCCGAGCGTGCCCGAGTTCGACGCCCTCCTCAACAGCGTCGTCCGGGCGCACGGGAAGAGGCAGCCCACCCCGGTCGACCGCACGGCCTTCGCCCAGAGGGTGTGGGAAGCGGGCCGACGCGCTCACCGCCACGCGGCCGGTCTGTGAGGGTCCTCGTCCTCGGCGGGGGGATGGCGGGACTCACCGCAGCCCACCGGTTGGCACCGCACGCCGACGTCTCCGTGGTGCAGCGCGGGTGGCGGCTGGGAGGCAAGGGGGCGAGCCACCGCACGGCAGACGGCCGGATCGAGGAGCACGGGCTCCACGTCTGGCTCGGGTACTACGACAACGCGTTCCGGCTCATGCGCCAGGTCTACGAGCACCTTGACCGGCCGCACACCGATCCGACCGGCCCCGTGCCCACCGGGCGTGACGCGTTCCTCCCGGCCGACGAG